>JBDKRC010000115.1:0-27885 GCA_039683575.1 Armatimonadia bacterium | reverse complement strand
TACTCGCTTGGCATCGTTCTCTACCAGATGATCAGCGGCCGGCTTCCCTTCACCTCTGACAGCCCCATGGGCTATGCCATGCAGCACATCGAGGAGCAACCCCGGCGGCTGGGAGACTTCCTCGCCGGGATGCCCGCTAACCTGGAGCGGATCATCCTCCGCTGTCTGTCCAAGGACCCCAGCCAGCGCTTCAATAGCGGGCGTGACCTGGCCGCAGCCCTGCGCGCGCAGCAACTGCCGCGAGCCGTCCTTCAGCCCGGCTACACCCCGCCCGCGGCACAGCCGCAGCCAACGAAGGTTACAGCCGTGCAGGCCGGTGTGGTGCACTCACGTCTTAGCCCACTCGTCTATGTGCTGGCCTTGCTGGGCGCGATCGGGGTCATTGCCGGTCTGGTGGCCGTTGGGGCCATGATCTCGGGCCGCTCCCCGGCTTCCCCTACGCCACCTCTGACTTCGGCCCAAACATCGCTCGACAGGACGCCGCCGCCCCTGCCCGTGCCACCCCCGATGTTCGACGCTACCCAACAGCCGATTACGTCATCAACCAATCCGTTCCGCCAGCTTCCACCCGAGAAGGCCACCCGCGCGACACCGCTTCCACAGACTGAGTCCGAGACGGAAGGGCTCTCTGGCAGGCGACCAGAACCACAGAGCGGCCCCTTAGCAAAACCTGCGCCGGTTGCCGCCGCCCACGCCAAGCCCACAACCAAGCCCACAATCAAGCCGACGGCACCGGCACGTCGTTCGAGACCGAGCGGTACTGTAAGAAACGAGATAACGATCTGGGCGAGTGACAAACCGCCAGCGCCCACGCGGAGGCCCAAGCAGGTCGGCTCAAAGAGCCCGTCCGGTACCGCCAGGAGTGAAATGACGATTTGGGTCAACGGCGCAGGTCCTGCTCGCCGGCCCGCCACCGAAACGAGACCGCAGCAGCCAGACCCGCAGTCACTACGTGCGCAGGGCGAGCGTCTCGCGCGCGAGGGGCGACGGGATGAAGCCATTCAGCATCTGCAGCAAGCCGCAACGGCCTTCGACGCGCGCGGGGATGCGCCCTCCGCCCGTGCTGCCGCAACGTGTCGAGCTCAGGTTGAGGTTCTCCGTAACTCTGATCAGTAGACCTTCACCGGCCCGTTTTTCGGGCTGACACGGACGCAAAGGGTACGACCAATAACATGACAGGCGAGACCTTCGCCAACCTGCAGATCATCCGGGAAATCGGCCATGGCGGCATGGGCGTGGTGTACGAGGCCCAGCAGCAGGCCCCTCAGCGCCGCGTGGCCGTCAAGGTCCTGCCGCCTCACCTCGCCGCAGAACCGGGCGTCGCGGCCCGCTTCGCCGACGAGGCCAACAAAATGGCCCGTCTGGAGGGCCACCCGAACATCGCCCAGGTCTATGCCGCCGGCCAGTCGGACGGCGTTCCCTACCTCGTCATGCAGCTCTTGCGCGGCGACCTCGACCAGCGCCTGCGCACCCACGGCGCCCTGCCGCTCTCCGATGCCGCCGAACTGGCCGCCCAAGTGGCCGACGGCCTCGACTACGCCCACGAGCGCGGCGTCATCCACCGCGACATCAAGCCCGCCAACATCATGTTCGACGAGCGCGGTCGCCCGGTCGTCACCGACTTTGGCATCGCCAAGGCCATGGACGAATACCGCCTCACCAGCACCGGCATGACCCTCGGCACCCCCCAGTACGCCTCCCCCGAGCAGGTCCGGGGCAACCCCCTCGACGGCCGTTCGGACCTGTATTCCCTCGGCATCGTGCTCTACGAGATGGTCACCGGCCGTCTGCCCTTCCAGTCCGACACGCCGATGGGCTTCGCCATGAAGCACCTCCAGGAGCCCCCCCGGCGGCCCGGCGATCTCGTGGCCGGGATGCCGGCCGGTCTCGAGCGGATCATCCTGCGCTGTCTGGCCAAGGACCCGAGCCAGCGCTTCAACAATGGCCGCGACCTCGCCGCCGCCCTCCGCGCCCAGGCCCTCCCACGGGTGATCCTGAGGCCCGGCTACACCCCGCCGGTCGCACAGCCGCAGCAGACCAGCGTCATGCTCAATCCCCCTGTCCCGCCCCGCTCGCGGACTAACCCGCTCATCATCGTGCTGGCCTCGGTGGGTGCAATCGCCCTCATAGTCGGCCTCATCGCCTTCGGAGCCATGCTTTCACAGAATGTGACGGTAGTACCCCCTTCCCCGCCGTCGGCGGTCTATACTCCGCCGTCCCCGGGCGTACCCACGCCCGTAGCGCCGACTGCGGTCCCTCCCGGCCCCGGTGCGCCGCCAACCGCACCAGAGAGTCCATTTGTGGCAACCAAATCCGAAGAGCCCACTCCCCCGGAGCCTCCTGCGCAGCCGCAACCCTCCGGCGGTCCCGAAAAGGCGTTACGGGCCTACGTGAGCCTCTGCAACTCTGGCGACTGCAGCGGTGCCTATGCCTGCTTCTCCGCACTTAGGAAGCAATCTCTGTCCTATGACAAATACGCCAACCAGGTCTTCAGCGACAACACCAGGTACGAGATCATGAACCTGGGCGAAACCGAACTGGGCTGCAACCCTGAGGAAGCCGCAATCCCCCTGAGACTTGAGTTGCAGGGTCCCTCCGCAACCAGCTACTGGTCCGGCGACGTCGCCCTGGTTCGCGAGGGCGATGCCTGGAAGATAGAGAAATGGGGGCTGAAGAAGGAATGACGCGCCAGACCCACGCCACCATCCTGCTCGGAGCGGGCCTCGCTCTACTGGTGCTGGCCGCACTCGACCACTACCTCCCGCGGAAGCAAGCCCCCGCGCCTCCAGCCCAGGTTGCCGCTGCCGCGACGCCCGCTTCGGCCGGGACAGCGCCGCCGCCACCGCCGCCTCCCGCTCCAGCCCCCAGGCCGGAGCCTGAGCCAACCACGCCCGTGGCGAAGCAGCCGCAACTCCCGCCCGCTGACTATGGAGACTTCTCGCCCACTCCGGTCGAGCCTCTGGTCTTCACGCATGTCAAGACCGACGCCCGTTGCGTCGCCCTGACCTTCGACTGCTGCCAGACCCAGAAACCCGCCGGCTACGACCACAAGATCATCGAGACCCTCATCTCCACCCAGACTCCCGCCACTTTCTTTCTCGGCGGCAGGTGGATCGAAGCCCACCCGGACGCGGTCGCCGAACTGGCTTCCATACCCTGCTTCGAACTCGAAAACCATTCCTATCTCCATCCGCACATGCCCAAGATCGCCGTCGCCGCCGCACATGATGAACTGGCCAAGACGCAGCAACTGCTCCAATCCCACACCGGCCGCCCGGCCGCCTACTATCGCCCCCCCTACGGCGAGTTCAACCGCAAGGTCACAGCCGAAGCTGCTGCCCTCGGCATGCAGTCCGTCCTCTGGGACGTCAGCACCGGCGATCCTGACCGGAGCTTCACCGCGAGCGATATCCTTACCGAGTTCCGTCGCGCCAGGCCCGGCTCGATCATCATCATGCACGCCAACGGACGGGGCTGGCACACCGCCGAAGCGCTGCCCCGCGCCCTGAAGTGGCTGGACGAAAAGAACCTGCGACCTGTCACTCTCAGCGACCTTCTGCAGCAGGGCACGCCGGTCCCCGCTGGTCACAAGGGCTGATGCCTCGGATCTGGTCACTGATCGGAAGATTCCGCTGTCTCACAGTATGTACCACTCGTCACTGAGTTCCACGGGTACTAACCGCGTTCCAAGGATGGGCACAACATGATTGGCAAGACCATCGGCGAGTTCCAGATCATCCGGGAGATCGGAAGGGGCGGCATGGGGATCGTCTACGAAGCCCAGCAGCAAACGCCCTCCCGCCGCGTCGCCCTCAAGGCGCTTCCGCCGCAGTTCGCTTCCAGCGCCGACGTGAGCGAGCGCTTCCGCAGCGAAGCCCAGAAGATGGCCGCCCTCGATGGCCACCCCGGCGTCGTCTCCGTCTACGCCGCCGGCGAGGACCAGGGCACCGCCTATTTCACCATGCAGCTTCTGAGCCACGGCACTCTCTCCGACCATCTGGCCCGCCACGCCCCCTCCGGGCTGCCCTTCGACCAAGTCGCCGCCATCGGCGCCCAGCTCGCCGACGCGCTCGACTTCGCCCACTCCCGTGGCATCATCCACCGCGACATCAAGCCCGCGAACATCATGTTCAGCGCCCAGGGCCAGCCGGTCATCACCGACTTCGGCATCGCCAAAGCCGGCGACGAAGTCCGCGTGACGCTTACCGGCATGGCCATCTGCACCCCCGAGTACGCCTCTCCCGAACAGGTCAAAGGCAATCCGGTTGACGGCCGCTCCGACATATATTCCCTCGGCGTAATGCTCTACCAGATGGTCGCTGGCGGCCTCCCCTTTGATGCGGGCAGCGGCCTCTCCATGGCCGTAGCCCACATGGAACGCCCGCCCACGCCGCTCTCCTACCGCTTCGGCAACATCCCGTCCGAGCTCGAGCGCATCATCCTCAAGTGTCTGGCCAAGGACCCCAGCGAGCGCTACGCCAACGCCGGGCAGCTCGCCGCCGAGCTCCGCGCCCTGCAGTTGCCGCACGTGCAGGCCGCCCCCCGCGACGTCCCCTACGCCATGCCACAATCCACGACAGTCACGCCTGCTCCCATGCCGACTCCCGCGCCCACGTCGTACGCGCCCGCCCCGCCTGCCCCTCTGCCGAAGCCCCGCTCCAAGACCGGCCTCCTGGTGCTTGCCATCCTTGGCGCGCTCTTCCTCCTCGGTGGCGGCGGGCTCATGCTCATCAATAGCGGTCTCGTCGGCCCCGCCAAGGCCCCCAGCCTCATCGGCCTCAGCTTCGACAACGCCCGCGCCGCCGTGACCTCAAACAAGGCTGGCTTCACCCTCCAGCAGGCCAGCGACAAGCAGTTCAACGAGACCGTCCCCGCTAACATGATTTGCCGCCAGGACCCCGCACCCGGCGGCCGTTGCCAGAAGGGACAGGCCATCGTCGTCACGCTCAGCCGCGGCCCGGCAGTCAAGGTCCCCGACCTCGTCGGCCAGACAGGCGACGCTGCGCGGGCCACCCTGATGAGCGTCGGTAAGCTCCCGCTGCAGATTTCGGACGAGCAGCGGTACCACGACAGTATCGCCGCCGGCCAGATCATGTCCCAGACCCCATCGGCAGGCACCGAAGTCGAGCGCGGAGACGCTGTACGGGTCGTCTTGAGCAAAGGGCCTAAGCCTGAGGGTGTCACCCGGCAGTCGCAGGGCGATGGTGACAATGGTGATACAGGCCGTGAGGGTATTTGGGGCTGGGAGCACTCAGACGCGCCCGACGAAGACATCTACCGCGCCGTGGATAGCTGGATTCAGCGCTGGGAAAGCGGCAGAGCCTATGACTACGTCATGCTTTGCTACCACCCTGACGCCACAATCTACTCCAACAATAAGAGCTATGATCGCTCATCCTTCTACGCTCATGAGCAGAAGATCATGAGCCCCTCGGCAAGTATCAACATCTCCCGTGGCGGCATTGAGATCTCCGAAGGCCCTGACGGCACGGTTCAGGCCTCTTTCAGCCTTGACTATCGCCGCATTGGCGGGAAGAACGGCGGCTACCACAGCGCTGGACGCCAGGTGTTGGTCTTTGGCGATCAGGGCAACCGCTTCGGGATTACCAAAGATGAACTCTACAAGTAGCAACTATCACAGCCCTTTGGGGGACCGCATGTCCATCGGAAACACACTTCTCAAACACTGGATACCAATCGTCGGGGCCATTCTCGCCCTCGGCATCATCATTCAAGTCGTTGCCCTGGTGCAAGCCATGACCGTACCCAAACCAACCCCACCCCCGCCGGCTGCCGTGCAGCCCACGGACACGCCCATTCCGCCGCCCGGCCTCACACCCGCTGCGGCACCTCCCGCGCCTCTGGTGCAGCCCGCCCTGCCGACGCCTCAGGCCCCCGCGCCCGTCACCGTCGCCAGCCTGCCGGCCAAAGCACCCGCCAAAGCGCCTGCCAAGAAGGCAGCCAAGCCCGCTTCAGGCAGCTTCACCATCGGCACCTCCGTTCGCGGCAAGTCCATCGTCGCCTACCGCCTTGGCTCCGGCAGCGAGAGAGTGGTCGTCCTCGGCGGCTTCCACGGCAACGAACCCGACGGCGTCAACGTCTGCCGTTCACTCCTCAAGTACCTTCAGTCCACCCCCTCCGCGCTCAAGGGCCGGCAGGTCATCATCGTCCCGGCGGTCAACCCCGACGGCCTCGCCGCGGGCACCCGCGTGAACGCCCACAAGGTGGACATCAACCGCAATTGGTCCCGCAACTGGCGTCCCAAGGCCGCCAAAGACAAGTACAACCCCGGCCCCAGACCTCTCTCGGAACCTGAGACCCAGGCCGTCGCCAAGCTGCTGCGGCAATACCCGCCGGACAAGGTCATCAACCTCCACCAGCCTCTGCGCTGCCTGAACCCCACCGGCACGGGCATCCACATGGCCCGCGCCATGAAGCGCTGCAACGGCTATCCGATCAAGGAAGACATCGGCTATCCAACTCCCGGCAGCTTCGGCGACTACTGCGGCCTCTCACTCGGAGCCGCCATGCTCACGGTCGAGTTCCCCGCCGGTAGCGGCCACTGGTCGGCCAACCGCGAGGCCATGCTGGCCGCCATCACCTGCTCCCTCAGCGGTTCGTCCCAACCCGCCTCCAAACCGGTCGCCAAAGCCAAACCGAAGCCCGCCAGGAAGCAGCCCGCTGCCTCCTCGCCCAAACGAGCGACCCTCGAACCCACGAAGGGGACCGCAAAGCAATGATCGGAACCACCGTCGGCGGTTTCACCATCACCCGCGAGCTTGGCCGTGGCGGCATGGGCGTGGTCTATGAGGCCATGCAGGACAATCCCCGCCGCCCGGTCGCACTCAAGGTCCTGCCGCCGCACCTCGCCCAGGAGCCCGGCGTCGTCCAGCGCTTCCAGCGCGAGGCCCAGCGCATGGCCGCTCTCGCCCAGCACCCCAGCATCGCCACCGTCTACGTGGCGGGCCAGGATGGCGACCTGCCCTACATGGCCATGCAGCTTCTCACCGGCGGCACCCTCGACGACCTCCTCACCAAAGAGCCCGTCCTCGACCCCCGCCGCGCTGCCCAGCTGATCATCCCCGTCGCCGAAGCCCTCGACTACGCCCACCGGCAGGGCATCGTCCACCGGGACGTGAAGCCCGGCAACATCCTGCTCAGCGAGATGGGCCTGCCGGTCGTCACCGACTTCGGCATCGCTCAGGCCGCCGACGAGATCCGCATTACCAGCACCGGCATGTCCGTCGGCACGCCCGAGTACGCCTCCCCCGAGCAGATCAAGGGCAACCCCGTGGATGGCCGCTCCGATCTCTACTCCCTCGGCCTCGTGCTCTACCGCATGGTCTGCGGGCGCGAGCCTTTCGCGGGCGAGACCCCCATGTCACGCGCCATGCAGCGCCTCACGACCTCGCCGGTCCCCCCGCGCCAGTACTGCCCGGCCCTCCCGCCCGCGCTCGAAGCCATCATCCTCCGGTGCCTCGCCCTGGAGCCCTCCCAGCGCTTCGCCTCGGCGGGTGAAGTGGCCGCCGCCCTCCGTGCCTTCGCCGCCGGCCAGCCCCTGAACATCCCCGTCCCCCTTCCCGTCGCCCCGCCGCCGCCCGTCCCCGTACCTCAGCGCACCATCATCGCGCCGCCACCTCCGCCTCCCCCGCCTCCTCGCTCAAGCAACGTCGTCATCCCGCTCGTGATCCTCTGTGCCATCCTTGGGATCGGCCTGGTACTCACTGCCGGCATCCTCCTCGGCCAGGGCCACAGTCCCGCAACACCGCAGCCCGTCCAACCCCCGGGTCAGGAGGGCGCGCTCACGCCCGGCCCCGTGGTAGATCCCAACTCCACAGCGCCGCCTCCCGTCCCGACTCCCGAAGAGGAAGCCGCCGCCGTCGAAGCCGTAGTCGAACGCTGGCGTGCCGCCTGGGAAAGCAATGACGCTGATACCCAGGCTGCCTGCCTGTGGTCTGATGGTGTCGTTGACGAGATGAACCGGGAGGGCTACCGTGCCTGGAACGTGAAGGAGAATCGCCGCCAGCCGAACAAAGAGGTTGAACTCAGCAACCTTCGCACCCATGTGGACGGGTCCAAGGCCACTGTTCAATTCGTCCAGTACTATCACGGCTGGGGCCCCGCCTCAAACTACGAAAGCAGCGCCAACGTCACGCACACCTACACCAAACGTAACGGCGAATGGCGCCTCTACAGGGAGAACTTCCAGAAGATATGGTCCAAAACTCACCGCTAGCCGCCTCTCGCTCGCACTCGCTCCTCTGGCCCGCCGTCATGACCCTCAGCCTCGGTCTGGCAATCTTCCTTGCCGGCTGGCTTCTCGGTACCATGCTGGGCCAGCACCAGTCGGTCGCCGCGGCCCCGGTCGTTCCCGACGCACAGAACCCCGCCGCCCCGCCGCCCATCGCCGCCGCCCCGGCTTCCCTTCCCGCCGCCATGGTCTGGGACGAAGCCCGCGTGCGCGGCCACGTGCAATACCTCGCCGGCACCATCGGCCCCCGTCCCACCGGCTATGACGCCGAAGCCCAGGCCGGAGACTACCTCTATGACAAGCTAACCGCCTTCGGCTACAAAGTAGACCGCCAGCCCGTCCGCCTCTGGAATGGGAAGTCCTCCGAAAACCTCATCGCCACCAAGCGCGGCGACGCCAAACTGCTCGTCATCGGCGCCCACTACGACAGCGTCGCGGCCTCCCCCGGCGCCAACGACAACGCCAGCGGCGCGGCCGTCATGCTCGAACTGGCGCGCCTCCTTATCCGCGAAAAGAACACGCCGACGATCAAGTTCGTGGCCTTCGGCGCCGAAGAGGGCAGGTACACCAACGGCAAGTCCGTCAAAGGCACCGGCCGTACCGGCTCGAAAGCCTACGTCCAAAGCCTCAGCCCCGCCGAGCGCAAGTCCATCATCGCCATGATCAACATGGACATGGTCGGCGCCGGGTCGGACACCCTCGAAATCGGCGACCTCAGCACCAAAGGTCAGCCCTCCTCCCGCACCTGCCTCAACCTTGCGACCACCCTCGGCGTCTCCTGCGAATACGACCAGTTCGGCGGCAAGAGCGACTACGCCCCGTTCCACGATGCTGGCATCCCCATCATCTGCTTCGCTTGGGGCGAGGATCGCGCGTGCAACCACAAGTCCTCAGACACCCCCGGGCACATCGACTACGTCAAGGCAAAGGCCGTGTTTGACGTCATCATGCAGTATGTTAGGAGCCTGCAGCCAGCCGCCTGAGTCCGCCGCTGCAGACCACCACACGCAATCAGGGGCCGGCACATGCCGGCCCCTGTCCTTTCGCTCCACTCAGTCGCCCGCGCTACTCGATGCGCAGGTCGGCTACCTTCCCCGTGAATGACTGGTTGATGTTGTAGCCCGCTCCCCAGGACGCGTCGCCGGGGAAGTCCCCGATGAAGATCGGCTTGCCCGACAGCTTCAGCCTCACCGGATCGTGGATCTCCCAGCCCGTGTGCGCTTTCAGGTCCAGCCCGTTAGCTCCCCACCTTGCCTCGAAGGTATACCACTGCCCCGGCTTGAGCTTGTGGGCCACCGTCAGCACATGCCAGCCATTGGAGATGCGGTGTGCCCCCGGCACTGACGGGTTGTAGATCTGCCAGCTAAGCCGGTCCTCGCCATCTATCCTGATGGTGAAATCCCCCGGCGTCGCGGCATTGATCCCCACCGTGTCCAGAATCGTGCCGGGCGCCGTATAGATCACCTTCATCCGCAACTTGCCGCTATCGGTCGGGTACCGCGTCGGCCCCGGCACGGAACTGGCGCCCCCGGTCAGCTTGAGGTCCGCGTCATGATTCCCCTGCTGCCCGGTTGGCGTCGAGGTTGCCTGCGGCCCCATAGTAAACGCCTTCCGTCCCAGCACCGTATTACCGGCTCCCGCGATGCTGACTTCCCACCGTCCCGCCGCCAGCCCCGCCGGGTCCTCGGTCCGCAACGAGAACGTCACCCAACCATTGCCCCCTTGCAGCGCCCGCTGTGAGCGCTGGACCTCGGTCCCGTCCCGCTTCCACACGCAAGTCGCCGTCTGTGGCGTCAGTCCCTGGTAGCGCAGCAGGCACGAGATACTCGCCAGCCGCGGGAAACTATCCCCTGCGCCCGTCGCCTGGCCGTCCGCCACCGAACGGCACACCACCAGCTCGCCGACAGCCGTTGGCTGGTCCGTCGGCTGGTTGGTCGGCTGATTCGTGGGCTGATTCGTGGGCTGCTGTGAGCCACTCTGCCACGACACCCTGTCGCCCTGCAGCGTGCCCGTCAGCGTCGGCGCATATGTCTTGCCACCCTCGCCCGTGATCCGCTCCAGCACGCCCCCCTTGGCCAGCGTCGCCTGCAGCCGGCTGCCACTCCCGACGGGCAGCTTGTCGAAGATCACAACCTCTGGCACCCCACCCTTGGAGCGGATGATGTCAAACCCCGCCTGCCCCGAACCGGTGCCCGTAAGCTGCACCGAGAACTCCACATCTCGCGGCAGGATGTAGATCTCCACCTCGCCGGAGGACCGGATTTCCGCGCCGGGCACCTCGTTGATCGGCTTGCCATTGAGCACCCCCACCCGCCGTCCCTGCGGGTCGGTGAACAGGGCATCAGCCGGGCAGTGCAACGTAGCCATCAGCTTGCCGGCCTTGTCAAACCAGGCCATCATCTCGGCCAGCTTGGCTTTGATCAGCGGAATGACCGCGTTGGCCTCGGCCACGGACACCTCGCGGGTTACCTCCCGCGCTGCAATCCTGTTAACACCTCCGTACCACCCGTACATTTGGGAGGCCATAAACCAGGTGTTATCGCCGACATTGATTCCGAAGCCGGTCGAAGGGTTCTGGGTGGCCCACTGGCCCTTCGGCGGGATGTTCGGATCGTAGAGGTAGATTGCCGGCGGGCGGCCTTCCACCTCTACCAGTTTGTAAGCCAGTAGCGCATGTCCCCACGACTTGTTGACCTGTTGCATCTGGGGAACGCCGTTGACCATCACCTGCTCTTGCACCTGGTTGTCGCCGCCAATGGACAGGATGACTGGTTTGCGCTGCGTCTTCAGAATGTTGCGGACAGTGTTGAGGCAGGTCACTGGACCCCAGTTGCGCTCGAAGTAGTTATCGCCGCTGAGCAGGGCCTGCACCACGGGCACCATCTGTGCCCGTTGGTAGAGATTGACGTTAGCAGAGGCCGCGTCGCGGGTCATGTCGCAGGTCCGGCCCCCGCCGGGTCGGAGTGAGGGGTCGAGAAAGTACAGGCCCGCGGTGGCGGCCAGGCCGTAGCAGTGTCCCCCAATGCCCTCCTTCATGCTGGCCTGCAGATAGTCCATGAAGCGCGTGTAGGTCTGCGGGAAGATCAGGCGGGTGAGCAGCGTGGAGGCTTGGGGATCGGTATAGACCTGCCCGATGATGGTGGCGAGGATTCCCTCCAGCATCTCCTGCCCCTCGCGGTCGGTGAAGCCATAGTTGTTGAACGAATACGAATCCTCCACCCACCGGTAGGCGCTGGTGCCGTTGTGGGCCAGGTAGATGGAGCATTTCAGGTCGCACTGGTTGTCATTCATGTCGGCGTCTTCGACGTTCGGAATGCCCACCTCAACCCGCAGCACCGCGTTCTCGATACTCTTGCCCCCGAGGTCCCAGTAGAAGGTGGCCAGCCGCGACCCGCCCGGAGCGATGTCCGGCAGACGCACCGGGCGACTGATGGGCTGCATCTCCGCGTCGCCCTGCTTGGCCAGCAGCAGCCGTGCCTCCGCGCCCACGGCGGCGACCTTGTCCGAGCGGTTGTCTACCTGCACGACGACGTACTGCTGATCGGCGGCAGGCTCGCGCTCAACCGTGGGGTGCGCTGTCCACCAACGCAAAAGGACCTTGTCGCTCTGCACGTGCAGGTCCGCCCGGTCCGGCCCCGCCACCTTGTCCAGCCACACGCGCGCCAAAGCCGCGATCAGGTCCTGCTGGTGGCTCTGGGCCCCCCCGTAGGCCCCGTTGTAGAGGTCGGAGTCGATCTTCTGCCGGTTGCCTTTGACCTCCTGGATGTTACCCGTGTCAATCTTCAGGATCAGGTTGCGGTAACGCACGAAACGCCCCATCGCCCCCGCCGCCCCGCGTCCGTTGCGCAGTCGCGCGTCATTGAGACAGTTCTCATCCTCGGCGGTGAAAGGCCCGAAATCCGACAGATAGTGCGTGCGGACGGCGGCTTTGGCGGTCTCCTCGTTCTGGTAGATGCCGACGGTCATGTTCCAGTTCATGTCCCAGCGCATCGCTGTGGGAGGGTTGGTCGCGGCCGTATTGGCGAACGGTTGCGCCAGCTTGACCGTCTGCATCGCATACATGAAGAAGATGGTCTGCTCGGTCACATGCCCCTGACCGTCGTCAATCCGTGTGCCCTGCCCCTGGGCCTCAATCTGGGGGTCCGTGCCATACGCGAACGGGGGCTTCATGTTGGCCGCCAGCAGGATATACTTGGTCGGGTCGATCTTCTCCAGCCACTCCGGGGGCCCTGGCGGTTGGGCCAGCGCCAGCGACGGGAGCAGCGCCAGCACGGCGATGATAGCCCTCTGCGCGGTCGCGGATGTGATTCGCATGATGCCTGTGCCTCCATGAGATCGATGAACTGCCAACCGGCTTCGTCATCCCACTGGCCGCAACGGAAGCGCCTGCTCAGGGGTTTCCCCTTCGGGCGCCTGTCATTCAGTGACCGAACATGTTCGAAATTCGTTCTATAGATTCGCCGTGCCCCTCATACTTCCTGCTGCCGTGCCCGGGCAGGAAACTCGCCGCTCCCACGCGAACTCACAGAATTACACTTGTCAGAGCGGCCCGCGCAGCTTACCATGGTGCCCGACAGGTTCGTCACTTGGAGGCGATGATGATGCCCAGATATCTGGCACCCGCACTGGTTGTGATAATGCTGTCTTCCCTCGGTTCCGCCTTCGCCGAGACCGCGGCCGCTCAGGGCCTCGCCCAGAGCCTGCTGGCAGACCTGCAGGCCGCCCAGTGCGCCCTCGACCGCAACCAGTCCCCCTGGCCCGACCGCGCCTCCCGCCCCCAGCCCGAGCCCGTCGCCGCCCTGGCCGCCGAGCTTCCCGGCAACTGCATCTGGCAGGCCTTCCGCCCGGTGGACCTCGCCATCCGCCAGGCCTACCGCGCCCAGCGGTCTCAGTATCTCGAGAAAGATGCCGGCATAGTCCAACGCCGCACCGCCCGTACCGGCCTCGGCGCCCTCCGCGACGCGATCAAGCAAGAGCGCGCCTGCTACGGCAACCGCACCATCGGCCTCGCCCTGCGGCAGGTAGACCAGGTGGACAATGCCCTGCGCCATCTGGAGTACTACTCCGCGCTTTGCATCATGTGGTCGATGGCTGATATACTGGGGCTGTGGGACCGGCAGGCCGCTCTGGAATCGGCTGGGGATCACCTGCGTTCCGCCCGCAACGGCGCTCTCCGCCGCCAGAACCTCTCCTCCAGCCACGCCCGCGCGCTCAAAAAGCGCCTTGCGATAATCTCAAGCATGATCGAGACCGCTGCCAATTGGCAGCCCGCCCCGGAGGGCATCGGCCCCTG
The DNA here is from genome assembly GCA_039683575.1 of Armatimonadia bacterium. Taxonomy (GTDB): domain Bacteria; phylum Armatimonadota; class Zipacnadia; order Zipacnadales; family UBA11051; genus JAJFUB01. The sequence goes on along the minus strand of JBDKRC010000115.1, from coordinate 14,341 downwards.
CGGCGACCTGGCCTCCTCGGGAGCGCCGGACAACCACCACTGGGCCACCCACTACGATCCCGGCGGCGCTTTTGGTCCCTGGCGTGAGCCGCACGAATTCGAGGAAACCGGCGCCAGCCCGTGGCTCCTCGTCCAGCCCTGGACGCGCGACGCCCTCGACCAGCCCGCTCCCGAAACCCGCTGCCTCGCGCCCTGTCCTAAGAAGTATCGCGACTGGCAGTACAAACTAGCCGACCCCAGGTACGGCTGGCTCGTCTATACCCATACAGCAGCCAGTCAATGGCGCGTGGACTGCGACTGGCGCAGCCTCGAGCCCCGCGCCACGTGGCCGGGAGCCAAAGGCATCCAAAACGCCGGCGGCCTGTAGTTGGCAATGGTAGCTGGCAAGCCGTGACCTGTGAGGGGTGGTGTCGCCCCTCCTCCTGCCCACCTGTACGAGCGATCACCGATCGCGACAATCAAGCCAACCGGAGGCCGTCAGCCGTCAGCCGTCAGCCGTCAGCCGTCAGCCGTCAGCCGTCAGCCGTCAGCCGTCAGCCGTCAGCCGTCAGCCGTTGCCGTTGCCGTTGCCGTTGCCGTCAGGCCCGAAGGGCCGTCCGGCCTCTAGCCAGGGCCGCAAGGCCCTGGTGCGCGCAACCAAAACCATTGAGCCCCGAAGGGGCGGCAGCCTCTCAAATCGTCTCTGCTCCAGACCAACGCTATTCACTGCCTCACCGCCAAGGACCCGACAATGACCAGTCTCGCCAATTTCTCCGCCGCCGAAGTCTACGAAATGGCCATCGCCACCGAGCGCAGCGGCCACGCCTTCTACGAGGCCGTCGCCGCCGCCGCCAGGGGTGATAGCGTCCGCAAAATGATGCACTACCTCGCCGAGGCCGAGCAGAACCACGAGACAACCTTCCGCCAACTCCGCGAGGGCGTCGGCGCCTACTCCGCTCCCGAGACCTACGCAGACGAGGAGCAGGAGTACATCACCGCCCTCCTGCAAACTCGCGTCATGCCGGACGAAGAAACCGCCCGCCGCGTAGTCGCCGGGATGACCGATGACCTGCAGGCGCTCGACTTCGCCCTCGGCTTCGAAAAGGACACGATCCTGTTCCTGTACGAAATGCGCGAAATCGTCCCGCCCGCCGAGCAGCCGCAGATAGACAAACTGATCCAGCAGGAGAAGGCCCACGTCCGCCTGCTGCAGGAGTTCAAAACCAACCGCGACTAGCCACGGGTCTCCACGCCGCGCCACTACGCCGTACGAGCGGCTGCCTCGCGACCGCCGTAGTCGCCAAGCTGCGCTACTACGCCGTACGAGCGGCATCCTGCCGCGAGCTATCGCCAACAGAGCCCGGCTTCCAGCCGGGCGTGACACCGCCAGCCGTAACGGTTCCTTGACTGAGCCCAAACCGCCCGGTCACACGCCGTGCAGGCCCGAAGGGCCGTCAGACCCTAGCCAGGGGCGCAAGCCCCTGGTACCCGGCCCTCGAAACACTTGAGCCCCGAAGGGGCGGCAGCAGCCCCTGTCGTCTGTCGTGTCGTGAGGATGAAGTAGTGGAGGACAACATGGACAAGTACCTGACTCTCGACGATCTGTCACTCTCCCCCGGAAAGCGCACCCGACTCTACCGCCTGCTCTACCAGCATGGCCCCGCCAACGGCACCGCCGTCTTTTTGCCCATCGATCAGGGCCTCGAGCACGGCCCGACCGACTTCTTCCCCAACCCGCCCAGCAAGGACCCCGACTTCCAACTCCAGCTCGCGCTGCGGGGCAACTACACCGGCATCGTCTTCCAATACGGCCTCGCCGAGAAGTACCTCGCCCCCTACGCCGGCCGCGTGCCGCTGGTCCTCAAGCTCAACGGCAAAACCACGATCCCGCCCGACGATGAAGCCTTCTCGCCGCTGATCGCCTCCGTCGAGGACGCGGTCCGCCTCGGTGCCGACGCGGTCGGCTACACCCTCTACGTCGGCTCCCCCGCCCAAAGCGAGGACTTCCTGCAGTTCATGGAGATCCGCCAGGAGGCCGATGCCCTCGGCATGCCCGTCATCGTCTGGGCCTACCCTCGCGGCTCGGCCATCGAGGCAAAGGGCGGTCGCGACTCAATCTACGCCGTAGACTACGCCGCCCGCGTCGCCTGCGAGTTAGGCGCTGACATAGTCAAAATCAACCTCCCCAAGGTAGACAACTTGGCCGCCCTGTCCAAGCCCTACAACGAGCTTAAGGACGATCAGTCCGCCGCCGTCCGCCGCGTAGTGGAATCCGCCGGCAAGACTCTCGTCCTCTTCTCGGGCGGCTCGAAGCTGAGTGACGAGGACCTCCTCGCCAAGGCCCATATCTGCATGCAGGCGGGCGCCACGGGCCTGATCTTCGGCCGCAACATGTGGCAGCGGCCCATGGAAGAAGCCCTGGCCATGACCCAGCGCATCAGAGACGAGGTAATGTCCAAGTACCCGAGAGACCTCCGCAAACCCTGATGCCGTTCCGCCGTTCCCGCCGTTTCCGCTGTAGGGCGGGGGCTCCGTACCCCGCCGGCCGTTATCACCGACCAACCGACGTCCCACCGTAGGGGCGGACCGCGGTCCGTCCGGCCATCGCCGTAACGCCGTCGCCGTAACGCCGTTTCCGCTGTAGGGCGGGGGCTCGTACCCCGCCGGCCGTTATCACCGACCAACCGACGTCCCGCCGTAGGGGCGGACCGCGGTCCGTCCGGCCATCGCCGTAACGCCGTTTCTGCTGTAGGGCGGGGGCTCCGTACCCCGCCGGCCGTTATCACCGACCAACCGACGTCCCACCGTAGGGGCGGACCGTGGTCCGCCCAAGCCGTCATCACCGACCAACCTTGGTACCAACCCACCACGCAAACCAAAAGGAGTCAAAAATGAGCGACAAGAAATCCCAACTCATTGTAGGTATCCAGGGCAGCCCCCGCCCCCAGGGCAACTGCGGCCTACTCCTCGACGCCGCTTTGCAGGGCGCCGCCGAGGCGGGCGCGACCACCCTGAAGATCCACCTCAACGATCTCAACATCCGCCCCTGCCAGGGCTGTGGCGGGTGCTACAAGACCGGCAAGTGCGTCATCCATGACGACATGGACACGGTCTACTCCGCCCTTGAGAACATGGACGCGGTGATCTTCACCTCGCCGGTCTACTTCGGCGGCGTGACCGCTCAGGCCAAGGCCATGATCGACCGCTGCCAGCCCTACTGGGTCCGCAAGTTCCTGCTCAAGGACCCCATCTCCAAGGACAACCGCCGCCGCGACCTCCTCTTCATGTCGGTCCTGGGCAGCGACAAGCAGGACATGATCGAGGGCATCCGCACGAACGTGAAGTACTTCCACAGCGTCATCACCATGGATGGCGACTACCTTGAATTGATCTTCCCGAAGGTCGATCTGCCGGGCGAGATAGCCGACCACTGGGAAGCCCTGGGCCAGGCCCGAGAAGCCGGAGCCAGACTGGTAAAATAACCGCCGCCGTTACCGTAACGCCGTCTCCGCTGTAGGGCGGGGGCTCGTACCCCGCCGGCCGTTATCACCGACCAGCGATCACAACCTGGAGGGGCCGCATGACCACAGCCTCACCGTGGTCATCCGGCCCAGCCGTTATCACCGACCAACGCGTAGTGCGGGCGTCTCGCCCGCTCCGACCGCCATCAACGACCAACCATGGCACACACACACACACACGCCACCGAAATGGGCGTTGGCGACGCCGACAAGTCACGCCGCCTTTTCCTCGCCACCATCCTGACCGCCGCCATCCTCATCGTCGAGGTCATCGGTGGCTTCCTCAGCGGCTCGCTGGCCCTGCTCTCCGACGCCGGCCACGTCTTCGCCGACGTCGGGTCGCTTGCGCTCAGCTTCTTCGCCCTGCGCCTCGCCTGCCGCCTGCCCACCGACACCCGCACCTTCGGCCTGCACCGCGCCGAGATCTTCGCGGCGATGATCAACGGCATCTCCCTGGTGGTCATCGCCCTTCTGATCTGGCACGAAGCCTGGCTGCGCTTCCGTCAGCCCCCCGAGATCAAAACCGGCCTGATGATGGTCATCGCCATCATCGGCCTCGCCGTGAACGTCGTGGTACTCACCAGGCTCTCCGGCCACCATCACGACCTCAACGTCCGCAGCGCCTACATGCACGTTCTCGGCGACATGCTCGCCTCCGTCGGCGTCGTCGTCGCGGCCATTGTCATGGCCACCACCGGCTGGTACCTCGTGGACCCGATCATGTCCGCCGCCCTGGGTCTCCTCATCATCTGGGGCGCCTGGCGCGTGCTCGACGAGGCCATGCACATCCTCCTCCTGGGCGTCCCGCGCAGCCTCAACCTCCGCGACATCGCCGCCGCCATGAACGAGATCCCGGGGGTAAACGACGTCCACGCCATGCGCCTGTGGGCCCCCTGCTCCAACCTCTTCATCCTCAGCGCCCACGTAGTAGCCTGCCCCGAGACCGACGAAGAGCGCGTCAAAATCATCGCCGACCTCCGCGGCATGCTCCAAACCCGCTTCAACATCGCCGAGGTCACCCTCGAGATGGAAAGCACCTCCTGCCCCCTCCCAGCCCTGGTAAGCCCCCTGATGCACCCGGAAACTCCCGATCACGATCACGAGGGCCACGACCACTGAGGGCAGATAGACGAATCTGTGGATGGCATTCCGTGAGATGGCATTCTGCAGGAGGGCATTCTGCAGGAGGGCATTCCGTGAGAGCGGTCACCGACCCCAACGAGACCCCAACCAGCGTGTCATCCTGAGGAGCGTAGTCTGCGACGAAGGATCCCCCCCCGCCCCCCCCGCCCCCCGCTCGCCTCCCATCCTCCCCACCCTCTGCCTCGCCTTTGCCTTTGCCTTTGCCTCTATCCTCCCCATCCGCCGTTAATCCTGTCCATCCTGTATGCCGTTCGCCTCCCTCCAAGGACTCCACCCATCCCACGCCGAACCTCCTCCCCATGAAACTCTGCGGACACACCATGGGCATGCCCGGCCTCACCCTCCTCGAGGCCCTCCACTTCTGCCGCGACCTCGGCCTCGACGGCATCGAGATCCGCTGCGCCGCTAACGGCCACCTCAACCCCGAAACCGTCACCGACGCCGAACTCGCCCTCATCGCCAAAACCGCCGCCGACGAGGGCGTAGCCATCGCCTGCCTCACCCCCTACTACAAGGACTACACCTCCCCCCAGGCCACGGCCGAGACCCTCGAAGGCCTCCGCAAAACCTGTCGCGCCGCGCAGCTCCTGGGCTGCAGCCTCGTCCGCGCCACCGGCGGCATGTGGCCCCTCCCCGCCACCAACCGCGACGCTACCTGGGCCGACACCGCCCTCGGCCTCCAACAAGCCTCCGCCCTCGCCGCCGACTACGGCGTCAAACTCGCCCTGGAAAACCACTCCGGCACCCTCACCCAGACCGCCGAGGACACCGTCGCCATGGTCCTCCAGGTCGCCCGCCCCAACTTCGGCATCCTGATGGATCACTACTGGGTGGTAGCCGCCGGCAGAGAGGACCCCCTGCAAGCCGTCCGCCTCCAGGCCCCCCACGTCCTCCACGTCCACTGCAAGAACCTCATCCGGGTCGACGGCAAGCCCCTCGCCAACTTCCTCGACGAGGGCGAGATAGACTGGCAGCCCATCCTCCAGATCCTCAAGGACCAGGGCTACACCGGCTACCTCTCCGATGAATACGAAAAATTCTGGCGTCCGGAGCTACCCGAACCCCAGATCGGCATGAAGCGGAACGCCAACCATCTCCGCAGTGTCCTTTCTAGGTTGACCTAGTAGGCTGTCATTCTGAGCGAAGCGAAGAAGCCCGGCCACCTGTACACGCAGATTCTTCGCTTCGCTCAGAATGACAAAGCTACTTTCGGAACAGGATAAAGGCAGGATATTCAGGATCAGAATCTCTCGCCTTCATCCTTCCCATCCTTGCCTTTATCCTGTACATCCTGTAAAGCTCTCACCCTCCCGGAGGCCTCTACCATGCGCACCATAATCCTCGCCCTCCTCATCGCCACCACCGCCTACGCTGCCGACGAGCCAGTCGGCAAGCGCCCCTACGAAATGGACTGGGCGAACCGCACCCAGGACCTCTACCCGCCCCTCATCGACTTCGAGAACCTCGACGGCTGGACCGTCACTCCCAAGTCCATGGCCGCCACCTTCTCCCGCACCCGCGAGCAGCAGCTCTGGGACCAGTACGTCGGCAAGCTCACCTACCGCGCCACCGGCGACGGCCCCGAGCTCTCCTTCGCCCCGCCCCAGCCCGTCAAAATCACCGCCCCCTTCGACGCCGTCTCCCTCTGGGTCTACGGCAACAACTGGGGCTACTCGCCCAACCCCAGTAAGCCCCCCGTCACCATCCAGGCCGTCTTCACCGACTCGGCGGGCAAGGACTTCTCCGTCACCCTCGGCAGCGTCAACTGGGAAGAGTGGTACGTCCTCCACGAGCGCCTCAGCCCCGACCAGATCGACCGCGCCAAAAACGGTGCCACCTTCAAGAACCTCACCATCACTGGCGGCCGCAATAAGACCGACATGACGCTCTTCTTCGACAACCTCGCGGTCTTCACCGAGAAATTCCCGCCGCTAACCTTCGAGCCCCGCCCCGAGCGCGGCATCCCGATGTTCCCCGGCCAGACCACCGGCACCAACACCGGCCCGGGCAAGCTCCCGTTCCCGAACCGCCTGCAAACCATCCTCCCCGACAACCTCACGAAGGACTTCAAGACCTCCGTCGCCCCCCAGGGCAAATCCTTCGTCTTCACCTACACCGGCTCCGACGGCACTCTCACCTACGCCCTCACCCCCGCCACCGGCACCTTCGGCGACCTCACCGCCCGCTGGAAGGGCGCTAACGCCCTCCGCCCCTGCGTGGACGGCGGCGTCTATCTCCAGGTCGGCGACAAAGCCCTCGCTCCCGACAAAATCGAAGCCCTCGCTCCGCCCAGCCTCAAAAACAACGAGCTAACCACCCGCTACCGCGTCAGCCGCGACGGCGTCTCCGCGGATGTCACCTACGTCTACCGCCTCTGGAACAAGTCCCTCGTCATCGACACCCTCTGCCCCGGCGGCAACGTCGCCGAAGTCCGCTACGGTCACGCCGAGGGCACCGACAACCCCCGCCTCGTCACCAACCCCTACTACCACTTCGGCGGCAGTCTCTCCCGCCCCGCCGTGGTCGTCATGGGCCCGCCGGCCAAGCCCCTCTTCCTCGCTGGCAACACCGACTGGTACCTCTCCAACGCCTCCCAGCCCTTCTCCGCCCTCGAAGTCAAGGATGGCAAGGTCTCCTACCAGGGCGGCACCCGCTATATCAACAAGACCGATGGCAAGCGCAATGACGTCTACGAGCGCTTCTTCCTCACCCTCTCCCCGCGCTACGAGGAAGTCTTGCCCACGCCCGCCAACCCCGTCTCGCCCTACAAGTCCGTCGCCGGCACCCACGTCTGGCGCGCCCACGGTGCCTCCAACCGCGAGTCCGACGCCGCCTACTGGACCAACGTCTGGCGCTACGGCATGCGCGAGTGCCTCATCACCGACCACGAAACCGGCTGGCGCGACGGTGGCGAAAGCTTTACCTTCCGCACCCGCACCGCCCCCGGCAAGGGCGGCGACCAGGGCCAGATCGACTACGCCCGCCTCATGCAGGACAAGCTCGGCTTCGTCTACGGCCCCTACAACAACTACACCGACTTCGCCCCGGTCAACGAATTCTGGTCCTACGACCTCATCTCCCGCACGCCCCAAAACCAGCTCGGCTCCGCCTGGATGCGCTGCTACGCCCCCAAGCCCACCCGCGCCGTCGAATACTGCGCCAAACTCGCTCCGATCATCCAAAGCAAGTTCCACTTCAGCACCGCCTACTGCGACGTCCACACCGCCGTCGCGCCGTGGGACCGCACCGACTACGACGCCCGCGTCCCCGGCGCCGGAACCTTCGCCGACACCTTCTACGCCTACGGCGAAATCATGCTCCACCAGAAGAATGCCTGGCAGGGCCCGGTCTACTCCGAAGGCAACCACCACTTCTGGTACAGCGGCCTCACCGATGGCAACTACGCTCAGGATCGCGGCTACGACATCCCCGACATGCCCTGGCTGGTTGACCTCGACCTCCGCAAAATGCACGACCTCTGCTGCAACTTCGGCATGGGCAACCCCGAGATGTTCTACGGTAGGGGAGAGGCCGCCGGCGACACTCCCACCGAGCGCGATACCTACGTAGACCGCTTCTTAGCCGCCACAATAGCCTTCGGCCACCCCGGCTTCCTGATGATGGAAGGCGGCTTCCAAAACGGCCTCCGCAGCTACTACATGCTCCAGCAACTAGCCTCCCGCTACACCCAGCAGCCCATCAAGTCCATCCAGTACATGGACGAGAAGGGCAACCTCCTGGACACCTCTGCCGCCATAGCCAGCGGTGCCTACAAACGCAACCAGATAGTAACCACCTACGCCGACGGCACCCAGACGGTAGTGAACGGCAACAAATCCGACCGCATGAGGTATGGAGAGACTGACTTGCCACCCAATGGCTATGTCGGCTGGGCTCCGAAAGGTGCCAGTATATTCGTCGCTAGTGCCGACAATGGCCCCGGAACCCATCGCTCTGATTACTGCGTCACGCCTGCGTACTTGTATGTAGATGGCCGCGGCCGCTTCAGCCGCCACCCCCTCGCCGCCTCCGACGGCATCGGCATCTGCCGCATCCTCCCCGACAACAAGTTCGAAATCATCCCCTACAAAGGCGCCGACTGCGGCTTCGGCATCACTGCCACCTCCGCCGTCGCCCTCGACAAAGACGGCAAGGAAATGGGTGCCGCCAACCTCCGCACCGCGCGCGGCCTAACGTATGTCATCCCCATGGAAGGTGCCTTCAGCTACCTCCTCACCGGAGAGCTTGGCGGTCCCTCCCAAGCCCTCAAGTCCTCCCGAGGCCAAGTCGTCGCCGGCGAAGCAGTAACCGTCCAGGGCAAGCAGCCTCACACCTTCACCATCCCCGCCGACGCCAAGCCCAACCAGCGTATCTGGCAGCAGTTCGAAAACCAGTGGATCGACTTCACCGTAGTCCCCCTAACCGAATCCACCGCCACCCTCCAGGGCAACAATTTGACGTTGGTCCTCACCAGCAACCTAGCCGCCCCCGCGCCCTTTGCCGTCTCTCTCCCCGGAGGGGCCGAGCTTCAGCCGGCCCAGTCGTTATCACCGACCACCAAGACTCTCACCCTCAAACCCAACGTCCCCACCAAGGTCACCTTCGACCTCGGCCAACCCCAAGCCGAAGACGCCACCCTCCTCCGCGTGGACATCACCTCCAACAACCTCCACCAAACCCTCGAGCGCGGCATGCGCATCGTCCGCGCCCCCGTCAAACTCGCCGACCTCCCCGCCGCCTACGACACCGGCATGTGCGTCCGCAACGCCCCCGAGACCCCCGACTTCGGCAAAACCGGCGGCCACGTCGTCCCCCGCGCCGTCACCGTCGGCGGCGTCGGCGAGCAGGCCATCTTCATGCACCCGCCATGGCAGGACGGCACTGGCTACGTCTTCGCGGTGTACGAGGCGATGACGCTCCCCAACCAGCCCCTCGCCTTCCGCGCCTCAGTCGGCAAGGCCGATGGCAGCTACCTCGGCGACGGCATCCTCTACAAGCTCGCCGTCACCGACGCCTCCGGGAAGGACACCATCGTCGCCGAGAAAACCGTCCTCACCCACGAGTGGACGCCCCTCGAAGCCGACCTCTCCAAGTGGGCCGGCCAGAAGGTCCGCATCAAAATGATCTCCGACGTCGGCCCCAAGGACGACTCCTCGGGCGACTGGGCCTGCTGGGCCGACATGCGCCTCGAAACCCTCCAGCCCGCTCTCACCCGCTTTCTGGACGCCCAGGGCGAGCAATACCGCCGCGAGCCCGCCCCCTTCTCCGCCAAGGGCCTCACGGTCGACCAACTCCGCGCCGCCAAGTCCGGCCGTCTCGTCTACGACGGCAACGGCCTCTCCGGCACTGGCGAGCAGTACGGCTCCTTCGCCCAGCTCAACGGCGTCATGCTGGGCAACATGGCCCCCGCTGGCGGCAGTGAGACCCAGGGTCTCTGGGCCGAAAAAGTCAGCATCCCGCTAACCCCCGAGGCCATCAAGAAGCTCGACCGCCGCAACGTCTTCGTCCTCCTCAACCCCGGCCACGACTACTTCAAAGTCCGCCGCTTCTGGATCGAACTGACCCTGCCCGACGGCCGCAGAGTCTCCACCGACATTGCCCCCACCGCCTTCACCCAGCCTCCCGGCTGGTCCTACGCCGAGGGCATGCTCGTCCCCTTCGAGCGCAACATAACCACCGACCTCTGGTTCGATCTCTAGCCAAAGCAAAAGGGCCGGCACCAAAAGTGCCGGCCCTTCTATCCCCGATCCGCCTCACCGCTTCCCCACCCATGGGGACTGACCCTGATTTCGCAACCTTCCCTTCGGCCTCCCACAAACCGGAATGCGAAATTGGGGTCTGTCCCCGTTCCGGTCATGTCCACCCCAGACGCTCACGAAGCCGTGCCCCCCTAACCGCACCTCACCGCTCAGCCAGGCCTACCCGGCTGGCATGCTGTTCGCGGCGTTGTTCGCGACTCCCTTAATATGCGGGTCTCCCAACTGCGACCAGGCTCCGAGTGCGGCGATGGCCACCAGTGCGACCAGCAGGGCATACTCAACTGTCGTCAATCCCTCTTCGTCTTGCCACAACATCCTGAACATGCGCAAATCCTTTCGCCGATCGCAGCTCTCGATCGGGGTCGGCTCGTCGATCGACGTAGAAACGCGCGTTGCGCCGTGGCACCGGGCTAATCTGCAAACGAAGCATCTGCGCGCTCCCTTAAGGATGCTCACCACCGGCCTATCCTAAACGCAACAGTCGCGCTACGTTCGCTCCAGTCAGGGCCCCTCTCCCATCCCATCCCTCCTCACTCCCTCTCCCGCCTTTGCCTTATCCTATCCATCCTCGCCTCTATCCTGCCCATCCTGTATGCCTTGTCTCTCCTCTCCTCCCCTCTCCTCCCCGGAAGGTATCCTCCACCTTCCCCCCGAACCTCCCCGCCATGAAATCACATCGCTGGGAGGAACTCCTCAAACTCGGGGCCAACACTCCTGAAACGATAGCATACATTCAGAAGGCAAATTCGGAACTTGGGGAGGAGAGTCTGAGGCGGGTGGTGGAAGTAGTAGTAGCGAAGGCTGCCGAGCTCTTGTAGGGTCGGATGTGGTCGCCTCGACTTGCGAATCCGGTCATCATCCGTAGGGGCGGACCATGGTCCTCCCACTGCTGCAAATCTGATTCACTACGGGCTCGCTCAAACCGGAAAACGCCCGAAAAGGGCCTCTACGCCGCTCTCAGGGCCATTTGATAGTGATTCAAGTTTCTGGCAGGACCTTCCGACCCCTCTTGGGGCACTATTTGCAGTTTTCCTTAAATAGCGGAGCGTAGCCGCTACGGGCTGTACAGCGGCGCTGAGCTGATTATGGCCTCGCGCGCGGCGATCCTCGGGCCTTACCTTTCGAGTGCCTCCGAGAGACCCAATAAACGCGCAACTTGATCAGCCTGAGAGGTCAAAGCCCGGAACAGGCCCTCTACGTGGCTCTCAGGCCAGTCTGTACTGTTCCCACTGCATGATTCGCTACTTGCAGATTTCATTGAATAGCGGAATCAGGCCGCTAGGGCTCGCACAACGGCGCTCCGGCGAATCGCCAGGTTGGCCCGCCTTGCCGCTGAAGACCCGAAAATCACACCTTAACGCCCATACCGTAACAGATAACATACCGCCAAAGCGCCGTCTGAAGGGAAAGGATCAGTTATGTTGAATGCCCAGCAAGTGAAGGACTGCTGCCTCGCCTCGGGTGCCGATGTCGTTGGAATCGCCTCCATGGATCGGTTCGAGGGCGCCCCGCTGCAGTCCGACCCGCGCCAGATTTTTCCTGACGCCAAGTCCATGATCGTGATGGGCTTCCGCATCCCCCGCGGCAGCCTCCGCGGCATTGAAGAGGGCACTTTTTACGTCTCATACGCCTCCATGGGCTATGCCGCCATCAACCACGTCCTGCAGCCGATGACGCTGTGGGGCGTCACTGCGATGATCGAGGATGCGGGCTACGAGGCAGTGCCGATCCCCAACAATTTCCCCTGGACCAACAACGCCTCAGCCGATGGGACTCCCCGGCTCACGTTCAGCAAGCCCGTCGCCGAGGGGCGCGCTGCGCCTGATGTGTTCGTTCACATGCGAATCGCCGCCATGGCCGCCGGAGTGGGTGAAATCGGCTGGTCCAAGATGCTTCTGACCAAGCGTTTCGGCCCCCGCCAGCGTCTCGCCGCCATCATTACCGATGCCGAGCTTGAGCCGGATCCGGTGATCAAGCCGGGCACCATCTGCGACCGCTGCATGGCCTGCGCGCGGGACTGCACGGGCAACGCGATCCCGATCAAGGAGACCGTCAAGATCAAGCTGGCGGGCTATGACGTGGAGTGGGCGGACATTGACTACGACCTGTGCAGCAGGTACTTCTGCGGCATGTCCCCCGAGTACAATCCCTTCATGACCAACCCCGAGGATGCCGAGGGCTTCGCGCAGCCGGTAGGCAAGGCGCAGCAGTACAAGGTGGGCTCGACGTATGACTACGGCAGGGCTCTGGAGGGCGCCAGGGGCTGCATACGGGCCTGTATGATGCATCTGGAGGAGCAGGGCAAACTGGAGAACGAGTTCAAGCACCCGTTCCGGCGGCGCCCGGCCTGGAAGCTGTAGCGGCAGGCGTCAGGGATCAGGTGTCAGGGCTCAGGTAAGGCGGGAACTGGTCGCGTGGTAGGCACACTCCGTGTGCCGGATCCAGTTGCGGTCACGAGTTCCGGCCACGTGTCGAGGTAGCATGTTCCGGCATACGGAGTATGCCTACCACGCGCTAGAGGATGATCCCTTCGTCGCAGGCGGCGACAAGGTAGGGAATAGCGAAGAGAGCCGGAGGCGCGGTGGAGCGTGCCTCCGGCCTTTTTGTTGGTCAGGGAGGACCTCATGGCTGAGCGCACGGTGTTTGAGAGTTCGCGTGAGGATGGGCGGCAGGTTAGCTCTGTGGCCTTCTTGCATGCGTACGCCAGGGCGCATGCGCCGAAGCTGGCCTTTGACCCGGAGACGGGGCTGGAGGCGTTTGAGGGCTGGCGGGGGCTGGTTCGGGAGAAGCTGCTGGAACTTCTGAGCTTCCCTGAGGTGCCGCCGCAGCCGGAGCCGCGGATGGTGTGGTCCCAGGCGCGGGAGGGGTACACGCTGCAGCGGTGGGAGTGCTATCCGGAGCCCCTTTGCGTGGTGCCGTTTCTGGTGCTCGTGCCCGACGGTTGCGATGAGGCCCACCCCGCGCCGGGGGTGATCTGCTGCCCGGGGTCGGACTGGAGCAAGGAGTCTCTGGCGGGGGAGCCGGAGTTGGATGGCAGCCCGCCCAATAATGACCACTGGCCCAAGAACCGGCAGGCCTACCATTACTGCCGGGCGGGGATGGTGGCAGTCGCTACCGACAACCCCGGCATAGGCGAGCAGGCTGAGCCGCAGCGGCCGGAGCGGTATGAGCTTTCGGTGAACGGCCTCTGGCTGGGGCGGCACTATGAGAGCCTGTCGGTGTTTCACCGGTTGCCGATTTTGCAGTGGCTGAAGGTTCAGCGGTTCGTGGACGGCAAGCAAGTGGCGACGAGTGGGCACTCGCTGGGGGCCAAGGCGGCGCTGCTGCTCGCGGTGCTTGACCCTGAGATCGCCGCGGTGGTGTGGAATGACTTCATGTCAAGCTGGCGCGGGCGGGCCATAGCGACCAACCTCGAGCGCCTGTCGATCCATCAGTATGTGCCCGCGATGCTCGAGTGGATGGACTACCCGGACCTCATGGCGGCACTGGCCCCGCGCCCGCTGCTGATCAGCGAGGGCGGGCGCACGGAGGACCTGCAGGTGCTGCGGCGGGCGTACGAGCGTCAGGGGGCGTTGGAGGCGCTGGAGGTGGTGTACTACCCCAAGTGCGCCACGGCGGACCTGCGCCCGTTCGACAACGTGCCGCTGCCGGAAGGGCTGGGGATGTATGAGTATCTGGAGTATGCCAATGTGGACGTGCCGCAGCATTCGTTCAAAGAGGCGGTGTGCGTGCCGTGGCTGAGGGCGAGGCTGGGGTGAGGTGAGGGGCGGCGGTTCGTACCAAGGCTACGGCGGGCGACCCCTTTGGGGTCAGGATGGGGGAAGTGGTTCGCAGACCAGGGGTTCACCCCTGGCTATAGTCGGTGACCCCGTTGGGGTCACACGGCGGGGGTGGCATGCCTGGCATGGTTGCGGGGGAGAGGCTGGGGTGAGGTGAGGG
>JBDKRC010000114.1:0-19214 GCA_039683575.1 Armatimonadia bacterium | reverse complement strand
CGCCCAGGCCGGGGGCCGAAGCAGATACCTGCCGGCGCGCCGGGCCCTAATCCTCATGGAGACTGCCGCGAGTCCCTCAACCGGCCCCACACAGACGTCTGCGACCGGATGGACGCGGTCGAGGCTCATGTTGATCCAGATCGAGCCGTCGCGCTCCTGCACGGTATTGCTCCAGGCGTCCCAAAGCGCCCGCATGCCTTCCGGCGGGCAGCACCCCATCATGTCCAGGCCGCAGGCAGTGCGCCCCGTGGCGCCCAGGCTCTGGTCGGCCTCGACCCAGTCATCGGGAGCCGGCGCGGCAACAAATCCGCCCTCCAGCTTGCGCAACTCCGCCAGCGCCTGCTCCACCACCGCTCGCGGTTTGTCTGCGTGGAGCTTCTCAAACAGCGCCAGGAACTCCGGCGTGAGGTAGAACTGCGTGGCCCGCAGGTAGTTGCGCACAATGCGCTCGAGATGGTCGAAATAGTGCGGATGCCGACGGGCGAGCCACAGGGCCGTGGCGGCCATGTCGCCGGTGATGCAGGTCTCCGCGCGGTGCCGGCCCTGCGGGATGTGCTCCGGGTACCAGCCCACGTCCATGCCATGGGCCCGCACGAACTCATAGCCGCGCTCAGCCCAATCCAGATATCGTGGCTCGTTGAGTACCGCACCCAGATGCGCCGCTCCCCATAGCGTCCGGGTGTGCAGATGCGTGTGGCCCGCAAAGGCCCCCGTCTCGGGATCAAAGGCCGTATCGCCCTGATCTGGTACCTGCAACTTCGCGAGGAAGCCCTCCATCACCGCCGCGGCAAAGTCCAGCGCCTCCGGATCATCGCAGGTGACACCATAGTGGACACAGGGCTCGACGATGAAGGGGTAGTTCTTGCAGTGCGCCGCCGCCCAGCCCTCAGTCAGGTACTCGCCGTCCTTCACCGGCACCGGCCCGCCAGGGTAGAAGGCCTTTCCATCCTGCCATTCGGCCAGCGCCTTGAGCGCCCGGAACGTCGCCTGCGCTTCCCCTCGGGCCTCCGCCTCGCCAGTGCGGGCATAGGTGTCCGTGAGCGAGATCATGATGTTGGCGCTGGCCCACTTGCTGATCCACAGCCCCTCGATGGGCGACCCGGTCCATGCGGCCGGGTTGACCCATGCCAGGTGATCAGGCCTCATGTAGCTCATGATGCGCGTGCGAACGCCGACTTCTACGTCGCACGCCTCCCTCTCCCCCACCATCTCCCGCATGTGCGGGTACTGCCAGTCCATCCGGCAGTCGGTGTCGGCCAGAGAGATAGGATCGTAGGCATATTGGTTCGGCGGCACCGAATGCGGATAGTGAACTGGAATGCCGAGGGGGCCAAGCTCGAACTTGCACTCATAGTCGCGGGCGGGATCGGGATTGCCGCGCAGGTAGTTGAGCGCCTTGCCGGCCATGCCGGGCAGGTCAGGAGTCGCCGGCGAGGGCATCGGCGTCGGCTCCACCTGAGCCGTGATCTGCCCCAGGAAGTGTTCCTGCAGACTTTGGCGTGACATTCGCTGCTCCTCAGTGGTACTTCCCATACTCCAGCCAAGTCTCATACGCCACATCCCAGTTCCGCACGCTGATGTCCGGGCCTATCGAGTGCGTCCCCAGCGCGAGCCCGCCCTGGTTGGCGATGCTGAGAATGTACCTGGTGTGCTCGCGGATCTCGTCCTCTGTGCCGTGGCGCAGTATGTGGATATTGTCCAGCCCGCCGAGTAGCGCCAGCTTCGGGTACTTCGCACGCAGTTTCACCGCATCCAGCCCCGCACGGTACTCCACCGGGTTGATGCCGTCGAAGCCGCAGTCGATCAGTATATCCAGCACCGGCAGGATGTTGCCGTCACTATGCAGGATAACCTTGCTCGCGCCAGCCTTGCGGTACTCATCCACCATGTAGCTCCATGCCGGCGCGAGGATGGCTTCCGCCGCCTTGGGAGAGAACATGGGGTTCTGCGCCGAG
This sequence comes from Armatimonadia bacterium, assembly GCA_039683575.1. GTDB lineage: Bacteria > Armatimonadota > Zipacnadia > Zipacnadales > UBA11051 > JAJFUB01. The sequence continues at coordinate 17,259 of JBDKRC010000114.1, read as the reverse complement.
GCCATATCGTCGAAAATCCAGATACCGGTATCCTGCAGGCCCCAGCGAGTAATCTCCTCGACGCCAATCGCCGCCAGATGGTGCGCCGTCCGCATGACAAGCTCGCTCGCCAGCTTCGGATCAGCCGCCATGTCCATCAGGAACGGCACTTCACCGCGCATGAAATAGGTACGGATGAAGGGGCCACCGGTCTTGGCGAAGACGCAGTAACGCTGCTTGAGCGCCTCCATCTTCGCATCGTAGCCTGCATAGCGCTCGGGCAGATCCACCGGATCGAAGTCGCCGTAGACAAGGTTCGCCTTGTCATCGTACGCGAAAGACAACTGCTCGTAGAAGTAAGCCACCGACTGCCGCGTGCGCTTGGTCTGGCCCCACCCATCGCGGCTATAGATGAAGTCCCCCTCGCGCCCCAGTTCCTCGGCCCGTGTCGGGTATGGGGTCTCATCCCCGACGGCGATGTAGGTGTCTACCTGATACGCGTCTTCAGCCGAGGCGTCCACCGGCAGCCCCTTCTGCTGCCGCCACATCTGTACCCACTCGGGCCAGAAGCCATCGAGCATGGGCACCCGGTCGGGAAGCTCGAAGTTCAGGGCTTTCATCACGCGCTCTTGTGAGGTCATCGGTCGCTCCTGCTTACGCAAAGGGGCGCCAGATCACTGACGCCCCTTGCAGGTTCACACAGAGTTCAGCTACCCCTCGTCGTACCCGGTCAGCGACCGGTACCAGATGTTGCGGAACCGCACCAGGTCGCTGTGGTCCTGAAGCTCCAGCGGAAGCTCCGGCTCATGCGGCACGTACGTGGTCAGCACGCGGTGGCTGGTCGTCCCCAGGAGTTCCTTGCGGTTGTGCAGCACGATGTTGTTCAGGAACACGGTCAGGTAGGCCGGCTTAATGAGCTGCGGGCCGTTGAACTCGGGGGCTTCCCAGACGATGTCATAGCAATTCCACTCGCCGGGCTTGCGGATCGAGTTGACCAGCGGCGGGTACTCGCCATAGATGCCGCCCACGGTCCCGTCGGGGTAGGTCGGATTCTCGTAGTTGTCCAATACCTGGATCTCGTAGAGGCCCATCAGGAAGACGCCGCTGTTGCCGCGGCCCTGGCCCTCGCCCTTGATCACGGTTGGTTCGGCAAACTCGAGGTGAAGCTGGCAGCTACCGAACTTGGCCTTGCTCTGGATGTAGCCGGTGCCGGGCACGACTTCCATGTAGCCGTTCTCGACCTTCCACTCCGCTGCCTCGCCTGTCTTCTTCGAGACCCAGTTGTCAAGGCTCGTGCCGTCAAACAGTACCACGGCGTCCGAGGGGGCGCTGCAGCAACCATCACCGGGGGTGACCACACGCGGCTGCGGGCGGTTGCCGTCATGTACGCGCCACTTGCCACCAGGCAGGAAGGGGGTATCGTCATAGCCAAGATTTCCCATAATCGTGTCTCCGTTTCACTAGCGCCCGAAAGGCGCGTTGCTGCGTAGTCTGTCGCGGGTAGTTCCCCTTCCGCATCCCAATTCCTCTCGGAGGTGCCCACACCGCGAATCAGGAGGTGGTGAGAAGCTCATCCCACCACGCGAGGAGCGCGGCACGGACCCAGTACACGAACACGTGTAAGTGCATGGGCAAGTCCTCATCAAGCCAAGCACCGCCCTGCCCGCCACTGGTTCCTGGACACTCCCAAGGCGCGGTATCTGTCACGGATGGCGCTATGCACATGGGCATGGGAAATGCCTGGGCCTTGTGAAGCATGTTTGATCTGTGGGTGTATATGGTTCTGAGACATCTCTGCAGATGTCCGGCTTCCCACTGAACTTGGCGAAACTGCGGTCGAGGGGTGGGCGGGGGCGGTAGCCGGTCCAGGAGGAAAGTCCTGAAGCGGTACGCAGCTCGCGAGATTGGAGCAAGATGCTCTGCCACCAAGTTCACAGCCTCTGCTGAAGCGATGGCTGACAGCTTTTCCATGAAGGGGCCATAGCCGTCAGTTAGGTACTGCACTGGGTCGCCCTCGTCCGTGACGGCGAAAGATGCGGCAGTCTCGACAGCGGAAATCAGGAGAAGCCAAGCCAGCTCCGGCTGACTATCCGCTATCCAGACGGCATCCTGGAATGAGCGAGCGGACCGAACCAACGCTGTTGCGCCTCTGGGCTCGATGCGGACTAGGCCCTGTAACCTGTGGACACCCGCAAGGGGAACCCCATTCACTCGCTTGGGGAAGGGCAACACCGCACGCCCCATGTATCCTTGGGACAGCGGAGGATCTGCCCCCAACTCAGTCGGCTGGCCGGGCCCATCCCAGTCGCGGAACCAGTGGCGCATCTCTGCCCCGGCCTTCAAGCGGATCCCCAACTCCAAACTCAGCAGCGCCGCAACCTCATCCTCCAAGCTACTCCCGTGGTAGGCTGAGCTTTGTGTGGTGCTCAGATCCGTTTGGTACTCCCCACAGTAGGTGGAGCGAATGACCAGCACACAGCTTCCGGGGCGACCTGGAGGCAGGGATAGCCCATTGAGTACCTGATATGGCCCTAGCCCCTCAATTATCTCCCCTGTGATGTGACTATCGCCGATGACTCTTACTTCGACCCGCCCGCGAATCGGCTCGTTCGCTTCGTGCGCTAGCCAGTTGCGATACGACATGGGAACGGAGTAGGGTGCAGGTAGCGTGGCCTGCGGCTCCTGCTGCGACATGTTGCCATACCACCCCGCGTTGCGTTAGTATGTGCCCTCTGGAGTACGTCCATTCGCCACCAACAGGGAGATACCTTCCACCCTGTGAAAGTAGGAAGCAGATGCAGGCTCTCCACACCGAGGTCCCTGGCCTCGGCGTCATCAACGCGTTCTGTGTTTCCAACCTCATCATCGGCTCCGGCGCCGCTGGCCTCAACTGCGCCGAACACCTCCACGATCTCGGCCAGGAATTTGCCCTCGTCACCGACTGCCTCGGCGCCGGCACCTCGAACAACTCCGGCTCTGACAAGCAGACCTACTACAAGATGGGCGTCTTTGGCGACGTGCCCGATAGCCCGATGGAGTTTGCCCGGTCGCTGTTCAATGGCGGGATGTGCCACGGCGATCTGGCCTACGTTGAGGCGCTCGGCTCGCTGCCGGAGTTCTTCCATCTTATCCGTAACGGGGTAGAATTCCCCTGCAACCGCTACGGGGCCTATGTGGGCTACAAAACGGACCACGACCCGCGCCAGCGCGCGACCTCGGCAGGTCCAAAGACCTCCATCCAGATGGTCCAGAAGTCGCTGGAGCAGCTTCGCAAGGCCGGCGCGCAGGTTTTCGATGGCTACGAAGTCATCCGCCTGCTGACCAGCGGCGTCGGCGATAACCGCCGCGTGATCGGCGTGGTGGCGCTGAACCTGCGGCGGCTAGAGAGCCCGGAGATGGGCCTGACCATCTTCTGGGCTGAGAACACCATCATGGCCACCGGCGGGCCGGGCGAGATGTACGAACTGTCCGTCTACCCCCACGGGCAGATCGGCAACCACGGCCTCGCGCTGGAGATCGGCGCGCAGGCTAACAACCTCAGCGAGTCCCAGTTCGGCCTCGCCTCCCTCGGCTTCCGCTGGAATCTCTCCGGAACCTACCAGCAGGTGATCCCCAGCTACTTCAGCGTGGACGAAGCCGGCCAACACCACGACTTTCTGGCCGAATACTACCGCACCCCGCAGGAGATGGCCGGGAACATCTTCCTGAAGGGCTACCAGTGGCCCTTCCACGCCGGGCGACTGCAGGAGTTCGGCTCCTCACTGGTGGACATCGCGGTCCACGAAGAGCGCCAGAAGGGGCGCCGGGTGTACATGGACTTCACCAAGAACGTGGGCGGAGGCAAGTTCAACCTCAAAAAGCTCCCCAAGGAGGCCCGGCAATACCTGGAGCGCTCCGGCGCGACGCAGGCTACGCCTTTCGACCGACTGCTGCACATGAATCCGCTGGCGATTGACCTGTACAGCGAACATGGCGTTGACCTGCGCCAGCCGCTGGAAGTCGCGGTCTGCTCGCAGCACTGCAACGGCGGCTTGACGGTGGACCTGTGGTGGCGGACCACCATCGGTAATCTGTTTGCCATTGGCGAAGTTGCGGGAACGCACGGCGTCCGCCCCGGCGGCAGCGCCCTCAACGCCGGACAGGTCGGAGGCATGCGCGCTGCGCAGTTCATCGCCGCCCATGAGCGTGAGGCCCTGAACCCGCAGGAGCTTCTGACAGTGGCCAAGGAGCAGATTGCCGAAGAGGTCACAAACCTCCGGGCGCACCTGGGTGCACCCCTACGGGCGCCGAGGCCAGAGCAGGTGCGCAAGGAGATACAGGAGCGCATGACGGCAGCGGCGGGGTTCGTGCGCACTCCCGAGGGCGTGCGGCAGGCGCTGGGGGAGGCCCAGGCGCTGGCGAAGCGTATCAAGCAGGGCATCCGCGTCCAGAGCCCCTGCGATCTGCCCCAGGCGGTCCAGAACCATCATCTCTGCCTGACGCACATCGCATTCCTCACGGCAGTCAACAACCTGATCGAGCGCGGTGGTGGCAGTCGTGGCGCTTACATGGTACTTGATCGTGAAGGGAATATGGTCGTTGATACTGCTCAGGGCCCCCGCCTGCCCCACCGGGCCGAAAACCTGGCGATGAGGCAGGAGATCATCGAAGTACGTCTGAGTCCAAGAGGACAGTTTGAGGCGTGGCCGACACAAGTCCGGCCGCTGCCTGACGACACCTCGTGGTATGAGACCACCTGGCAGGAATGGCGCGAGGGCCGCATCTACGAGTAGCCCCTCGGTCCGTAGGGCCGGGGCTCGTGCCCGGCCGGTGGTGGCGGTGTATCTGCATGATGGACGTTTTCGATGGTGCCCTGACTCGACTACGCGAAACAGTGCTCGGCGAGCCGCAGGACGACTCGCGCCCTTTGCTCGCGCCCGAACTTGCGGCTCTTGCCTCTCCCCCGCCAGAACGGGCCGATGAGGTCATTCTGCTCTGTCTGCTGGCGGCTCGACAGGGCCTGGGCCTCGTCCATCTCCCGTGGCTTCTTTCCACCCTGGCGGTGAACCAGCCCGACCTGTTCCGACCATACCTGCCGGCAATTGGCGCGCTTGTGACTGCCCCACAGGCAGAGGTCCGTGAGTTGGCGGTCAATCTGGTGGGGCTGCACTGGCGACAGGGCGAGAAGAACCTCCTGCCCTACCTGCTCCAAGCCCTGCACGACCCCGAGCCGCGGGTGGTATGCGCCGCTGTGAGCCACCTGCGCCATTGCCAGCAGGCCCAGGCGGCAGAGGTGCTGGATCACTGCCACCGTGCCCTGGCCGGTGACGACCTGGCGCCTGGCGCTGCGAGCCTGTGTACCTTTGAGCCGCCTGCGGAGGAAGACCGTCTCGAGGTGCTATACTGCTTCATTAAGCTGGCGCTGCTCCTGGCTCGCCGTGGCCTGATCAACGAAGCCGCCCTCCGGCGGTTCCTCCAGTCGCTGCAGACGCCTACCGGGCGCCTGGCTCTCCCCGAACCCGTGCGAGAGTGGCTGTCGCAGCCCTTGGGTAGGCTCCCGGCGCTCCTCGCGCGCTATACGGAGGATGAACTGGCCGCACTGCAGTGGCGCGTGTGACACTATTCCGGAAGGGGGACGAACGTGAACCTCATCACCTCAAAGCCAATCGGCAGGGCAGTCATCCGCGTACTGCAGGGAGACCTGACACTGTCGGAGACCGACGCCATCGTCAACGCCGCCAACTCGTATCTGAAGCACGGTGGCGGCGTCGCTGCGGCCATTGTCCGGCGAGGCGGCAGGGTCATCCAGGATGAGTCGGATGCGGCGGGGTTTGTGCCTGAAGGGCAGGTCTACGTCACCAGCGGCGGCGCGTTGTCAGCCAAGTACGTGATTCACGCCGTCGGCCCCCGCGGGGGCGATCCTCTCGGTGATCAGAAGCTCGAGAGCGCAGTGCGCGAATCTCTGCAGGCGGCGGAAGAGAGGGGGCTGGGCAGCATAGCCTTCCCCGCCATCTCTTCGGGCATTTTTGGCTTCCCCAAGGACCGGTGCGCGCAGATACTGGTCTGCACCGTCCTGCAGTACCTCGAGGGACATCCGCAGGGCCCGGTCGTGCAGGCTGATTTCGTGTTGTTCGATGATGAGACCATCCGCTGCTTCCGCGACGCGTTGACCTCGTCGCAATGAACCTGCTCCCCAACATGGCGTCAGTGTCCGTGAAGTAGTCTAACAAGGTGAAGTGAGGTGGGGTGGCATGCTTCGACTGCTACTCGTTTTGGGAATTCTGACGCTTGTGGCGAGCGTGGCGCTGGCACAGGCTCCGGCCGCTCCGGCTCCGGGGCCGACTGACGCCGGAGCAGCGAGTGCTCCCAGCGGCGCCGGCGGCACAACAACTCCGGCTCCTGCCGCCGGGACTCCGGGACCGGCAGGCCCTCCCGGGCCGGCGGGTGCCCCCGGACCGGCAGGGCCAGCCGCGGCGCCAGCGACGCCAGCCGCGCCAAATACCGTCGTAGTCCCGACGCCGCAGCCAGTGCCGGTGCCCGTTCCGGTCCAGGGCGTCGAGCCGCCGAGTACCGTTGTCGTGCCGACACCGGGTCCGGCGGCAGCCGAGGCTCGTGACAACACCAACACGATCATCGTCCTGCTGGTAATCGTCGCGGCGATCATCGTCATCGCGGTGATCGCGATTGCGGCGTCACGCAGAACGGCCGTAGTCGTCTAGACATGGCCGTGTGAAACGATGCAGCCCGCCGACCTGAGGTTGGCGGGCTGCTTACTGTGCGGAGGCCGACGACGGTCGGCCCTACTTGCGCGGTGTCGGGTGCTCAACCCACCCCGCCGGCCGCTGCCCCCGACCGGGACGGTCCAGGTCTCCCAATTCATCTCGACCACGCTCTGCCAGTGCCTGCAGTCCCTCCACGACCTCCGGGTGTTCAGCGCTTACCTCGTGCTCCTCGGCGATGTCATCGCGCAGATTGTAAAGCTCAGCCGCCGTCTGCGCAGTCTTCTGCGACGGCCCAAGGAGCTTGCCCGTGAGAGGCAGGTACAGCTTCCAGGGCCCTGAGCGGACCGCCTGAAGCTGCCCCATGAAGTAGTACAGGAATCCCTCATCGTCGTAGGGCGAGGTCGTAGCGCCCTGCAGCAGCAGGGGGGCGAGATCGTGGCCGTCAATGGGACGCTCAGGCGACGGAGCGGTCCCTGCCAGCGCCGCGAGCGTCGGCAGGACGTCCATCGTGGTCGCGATCTGCTCGCAGACCTGCCCTGCCGCGATCTTGCCGGGCCACCGCATCACACATGGCATCCGCATCGCCCCCTCGCTGGTGTCGTACCCCCAACCCTTCAGCGGGGCATTGGACCCCTGCGGCGGGTCCTGCTTGGTCGCGCCGTTGTCGGAGGTCCAGATGATAAGCGTGTCCTCGTCCAGGCCAAGCTCCTGCAGCGTCCGCAGTATCTCCCCCGTAGACCAGTCCATCTCCTCGACGCTGTCGCCATACGGTCCGTTGGCCGACTTGCCCTGGAAATCCGGGCTGGCGAAGGGCCGGTCCGTGCTGCCCGGCATAGCGTGCGGCAAGTAGATGAAGAAGCGCTCATCCTTGTGCTCCTGGATGAAGCGGCAGGTCTCCTCTGTGTAACGCCTGGTCAGATAGTCGCAGTCCACTGGCGCGTCAATGACTTCTTCGTTGCGCATCAGTGGCAATGGTGGCCATTCCGGGAACTGCCGGCGCGCGGTCATGTCATCGCTGTAGGGTATGCCGAAGTAGTAGTCGAACCCGTGGCGGGTCGGCAGGAACGGGGGCTGGTCGCCGAGGTGCCACTTCCCGATGCAGGCCGTGGCATATCCCGCGTTCCGCAGCAGCCGCGCGACCGTAACCTCGTCCGGGTGAAGCCCTTTGCGATCCACCGGCCGCAGCACTGCGAAGCCGTCCCCGCTTTCGTGCAGGTTCACGCGACGGGGATAGCAACCGGTCATGAGGCTGGCACGGGAGGGCGTGCACACGCCGCTACAGCTATAGAAGTCGGTGAAGCGCAGCCCCTCGGCGGCCATGCGGTCCACGTTCGGCGTGCGATGGACGGTGGAGCCGTAGCAGCCGAGATCGCCGTATCCGAGATTGTCGATGTAGATGACTATGAAGTTGGGCATCAAAGACCTTTCGGACATCTGCTGAGGTCCAGCTTTTTGAACCCGAGCTTGAACGCCTGCGATGAGTCCAGCAGGCTATATTCATCATGTTTGGGGTCGGCAAATAGCGGGTCTGCGAAGGTGGAGTTCGCGTCCAGCCCCGCCGCAGTCCATGTCTCCCACGTTACCTGCCCCAGCGACGGCTTCTTGCCGCTGACATCGAAGAACAGATTGCGATCGGACGCCGACACGGGCTCTCCCACCTTCGTGACTGCTTTGGAGAAGATCGGCTCCCCGTCGCAGACAAAGATGTTGCGCGCAAAGCTGATGTCCTTGCTCCTCGCGAGGGAAACCTGGTACTCATCCCCGTTCACCAGCACGTTGTTTTCGATCTTTATGTCATGGGCCATGTGGCAATGGATGTTGCCCAGACAGCGGTATACCAGATTGCCGGTAATGGTCAGGAATCGCGATTGCTCATCGGGATAGATCCCCCAGCCTTGGCCGCTGAGCCCGCGGATGTCGTGAATCAGGTTGTTGCGTATGATCGTGCCATCGAGCTGAGCGCTGACGTAGATCCCCCCGCCGTCGTTAAGCTGCGTCATGACGCGGTAGATGTGGTTGTCCTCGATGATCCCATTGATGGCCCGCGGATTCTGCATATCGCCGCCGAACACGATGCCGCAGTAGCCAAGATCGTGGACCAGATTGCGCTGGATGCGGCAGTTGGCAATATTGCCGGTGCTGATCCCGAGCGCGGCGTTGTAGACCATCCCGCAGTGATGGACATGGTTGTCGGCGATGACGAGGTTGTCTCCGATGCCCGGCTGCTTGTCGCCGCTCGCGCGAATGCCGCTGGCTCCGACATACTCGACGTGGCAGCCGACAATGCGGTTGGCGTCGCCGCCAGACATCCTGATCGCATTGCCTCCGAGATTACGCAGGTGGAGCTTGTCCAGCGCGCAATTCTTCGCATGCGCGACGGTCAGGGCAGTCTCGGATATGCCCGCAGCCCCAAATCCCGGAGACTTCCAGGGCACGTTCGTGTCAGCCAGTGTGAGGTTACGTATCGTCAGGTTCGTCACCGGCTGGTCCGGCTTGCCCTCGACCTTGATCAACTCAGTGCCCACCGGCGCGATGAAGGTGCACTTTTCTATCCTCTCGCCCGGCAGAGGCCAGTAGACCACCCGCCCCTTCTCCCGGTCCAGGTACCACAGCCCCGGCGTGTGCAGGCCCTGTGCGATGTTCTCAACCTTGTACCGCTTGATCCCAAAGGCTCCGGCCGGGTAGCCAAGCGGCGGCGTGAGCGTCAGCACGTTGTTCTTCGTGTCGTTGCTCTCGATCCGCGCGTGAGACATGTCCCAGGAGTGGTAGATCACCAGTTCGGCGTTGGCGCTCGACAGCCAGCCGCCAAGATCCTCAGGCTTGTAGATCATCGTGCGCTTGAGTTCCACCGGCACGGTTCCGAAGCCCCCGCCAGTGGTGCTGCGCCATGGCTCATTGTACTGGCTGAGATGCTCGAAGAAGCCCTCCTTCGGCAGGAAAGCCCGCTTGCGCCACTGTCCGTTGACTGTGAGCGTGCGGAAGTCCCACTTGCCTTCCTTCACCTCCGGCACGTCCGCAGCCCAGACGCCGTCTGCTTCCTTCCAGCCGCTGATGCGCCTGCCGCTGCCGAGCACTGCCGGGGCTCCCGGCGCGCCCTCAATGGTTAGCCCACAATCCTCCGGCCCGAATACCACCGGCGCGGTCATGAAGTAATACCCGCCGCGCACGCTGATGGTCACGGGCTGGTCGGGATGGGCAGCGCGATACGCGCGGGCGAGGTCGCGGGCCTCGAGGAGCGTCTTGGTGGGGCCCATAGTGGAGACGGTGATGACATGGGGTGCGGCGAGGGCGGAGGTCACGAGCAACACAGCTAACAGGCACAGTACAGGGGCATTTGCGGGCAGCATGGGGCGCTCCAGATTGTGGAATAGGAGGGGCCTGATGTGGAGGGGCCGAATGCCCGCGGCAGCCTCACCGCCGCGGGCATCCGGCCCACGTCATATGCCGCTACTTCATCGCCTTGATGGCGTCCTCAACCTCCGCTACCTCATCCAGGGTGCTCAGCACGCCGAACTCAAGGTCGTACTTGGCCGTCTCGCCCGCCTGCAGGACCTTCAGACGGCCCTCATTGCGGTCCTTCACGCGGCCTTCCACGTGGCACGTGGCCGGCTCCAGCCCGGTGACATAGGTGCCCTCGGCGGGCATCTTCCACTGTCCGAAGAACGGGAGTTGGGTCTTGTCATACTTGATGTACAAGCCCAGCGCGCAACAGTCGCCGCTATTCTTACGGGCAAAGCCGACCATGGTCTTCCCGTCGGCGTCGGTGGCCATGTCGTGGTAGTACACCCACTCAACCTGATTCGGCGTCGGCGCGGGGAACTCCCGCCACTTGTCCACATGCGGGGCGGCGTCGGCGTCTCGCGGGCGCGTCTCGCGGGCGTTGATCAAGTACTCGCTGTCGTCCCAGACCAGCGGGAAGCCCAGGTTGCAGTGGTACAGGAACATGTGTTCCTGGGGTCTGTGGCCCTCGTTGGTAACCTCGTCATGGATCCAGAAGCGGTTTTCTCCCAACTTGGCGCTGATCTTGCGGTTCAGCAGCAAGTTCGCGCCGAAGACTACGCCCTCGCGCATCTTGCCCTGCGCCCAGAAGACATAGTCGTCGCCCTGCCACTCGCCGTCCACATACAGGTTCTTGGCCGGGATGTTGCTCACGCGGCCATGCAAACCGATGCTGCCGGTGGGGATCCACTGCCCCTTCTCCGGGTCCCACATCGGCTCGCCCTCGCTGGAGGTCGGGTCGGCATGCGGTGCGCCGGCGTTGCTCATGCCGCACGTCATCACCAGGCCGCCGTAGAAGTTGCGCAGCCAGCCAAGGCCGTCCGGCTCAAAATACGGGGCGGCGGTGTCACCGGTCTGTGAGCGCCAGCACAGCGAGCGGCCGCAGAATTCGGCGGACGAGACGTCCAGCGCCCGCCCGGCGAGGCAGGTAAAGGTGAGACCGGTGCCAGTGCGGAAAAGCACGGCGTCCGAGCCGGCTTCATTGCCCTCAGCCAGCGTCACGCGGCGCGCGCCGCCAATCTGGTCAATATCCCCGACATGCTTCATGAGTTCGCTACGAGTCCAGTTGCGCCCAAACAGTTTAGGCATTTGGAGCCCTCCTCAAGATCACTTTGCAATAGCTTCGCCATAAAAGCCGCCGTCCCTTCTGCCGCCCCTTCTGCCTCATCAAGAGCGTCAAACATGGTACAATGCCACCCAGCAATGGGATTGGAGGCCAGGATGTACGAGTTGACAGTTCAACGGGGGTTTTCGGCAGCGCACCATCTGCGCGACTACCAGGGGCCGTGCTCGCGGATGCACGGGCACAACTACCGCGTCGAGATCACGGTAGCGGGGCCGCAGCCGCTGCAAAACGGCATGCTGCTCGATTTCGGGGAGCTCAAGGAGATCTGTGACAGCGTCCTCGACACCATGGACCACCAGTGTCTCAACGACCTCGAGCCCTTCCGCACCATCAACGCAACCGCCGAGAATCTCGCCGCCCACATCTACCACGCCATCGCGGCCAAACTCCCCTTCCCGGGCATCAAGATGGCCCGCGTGCGCATGTGGGAGAGCGATACCTCCAGCGTCACCTACTGGGAGGACTGAATGGAGGCGCAAGCCCGTTGAGTCCACGCCGTGCGGCCTTCAGCCCGATCTATGCCCTCGGGGCAGCCGTACTCTTCGGCGTCAGCACGCCGCTCGCGAAGATCCTGGTAGGGCAGGTACCACCGATCCTGCTGGCAGGGCTGCTGTACCTCGGATCAGGCGTCGGGCTGGGGATCATCTGGATAGCCCAATCGCTCCTCCTGCGTGACGCCCCGCGCGAAGCGCCTCTGCGGCGCTCTGACATGCCCTGGCTAGGCGGCGCGATAGCCTTCGGCGGCATTGCAGGGCCGATCCTGCTCATGGTCGGCCTCACTCTCACCTCTGGCTCGGCCGCCTCTCTGCTGCTGAACCTCGAAGCAGTCTTCACCGCAATGCTGGCCTGGCTTGTGTTCAGGGAGAACTGTGATCGCCGCATCCTCCTCGGCATGGGGCTCATCGTCGCTGGCGGGGTAGTCCTGGGCTGGGGCGGGCCACTGCACTTCGGCAGTCCCTGGGGAGCGATAGCCATCGCCGGGGCGTGCCTGTGCTGGGGGCTGGACAACAACCTCACTGCCCGCGTGTCAGCGGGCAATCCGGTGCATGTCGCCTGCCTGAAAGGCCTCGTCGCGGGCAGCGTAAACCTGATTCTGGCCTTCTCGCTGGGGGCGGCCGTGCCGGGATGGCCCCTCGCGACGCGGGCTGCCGTCCTGGGTGTGACCGGCTATGGCCTGAGCCTGATGCTGTTCGTGCTGGCGCTGCGGCACCTCGGCGCGGCTCGCACCGGGGCATATTTCTCAAGTGCGCCCTTCGTCGGCGCCATCGTAGCCCTCCTGCTACTTCACGAGCCGCTGACTGCCTCCATGGCTGTCGCAGCGGCCTTGATGGGGCTGGGCGTGTGGCTGCACCTCACTGAACAACACGGCCATATGCACCTCCACGCCGAGATGTTGCACGAGCACCGGCACTACCACGATGACCATCACCAGCACGAGCATGATGAGGAACCCGAGGTTGGTAAGGCACACGTGCATGTCCATCAGCACCGGCGTTTCGGCCACGCGCACCATCATTACCCTGACCTTCACCACCACCACGAACACTGATTGCACGCGAAGGGCGACGAGGCGACTATGAAAGCGATTTCATTACTGTCGGGGGGACTTGATTCCGTTGTGGCAACATGGCTTGCAGCGCAGGAGATGGACGTCGTGCTGGCCATAACCTGCGACTACGGGCAGCGAGCCGCCGCGCAGGAGATCTGGGCCGCCAGCCAGGTAGCAGCCGCTCTGGGGGTGCCGCATCGGGTGGTACCGCTGCCGTGGATGGCCGAAATCGCCTCAGGGGCGCTGACTGACCGGGAGCAGGCGCTGCCGACCCCGTCAGCGACGGAGCTTTCAGGGGAAGCGGCCGAACGGTCAGCCGCGGCCGTGTGGGTACCCAACCGCAACGGTCTGCTGCTCAATGTGGCCGCAGTCTACGCGGAGGTTCTGGGGGCGGGGGCTATCATCTGCGGGTTCAATGCGGAGGAGGGGACGACTTTTCCCGACAACACGCCGGAGTTTGCCACGGCGGCCGAGCACTTCTTCTCATACTCCACGCGTCACGGCTGCCGGGTCGTATCACCCACGATGGCGATGACGAAAGCGGAGCTAGTCCAGGCGGGTCGCGACGCAGGAGCCCCCCTGGACCTGACATGGAGTTGCTACGAAGCCGGTCCAGCCCCGTGCGGCGTCTGTGAATCCTGCATGCGGCAGCGCCGCGCCTTCGATGAGGCGGCTGGAGGGGCCGAGCTTTAGCCGGCCCTGTTGTTATCAACGACACGTTAGGGGTGCGCCCCTCACCGGGCTGGCTGAAGCTCGGCCCCGTCTAAGAACTCACCGCGCCGCGACTTCACGCTCGATGCTGTTGCTCAGGAACCGCAGCAACGCCACCGGCCCTTCCAGGCTCACGCCCTGTCCCCTCAGGCTCTCGATCAGCCCGCTGCCGGAGATCATCGGCACGTAGCTCGCCGGAGCGGTCCGCTGTGCCCTGGAGGCGATGAGCACGAACGCTGCATCCCCGTACCCAAGGCCCTGCCCGCGCAGGCTGTTTACCTCGCCCGGCTTCACATTGCAGTAATGCGCAACCATGCCGTCATAGACTTCGCGCACGCTCGGGGAAGCCCCCAGTGCGGCCAGGTTGAGCTTCGCCAGCAGCGCTCGCGACTCCGCCAGCAAGGTCACCTTCTTGACCTTCCCCACCGCCTCCGTGGCCGCCTGGGCCGCCGCCAGCGTCTCCTGTGCGGTCTGTTTCACCGGGTAAAGCTGCTTGTCCGGGGCCTTATCATTGGTCATTCGCGTCAGCGCCGCCACGGTCTCATTTCCGCGTCGCGTCGCCTGTTGCACCAGCGGCTGCGCAGCCGTGGTCAGGGCCATCGCCTCGTTGAGCTGCCTCGTCGCCCGCTGGGTCTCTGCCAGCGCCCGCTGGTATACCGCGACATCGCCCGCTGCGCCACTACCGGCTGAAGCCTGCTGCAGCGCCACTCTGATTGCTGCCGCGTCGGCCTTGAGCAGGTCACTGGTGCGCGTCACGTCCTCGCTGCAGCCCTCGAGGCCAAAAGCAGCGTCGTTGGCCTTGCTGACGGCAGCATTGGCGGTCAGGAAGGCCTCCTTGCCGCGCTCGGTGAGCTCCTTCTGCGCATCGCCGAGTTCCATCATGCCCGCGATGCTCTGGCGGGCGATACCGGAAGCCCCGGAGACCGCGGTGTGGCTGGTCCTGGCATGCTCTCGCGAGCTTTGCACCAGCGCCTGCGCCTCGCCTTCGAGCACCACCGCATAGCTGGCCGCTACGCCCGCCTGCTGCTGCTCAGCGGGCTTGAGAGCAGCATACCGCTGCGTGCCTGGGGCCAGCGCCTGCAGTCCGTGCGTCGCAAACGAATTCTGCGGATCACGCTGCAATACCGCCTGGAATTCACCCTGCGCGAGGTCGTATAGCCCCTGCTTCTCGTACGCCTCGGCCAGCGTCAGCCGCGTCTCCACAGCCTCGGGCTTCGTCTCAATCGCCATCTTGTAGAACTTGGAGGCAGTTGCGTAGGCATAGCGGCGCGCATACCCGCGGCCAATTCTCGAAGCAACCACGGGGTTCTTCAGGTTCATCTCCGGCCGGGCCTTCTCTGCCGCTATGCGGTTGGCGGTCGGGGGATGGGTCAGGAACAGGGTCTCGAGGCTTGAGGGCCGATCCTTCTCAAGCTCCTTCTGCAGACGGTCGAAGAAGTCGATGCCCCCGGCCGGGTCATATCCGGCGCCATAGGCATACGTCGAACCGGCGACGTCCGCGTCGCCCTCATCGGAACGCGAGTAGTGCATCAGCAGCATTCCCGCCCCCAGCCCCGCCACGTTGCCCATCATCTCGTTCTTTTGTCCCAGCAGCGCCGCGCCGATGCTGAACAGGGTGTTCTTCTTCACGCTCTTGATGGAGTCGCGGTGCGCCACATGCCCGATTTCGTGGGACATGATGAACGCGACCTCGTCCTCGCTCTTGGCAAAGCCGAGCATCCCCTGGGTCAGGTACACGTAGCCCCACGGGGCCGCAAACGCGTTCACCATGTCCGTGTTGACCACTTTGAAGCTGTAGGCGATGTTCTGGCGTCCACACTGCCCCACGAGCCGCTGACCGAGACCGTTGGTCCATTCGCCCAGCACCGGGTCGCGGTTGACCCCGAACTCCTCCTCCACTGCGGCGGAGGTCTGGCGCCCCAACGAGCGCTCGATGTCATCCTCGTCACAGCCCACCAGCAGAGCCATTGTCAGCAGTCCCAGCGCAACAACGGTCAGCAGGTGCAGGCGGCGGTTGATATTCATGACAAACACCATCAATGTGGTAGCATTAAGCGCAAAATACAGCAATCTCCCTCACATTATTCGACGCGGGGAGGCCGTTCCCCTTTAGACGTCGAACAGGTACGAGCGGTTGCAGTTGAAGTTGATGTTCCCCGCGCGCCAGCGCGAAAAAGGAGTCGATCATGGAAGGACAATGGATTCGTCTCAACAGGCTGTTTTCCGGCTCGCGCAGGGCTGTCATCGTGGCCGTGGACCATGGCGAGTTTTTCGGCCCGACCCCCGGCATCATCGATCTACCCGAGGCGATCCAGTCCCTCGATGAGGCCGATGGCATTCTGATCAGTCCCGGCATGATCGCCCACTGCGGCGGCATGTTCGCCAAGCGCAATGCCCCGCAAGCCATCGTGCGGCTCAACTGGAGCACCGTCTACTGCTACCAGTGGGGCTACGACCAGGCCCGGAGCGCGAGGATCGTCTCCCCGCAGGAGGCCCTCTCCCTCGGCGCCGACATCGCCCTAGCTTCCCTGACCCTCTCCGGCACCGACCAGCAGATGGACCGCGACAACGTCGCCCTCTTCGCCCAGATCGTCTCCGAGAAGCGCCAAGCGGGCATCCCGCTCATCGGCGAATTCTACCCCATTACCCCGGAAAACCTTGCCCCAGAAGACCTGCACCGCCTCGTCTACCAGGCCTGCCGCATCCTCTGCGAACTCGGCGCGGACGCCATCAAGACTTTCTACACCGGCGAGGCCTTCGCCGAAGTAGTAGAAGCCTGCCCGGTCCCGATCTTCACCCTCGGTGCGGAGAAGACGCCGAAGGAGATAGATGCGCTGAACCTCGCCTACAAGTCAGTCCGCTCCGGCGCTCGTGGCGTAGTCTTCGGCCGCAACGTAATCCAGGCCGACAGCCCGGCCCGCTTCCTGCGTGGCCTGAAGAAGGTAGTAAAGGAAGAAGCCGACCCGGAGGCAGTGGCGCGGGAGTTCAATTTGAGGTAGGGGCTCCGACTTTCACATGATGAAACCGCGCTCTGCTGAGCGCTCCCATACAGCAAGGAGACGTTGAGATCATGTCTTACGATCTGAACTGGGCCAACCTTGACCCCAACACCATCCCCAACATCACCGTTCCCCCTCCCGGACCCAAGTCCGTGGAGTGGCATGGCCGCGCTTCGAAGTACATGAAGGGCTACTCCTCGCAGGTACGCCTCTTCCCTGTCGCCTTTGAGAGCGGACATGGCGTGACCCTGACCGACGTTGACGGCAACGTCTACCTCGACTTCTCCAGCGGCATCTACGTCACGTCGCTGGGGCATTGCCACCCGAAGATCAGCGAGGCGACTGCCAATGCCGCCAAGACGCTGATGAACTGCCACGATTTCACTACCCCCGTCAAGGCAAAGCTCCTTGAGAAGCTCGTCTCGATCCTGCCGGGCGACCTCGGTGGCGTGCAGTTGTACGACTCCGGCACCACCGCCGTCGAGGCGGGCCTGCGCATCTGCCGCGCTGCCAATCACCCGAAGCTAGAGTTCATCTCCTTCTACAAGGACTTCCACGGCAAAACCCTCGGCGCGGTCTCTCTGGCCCGCATGGACCCCACCCAGGGCCTGCGCGCGCCCGGGTTCTCCCTCACCCCGCGCCCCTTCTGCTACCGCTGCACCTTCGACAAGTCACCTGAGACCTGTCAGATGCACT
>JBDKRC010000113.1:0-54498 GCA_039683575.1 Armatimonadia bacterium | reverse complement strand
TGCCGCCGTTCCAGGACCCATACTGGGTAGCGGGAGTGGCGCCCTTTGCCACGCGCCCCATTCTCCCGCCGTTTCCGACGCAGAAGCCCACACTGGCGCCGCCGGAGGGGCCGTTCGCCGACAGCGGCCTTGACGTACTGCTGCATGTCAGCACACCTGTATCATTTTGGTGGAATGACCGCACTCCCGCCAACGCGGAGGTTGACATCAACCCCGGCGTGGGCGGAACCGACTATGTGCTGGTGCCGACGCCGCGCAATTCGGCTTCCGCGGCAGTCAACCCGCTGGGAGATCTGCTGAACGCCCGCGCCTACCGCGTATGGCTGCCGCAGGCAGTGACGCCGCTCAATACGCGACCATTCCCCGTGGCAGTTGCTCGCGCTGACGCTGCCGCCATCGATGCCACTGTGACCGACGACTGGCAAGATCCAGCGGATGGGCGCGTCTACGCCTATCTGCGCTCCGGCGAGGCCCGGGAATACCTGCTGCCTGAGACCGCCAACTCCAACTGGCTGGCGTTGGCGCAGGGCTGCGCGATACCCGTGCAGTACCAGGTGCGGGACAACGACACCATCGCCTGGGACGATACGGCTCCGAGCCTGACGGTGCAGGGCCTGCTGCGTGGCCCAGTGCGCCAGGCGACGGTTTCGGGAACCAGCGCCACGCGCCGCGTGGCTGCGGCAACAGTGAGCGGGGGAACTCAGTACTTGTCACAAGATGGCATCGAGGGCCGCCTCACCGGCCAGCCCAACGGTGTGCTGCTGCGCAACGACCGCGCAGCCGTCGCCGGTAACGCCAGCAACTCTCAGATAATCGCTCGTCAGACTGATTTCTCTGGCACCGCAAATGGCTCCGTGACTAACAGGGCGATTGCAGCGGCGGCAACTGGAGCGGTCCGTAACGCCAACCTTGTTACCATCACTACCACCACTGCACATGGCCTCAGACCCCACGATATCGTTACCATCTCCGGCGTGACGGATACCTCCTTCAACGGTACCTTTGCAGTGGAGACGGTGCCGACGGCCACCACCTTCACGTACCGGCAGGTCGCCGGCAACGTTACGTCCGGAGCCGGGATGCTCACGTACTGCCGCGACACGATCAAGTGGACGTATGACGCGCGGTCGGCTATGCCGGGCGTGGGCAACAGGATGCAGCTATCCAAAGGCAACCTCGCGGTGGATCGGTCGAAGGACAGCGTCTACGGGGCGATGGCGCACACGCTCTCTCCGGACGCCACCTATGGCTTCAACGTCCGGCCGCAGATCATATCGCTCAACGGCCAGCCGCAACTGCAGATACAGCTTCGTGGCGGCGGGGAGGATACGTGGCTGCGTGAGGACCTGACGGTTCGCGTCGAGACGGTGGACGATTACACCGACGCGTATGATGCGACCGACCCCAGCACAATCAACGAAGTGCCGGCCACGGCCTATAAGGTCGATCCCAGCACCAAGACCATCACGTTCCTGCCCGATCAGGCGGGGCGGGTCATGAACGCCGCAAGTGATCTCGACAACCTTGGTGGCCTCTGGGGCAAGCCGGTCTGGGTGACCTATACCCACACAGGCTCAAGCACCGCAGTGACCGACGAACTGCACGTGCTGCCGGACATCCTGCGGGCGCAGTACACCCCGCGGTACATCAAGCTCAACCATGGCATGGTGCGGGCCGGCAGCGTCAGCTTCAACCTGCCCAATGGCATTGTCCTGACACGCCCCCCATACGTGGCGCCCTTTGACACCCTTACCTACACCGACGAAGCCACCCGCAACGAGCAGATGACGGGCCTCGAGCCCGTGGCCTCGTGGACCGGCGGGTACCTGATACGCGGCGTGCTCGACGTTCGCTACCTCCGCCTCCCCAGCGGCGAGTTCCTGCCGCCGGGCAGTGAGATCATTGTCACCTACGACTACGCAGATCTGTACTACGACGCCGGCGCCGGCACCTGGTATTACCGCCCGGTGACTGCCCATGAGCGCCATCAGGTCCCCGTCAACTTCGGCGTCCCCAATGGCGGCCCTGTAGTCGCCGGCAATGTGGTGCATGTCGGCACTGAGGGCTACCTGCCGACAGGCGAGCGTGGCGTGGCGCTATGGAACCCCGACGTTGTGCCCACCCAGGGCACGGAGGGGCCGCTGGTCACCTTCAACGGCCTGCGTAAGAGCTTCCTGTCGGTCCTCATCGACCCGATCACTCGCGTAGTGCGAGGAAGCCTCGCGCAGACGGTGCTGCCGGAAGCGCTCTCCTATGCGGCGTTGGGTACGCCCGTCACCTCGGCCACCGCGGCTGTGGATGCTGATGGGATAGTGGTCGGCTCGCGGATGATGGCAGGACTAAGTGTCGTCGCCGCCCCTGCCGACCAGTACCAGGGCGAGGATGTGGGCTTCGTGAGCCGCCTCAAGCCCGAGCGTACGTTGATTTGCGATAACACCCGCCTGGTCGAGGTTACAGGGCAGAAGCCGACGTGGGTATGTGTGGGCAGTACCGCTGCGCACTACCATGAGACGCTGAACGACCCGATGGCAAGCTGGGCGCAGGATCAGAAGCCGACGCCCTTCAGCCGCCCCGCCAAAGCGATCTACCTGGCCAATGGCAATATCCTTGTCGCCGACAGCGGCAACAACCGCGTCATCGAGATCGACCGGCACGGCCGTCAGGTGTGGCCGCTGGATGCCAATGGCTATGATTACTACACCAGTGATCCAGCTCTGAACACCAACCTGAGCCTCGACCGGCCGTCCGACTGCTTCCGGTATTACGTGACGGTGGCGGGCGGCAACACATACACGTCAACCAATGGCAACATGCTGCCGGGGACGGAGACTCACACAGTCATCGCCGATCCCGGCAACAACCGCGTAGTGGACCTGGTGACGACGGTGAACGCCCTCGGTGTGCAGGCGCATACCGTGAACGTGCTCACGCCCTCCAGAATTCGGCTGACCGAGGGCATGGTCAAGATTGCCTATACCAAGGCCCAGCCCATCTTCGACCCGTCTACGAACGAGGTAATCGGCTACCTCTGCGTGGCCGCCAACCTCCACCAGGTCATGATAGTCGAGCGGCAGAGCAACCCCGCGGCCACGATCCGTGTTAACCCGCCCTATGGCTCCACGCCACCATGCGGCCCGGCAGGATCGACCTGGCAGTGGCTGGCCTGGCTCTACGACTATGACATCGGCGGCGCGAACTACCGCGCCAACGATCCCCTGGTCTTCCGCAACATCCGCGACGTGCAACTGCTGGGGGAGGGATGCGTGCTGCGGGATGGACAAGTGCTGCGGGATGGTACCTCAATGTACCTGACTGTGACCTGCGGGCAGTACGGCGGGCGCCTCGCCGCGATGCGCGCAGGACAGCCGACGCACTTCCTGGGCGAGCAGGGCGCCGGTATCTTCGAGTTTGAGATCAGAAGCACCGGTGGCGTCTGGAACCGTGTGGCTCCGACGGACATAGCCGGTGGGCCTGCCGTAACGGCAGATGATCCGACGTGGTGGTTCACGCGCCGGAACTACACTTACTGGGATCCGTACAATCTTGACAACGATCACCGCCGAGGCTTGACCAACATCCACTACGATGATGCTGGCGCGGCCGACGATGACGACGATCCGGCCCACTGGCTCGACATGGCTTGGAACCCCGTATCCGCGATCCGCTTGCCTGTGGACAGGCGACCGGTGGGGGGCCAGCGGCAGGTGCGTCACCTTGTGGCCAACTACGCCGAGATCATCCAGAACCTGACGCGGGACAACGTGGTGGACAAGTCGTCCCCCGCTTCGCTGTTCAGCAGCGTGTTCGTGGTAAGCAGCGACGACAACAACGATGATGCCCCCGAGAATGATCTCCATGCTCTCGACCGGCGCGAGGTCATTCCCGATCCGCACGAGCCGGACTGGCCGGACCCGATCAACCAGCCGGCCTACGCCGACCGGCGGTAGGCACACTTGTCGACGGTAGGCACAGACGCGCAGGTGGGTTCGCCTAAAACCCACTCCCGCGCAGGAGCCGTAAGATAATGACAGCGAGACGTTCCCTGCAAGGGGTGCGAGTACATATGCATCGTAACATCATACCCAGCGGTCTCATCCTGATTGCCCTTATGGCTGCCACGGCGGCGGCCTGGGGGCAGGAGTGGGAGGTGCGGACGTTCCTGAGTCAGACCGGGAACCCCGATGATCCCACATGCACTGACGGCACGGGCACGAGTACTGCCAGCTATCAGTACCTCCAAAGCAACATCAAGGCCCGGTGGGTCTGCCCCTTCTGCTCGTTTTCGCGCGCCGTAGGCGGCAACTGCCCCAATCCCTGGAACGTCTCCGGTCACCCGACGGTCGCCCTGCTTGACTTGAGCTCTACGTTGCGGCATCGGCTGTTGTCAATCACGGGCCAGGACATGCCCGCCGACAAGTTTGACCTGAACATCGTTGACATAGGCGGCGTCTTGCACCCGCGGGCCGTACTTGGACGGCCCTTCAAGCCCTTCGATCTGGACACCGTTACGAACCACAATCAGCGGCGCTCCCGGCTGTATGCGCAAGCGGCGAATCTCGTCAGCACCGGCAGCCCCATCACGGCAGGCATGCATCTGCGGTTCATGGTTATCCCCCCAACGCCTCTGCGGCGTGAAGCGCAGTCCAACGACCCCACCGGACAGGATAACGGCCTGCCGAACCGACGGCCCATGGCACAGGTGCGCCCGTACGATGCAACCGATGCCGCCACGACCGCAACTGATGATCCCGCCACCACCGTCAACGAGCAGGCACTTGACCTGGCCGACGATTCGTGGCTCCAACTGCTGGATCGAGCGGGAAATGCTCAGGACATCACGGCTGCCGATCTGCCCAACTTCCTTGAAGTGGGGCTGAACCCGTATCGCGTGGACGACGGCGACTACTGGTGGGTGCGCTATCGGGAAGAAGCAGTGGACATGGGGGGCGGGGTAATTGAGGCGCGACGCGCGGCGGTCGAAGTCTATAGCGTGATGTACGGCTGGCAGGGCCAACTGGTGTCCGGAGCAAAGGCCGAACTGGTAGTTGCGCCTGCATGGGATGACGCCAATGGCAACAACATCGTGGACGCGGGTGAGGCCGACGTCGAGTCCTTTGACGTGGTAGTCCCCAGCGGCGCCGTGCGGTTGCGGTTCCACACGCCATTCTCAGGCGCGGCCTCCCCTGCCGGCGGGTGGAATACATGGACAATGGGCTTCATGACTCGCTCCAACTGCCGGATGATCCCCGGCTGGCAGGACATGGCCGCAGTGGACGACAACGACTTTCCTCAGTTCCGTGGGCTGGACGGTGTGCAGTACGGAGACAGCGGGTTCAGGCTGGCAGAGGACGACCCCACGACCAATGATCAGTTTGGGCCAGCTACGGATGCCGTCAAGACCCCTTCATTCGCGGCCACTTCCGGAACCGGACCCACTATCACCACCGAGACCGATATCGAGGGTGCTGCCGGCACCCCGCAGGGCTATGTGCTGCCACCCAATACCACGGGCATGGGTCCAATCGCCGTGCAGTGGGCTGGCGACCTGCCAGACGACGCTGAGTGGGACCCGGCCCCGACTGTCGCGGCCCCGGCGGGGACCGTCTTCACCCTCCGCGCTCCCGCCCATGTGGGTGACACTACGGAGGCCGTTCGTGACACCCCCTATGCTGAATGGCAATATGACACCGGCGAGAACGTAACAAACGCCGAGATCATGTCCACCCAGGTAAACAACTACACCGCCGCTTCGCCGTACGTGCGTATGATGGCGGCGCGCTTCATGTGCACCAAGCCCGACGTGCTCCCGAGCGGGGACAGCTGGGACCGAAACGCGGACGGCACTGGCGATGAGGCGGCTGAAGCTAACAACCTGGACGCCGCATATCCCAAGGCCTTCATTGGCTGGCTGGGATTAGGACTTGTCAGGGGGAGCTTTGCCCCCGGTGGAACCACTCCTCAACGGCCGCTCGACGTTGTGAACCGTTGGGACGGCCTGGCCGAGACGCAGGTCTGCACCAACTGCGGCGGACTCTGGGCCGACCATATCTACCCGCTGGCCTCGGAGGCGCTGCCCCAGGGCCTGCAGCAGACGGACCTTCCCTCCAATGGCCAGTGCCCCTATCACATGAATCCGGCGTTTGTGACCGTCACCGGCGCAGGATCCGGCGACTACAACGGGAGGTACTATCAGGAAGGGACCTTCAACGCCCAGCCGGTCTACGTTCTGGATTCGGGCCATGTCCTATACTACAAAGGCAGTCGTTGGACGCTTGCCGCGAGTACGGCCTCCCAGGACGCCTATCGCACTCAGAAGCCCAAAGCTCCGCTGAACGCTGGCATAACCTGGCAGACGCGCCCTGCCGGGACAGGCCAGGCACCCAGTGCCGTGGTAAGGTCCGTAACCGGATCCGCGACGCGAGTGAGCTCGCCGGTTGGCGGCGGCGGCTTCACAGCCAGGGAGGATACTTGGCGGGCGATTACGGCTACCGGGCATGACGAGCGACAGGCTTCGCTTCCCGACAAGCGCCACGTGCTGCCGGGGCAAGCGGTAGTCGGCAGCGGCGTCGGTGTTGGCTATGCCAGCAACCATGCCACTGCACAGCCCGAGCAACTCTCGGTCTCGATCCCCCGCTATCAGCCGCCATCCGTGCCGGGAACTGGCGTGGTCAACAACTTCGGCCTCGACCAGGGCTACCGCGGCGGGCAGGTGCTGTACCACAATATCGATGCCCCCAACGCCAACTCGCCAATGACCGATGGCTGGGACGTTTTCTACAAGAACCCCGACAACGGGTACTTCCAGCCGCGGGCGGGCGAATGGCCGTTCCTGGTGAATGGCAGCGTCGTGTTTGCTGCCTCCGCCCCTGCTGGAAGCACTCCTGCAGAGGGCAGGCACTTCTACTGTGCGGTCTGTGGCTCCGAATTCCGCAACAATCCCAGTAACTGCCCCTTCGACGGCCACACCGTCGCCGGTACCGACCAGATACCCTACAACCTCGCGGTGCGCGATGAGCACCTCGTCGCCGAGGAATATGACCCCTTCGACCTGCAGGTCTCGGTGGCCCGCAAGGGTGAACTGACGCAGACGACGGAGGATGTGCCGGTAGGGCGTGTCACGCCGGGTGTGCCGAGCAGGCAACCAGACCTGAACACGGGTGTCCTGACGAACCACCGGGCCTTCCCCTCCGACGTGTCGCTTGTGCCCCGGTCGCCATACCGCGCTACCGAAGCCAAGGTGCTGCTGCGCAATGAAGGCAACGTGCAGACACCGCTGCGGCTGGCGAATGTATATGACCTCGATGACGCTGCGATAGCTGATCGCGCGCTGGATCATTACTTGCGGGTAGACGTTGACCCGACATCGTCGTATGCTCGCAAGGCGGGCAGCGGTCCCCTTACGCGGGATACCTTCGTGCCGCGCACTGAGGGCGACCTCGGCCTGATCTACGAGAACGCGATGAACACCGCAGCAGCCTGGAATACCCTGGCCACTGAGCCCGGCTCCGCAGCCGGGAATGAGGCCTACGGGTACGTCAGCGCTGGGAGCTACGTAGGCCGCGGGACCCCGAAGCCGGTGCCGCTGGGGCAGCCGGTAGGTACCTATCTGGGGTCACAGTTGCAGTATGTTGACGCCATCGCGAACGGCGCCTTTGACTTCAGCTACTGGGATGGCTCGGCCTGGGTTGACACCACCACCGCCGCGCGCCAGTATAACCCGGCCATAGACTTGGCTCGCGAGCCGCTTACGGGCGTCCTGCGCGGGCAGTCGCGGGTCTTCGAGGCCAGGCTGCCGCAGAATGACTACTACTCGCGCGACAGCGACCCCGTGGTGCTGCCGAGTCCGCAGCCCGGACGAATGCAGGTCCTATGGTCCACTAACCGCCTGGCCACCTCTGCTGTGGCCCCCTCGGGAGCGGTCGGGACCAATCAGGGACACATCCCCAGCCCCACTGCTGCGTCCAATCTCGTCTACGCCACCCCGCGGGGCTACATTGACGTCGCTGATGATCCCCTCTTCCGCCGCTACGTCTGGCCCGCCGACCCGGTCAGCGGCATCCTCGACCTGCCGGAATTGATGACCGCAGACTCCGGCACAGTAGTCAACGGCGCGCCGTGGGTCATGTATGACGTTACCGGGGCGACGAAGTGGGCGTTCTGGCAGCGTCAACAGCGCCATGCCGGCGGCGTCGACTCGCGCCTCGTGTTCAATTCCGTGGCCGCGGACACCTGGACTTGGCCTGCCGTGCCCGCTGCAAACTTCGTGTATGACACCGGCCTGATGAAGCAGGGCCTCCGCGGCTTTGCTCGGACCAATGGGGCCTGGCTCTTCTGGCACGCCGGAACCCCGGGGCGCGAGCAGCTCAACTATCGCTGGGACTTCACTGGTACGCCTAACAACAACCAGGCCCTGCTGCCAGTCTCGAGCGCCATAGGGGCGGGCACCACTGACTTGGCCACGGCGGTGTTGCCAGATGGCACCAACGTAACGATCCGCCGGCCCAAGTCCGGGCCCTTCACCTCAACCAAGGACGTATCAGTGTTCGCCACAGGCAACACCGCCCACGTCTTCTTCTCAGGGTTTGTCACCCATGAGGGGCAGGCGGACATCTGCTGGACCCAGTACCGCATTCCGGCTGACCCGATCGCGACCACGAATACCAGCCCGCTGAGCAAGCTGCCCTTCATGCGCATCTCCGACAGCGAAGAGATGGCGACCGACGGCTACCACCAGCTATTCGGAAGCCGCCATCTCGACTGGCAGGTAGGGCAGCAGTTCGCCTACCTGAGCGACCGACTGAGCGCCTCTTTCGACGGCTTCAGCCCGACCTTCGAGTTGCGGCTGCGCTTCTCCGATGGCTCGGTACGCCGATTCGACGTAATCTGGGACCTGCCCGCAGCGGAGCGTGACCGCGCAGTCGCCGACTACCGCAACCGCGGGTTCTACCGGGTCGCGCCTCTGCTGCGTGGCATTGGCGGCGCGACGTTGCCGGCCGGTTACATCGTAGACGACGACGGCGACGGCATCTTCTACCTGCGCGACCCCAACGGTCCGGCAACCCGTCGGCTGATGATGGACATAAACCCGGTGGCTGGCACAGTCCAGTTTGGCTCGCCCTTGTTCGATGAGGACACGCCCGGCAACCCCCGGACAGTCTTCGGCGATGACGCTGCCCGCGACGGGCTGGAGACCCTGCGCAATGTCGTACTCTGTGTCAATTACTACCCCTACGTCTATCGAGTAACCCGCAGCGGCGCGCAGGATGATTGCCCCTCGGCCTCGTGGGATGGAGACATAACCCAGCGCCTCGTGGTCTTCTGGCGCCGGAGTTATCCGACCAGCGAAGCCCCCCACTTCGGTCGGCCGGCATTCATGTACAAGGCCTACTCAACCTCGGTGCAGGTGGGACGGCCCCCGGTAGCGAGTTGGGACTCGGTCACCGGCAGCACGGCGGATTACGTCACCGCCAACAACGCGGGCATTCTGACCGCAGACCCCGCTGATATCGACCGTTACCTGACGATCAACTACACCTCGGCCGATGGGCGGGCCTATAGTGAGCGGCACCAGGTCATCGGCTGGAGCCGCGAGATGGTGGTTCCGGTGGACACCGTGGTCGGCGAGGGTTCCCTGGTGGCGGTGCCCGAGCAGTTCAACGTGCCCGCAACCGATCCGGCTGATCCCGCTGTGCTGGTCCCCGCGGTGCGTTACTGGCTCTTCTGGGCCAGTCCCCGCGGCGTGTGGGACATGAGGCTGGTGGAGAACCCCGCAGGAACCCGTGCGACCGGTCCCTACGACGCGCCCGTGCATCCCTCGTCTGACATCTACACGGCCGTAGTTGCGCCCGAATTCGGCAGCCTTGCACCTGAGCGGCCCCTGCGCGCCATTCCGGTGCCCTAAGCCACAAGCGCGATACAACTCCGGGCGCGCGCGGCCGTCACAGACGGGAAGCTCGCGCCCGGTCTACCTGGCCTCATCATCATCATCAACCGGAACCATTCAGCGGGAAAAATGTCTGCTAGGGTATGAAGGGCACTGGCAGGGGAGTGGGGAATTGCCCCTACAGACGGCGCGGGCGTAGCCTTTTGTCTGTTTGCTTTCCTGCGCTTGACAATGACACTGGCAGAGACTAAACTCCTCATGGAGTAACGTCTCTGCACTAATTGCTGCCTGCATTGTAGGAGGAGCCGAAGTATGGCCAGAGGCGCAACACACGTCCTGGGCCTAGACATAGGGAGCCAGGCCATAAAGGCCGTGGAGCTTCGGCTTGCGGGACACGAGATCCGCATGGTGGGGCGCCCGGTGGTTGTTCCTACCCCCGAACACAGCGTGTCGGGGGGAAGGATCGTTGACAGTGCGGCAGTCAGCGAAGCACTTACCGATCTGCTAAGCCGCAACGGTGGCTTCGGAGTCAAGAAGGTAGTGGCCTCGGTGGGCGGGGATACCGATGTGGTGGTCCGGATCATCGAAGTCCCCAAGATGACCGGCAAAGAGCTCGAAGAAGCCATTCAGTGGGAGCTGGAACGCCAGGCTCCCTTCCCCGTTGATCAGGCAGTCTACGACTACCGCCCCATCGAACGCGATGACACGCCTCCGGATGCCCAGAACATGGAAGTTCTACTGGCGGTGGCGCAGGAGGAAATGGTAGACGCCCACGTCGAATCGATGATGGCGGCCAAACTCATGCCGCTCGCGATCGACGTCGAGCCCCTGGCGATTGCACGCGCCATGGCTGATGCGGGCGGTGAGGCGCTGGCGGACCAGACCATAGTCGTCGTTCACATCGGCGCGAGCAACACTGCCATCGTCATCATTCGCAAGGGCCTTCTGGCCTTTGTCCGCAGCATCCCTACCGCTGGCGCCACCTTCACTTCGGCCATCCGGCAGAACGTGGCCGAAGACGAGGCCTCCGCCGAGAGCGTTAAGCGGCTGTTCGCCGACCTCACCGGGGCCTATGCCTTCGAGGGCGGCGGCGCTGACACCGGCTACGGGGAAGACACTTCATCCTTCGATGCGATAGGCGGAGTTGACGAAGAAGACTCCGTGTTTGAGGTCTCCGATAGCAGCGCAACAGACCTTGGCGGCGGAATGGCTCTCGACGAAGCAGCGACCCAGCTGGAAGTTGAGACCGGCTCCGAAGCCTACCAGTTGCCGCCCGACCAGACCGTTGCTGCCCCGCCGGTAGGGGGCGCCCCGGCCCCGGCGGCCAAGGAGCCCGTGCCGCCGGAGGTTGAAGCCGTCCAGGCGCAGGTCTACGAAGCCATCGCCCAGCCCCTGCTCGACCTCTCGACCGAGGTGCGGCGGTCGCTGGACTTCTACCGGCGCAACCATCGCAATGAAGATATTGACCGGATGTATATTTCGGGCGGAAGCGCCGTCATCCCCGGCATCGCTGACTTTATCGGTGGCGAAGTCGGGCTGACCTGCGAGATTGCCAACCCGTTTGAGTACGTGGAACACGATGACGAAGAAGTGCCCCAAGAGTATCTCAGGGACGTAGCACCGGGGTGTGTCATCGCTGTCGGTCTGGCAATGCGGGACATGTTCGGGTAGTTGTAGCCGCGCGAAACACCTATTCAAGGTTCGCGGCGGCGGGTTGAGGTTGTGGCCCGTCTCGCGACATGAGCAGCAACAGGGAGGATCCCAGCTTGCTCAAGCTAGACTTGCTTCCGGCACATTATGCCATAGCCCGACGGAACCGTAAGGTTCTGTTCATGTCGATTCCACTGCTGGTGCTGGTGGTGTTAGGGTGGCTCGGGTACCTCGCGCACATCAACTCCACGATCAACGACACCAAGCAGAAACTGGAAGAGACCAAGACCCAGGCGGACGCCGTCCGGAAGCTACAGGGTGAAACCAAGGCACGGCAGGACGAGCTCGCGCCCATCCAGGCCAAAATCACCTTCGTGCAACAGGCTGACGGGTCCGGCTCACAGTTCTGGGACCGCTTCCACCAGCTGAACCGCTACATCTACGACCGCGCTGTCGTTTCAAGCTTCAGCATCACCCCGCCGGCTTCAGTCTCCTTCACCGCCGAGGTGGAGACGACTGAGGACGCCGCACGCTTCATCCTGAACATGGTCCGCTGTCCGTATATCACCAGCTTCAGCTTCTCTGCGCCCACGACGATGCAGGGCGGCACCATTGAGGGTACTGCGGGGGCCGCAGCCGCAGGAGCTGGTGCTGGCGCACCCGGCGCCGCACCCGGAGCGCCCGCAGGGCCTGAAGCCGGTGCACCACCTCCTGGTGGCCCGGGAGCAGCGCCCGGAGGCGCGCCCCCCGCCGGCGGCACGGCTGGCGGCGGCCCGATCAGATTTACCGTCAGTTGCACGCTGAAACAGCCCATCAGCATTCCCTCCCCACCCGCGGCTGGTGGCGGCGGTGCAGCCCCTGGTGCCCCTGGCGCGCCTGGTGCCCCGGGCGGTCCCGGGGAACCTGCCGGCGGCGCCGGGCCTAGCGGACCTCCTGGTGGCGGAGATGCCGGCGGAGGGGGCGGAGGCGGCGAAGCCTAATAGCGTGCCGAACCGTCGGGGGTGACGGCAGCCTGCGCGCCCGAAATGTGCGGGGTGGTTTTCGAAATGACGTCTGAACTGTTCATTGTGACGCTCCATGGGAGCCTGCGGTAAATGGGAAAAATACCGACCATTGCCATTATTGCGATCGTAGCCGTGCTGATCATCGGCATGTGCGTAGCTGCCGCCTACTTCCTGGTGAAGCCGAAGCGGGAAGAGCTGACCAAGCTGCGGGAAGACCTCGCGGCTGAGGAAGCCGTGGTGGCCCAGAAGGCACAGGCCGAGAAGGACAAGGCCGAGATCGACCAGAAGTGGCTCCAGGCGCAGGAGGAACTCGCAGCCCTGCGTGAGCGCAAGAGTATTCGCATCTCGATGCACATGCCACTGCTCGCCATGACGGCCCTGTGGTATGAGTTCCGCGACGACCTGCCCTTGGCCATAAAGAGGTACTTTGATAGCCAGGGCGTGACGATACTTGAAGGCGCCAGCATAGCCGGGCCGCCACTGGCTCCCCCAACTGTGCCTTCCACAGGATTCTTGCAGGTGCCGGGCAACGCGCCGTTGAATCTGAGAGTATCTGGTTCACTCGGAGCGATCGAGCGACTCTACCGGAACCTCGCTCTGTTGCCGCGTATTGCAACGATCGGCTCGCTCAGCCTCACGGGCAGTGGCGACCAGCTCACGGCCACCGTCCCGCTGACACTCTACATCCTCGTAGAGGGTGCTGAAGCGGCTTCACCGCCGCCTGCACCCGCTGCTGCCGCAGGCCCTGCCGGGCCAGGCGGAGGTGCCGAGGCTGGTGGTCCACCAACTGGCCCCAGCGGAGAAGAGGGCGGCGACAAGAAGGACAAGAAGGACGAGAAGGCCGACGAGAAGCCGGCCAAGGATGATAGCGGTGGCGGCGGCGGAGACGAATAGCCGAAACGGACCGGTGATTTTGGCGTCGTATCTCCTGGAGGAACGAGTTGGACGAGCAGAAGGGTAAGCTAGTTATCGCGGGAAGCCTACTGGTGCTGGTACTGGTGGGCGTAATCCTGTTCTTGTTCGTTATACCCGGCATCAACGGCACGGGGCAGACGATGGCGCAGGAAGAAGGCGGGCCGCCTGCTGAGGCAGGACCTCCCGGCGGTGGCCCCGGCGGACCTCCTGGCGGAGGCCCCGGTGCCCCTCCCGGAGCGGAGGCCGGACCTGGGGCCGCTCCTGCAGCGGCCGGCGGCGGTGCCGCGACTGCGACCGATGTGGAGACCCCGCCCCTCGAGGCCAGCCGCACCAACCCCTTCGTTTCGCGGGAAGAGGGAGCTGGCGGGGAGGCCGAACCTAAGGAAATACCGTTCGTCACCCAGTATGGTACCAACTGGAGCAAGTTGCCGATCACGGCGCGTCTCGGCTTCGTGCGGCCAAACGTCCCGGCACGACGTGCTGTGACGCCGCCGACGCCTGAAGAAGAGCCTTCCTTCGATGTCACGATCACCGGCATGCTCTGGACCCCGCAGGGCGATGCCATTGTCAGTTATCGCAGTGGACGCAATACCGGCGACGTGCGGGCCGGAGACATAGTTGACGGCTGGCAGGTCGTGGAGATCTGGCGCGACCGCATGGTTGTGGCCGATCGTGAGACTGGCCGGCGCCAGACAATTCACTACACACCCGGTGGCGCGACGCCGCCGAAGCCGGCAGCACCCACTCCGCCAGCCGGCGGCGGGCGCCAGCGGCCCGGACGTCAGCCCGGAATGCCCGCGGCGCCTGGTGGTGGCGGAGGCATGCCGCCGCCGGTTCGCTAAGCAATTCGACAGGTCCGCCTGGTCTAGTGCAGTATACAGGAGGCGCATCATGGGACACATTCGCGGGTTTATCGCAATCGTATGCTTGCTGTGCGTGTGTAGCACATCAATGGTGTGCGCGCAGGACAGGTTCTCGATCGAATTCAAAGACACGCCGCTGAGCTCCGTCCTGGAGATGCTCAAGCGCTATGACAAGAACCTGCAGTTCGCCATGAGTGGCAACCTCGGCGACATCAAAGTCACGGCCTCGCTCGTAGAGGTCACCGTAGACGAGGCTCTGCAGATTGTGCTCAGTCAAGCAGGACTGATGTCGGTCAAGGATGCTGGCGTCTACCAGATCCGCGAGAAGCCCGAGCGGCGCACCGAGCGCGGCGAGCGGCCTACCCCGCGCTTCCCGGCGCCGGTCTTTATGAACCGGCCGACGGCTCCCGGCGCGACCACGGATGTGGCGGCCGCGGCGGCCCCGGGTGCGGCGGCGGCAACGACGGCGGCCGCTGACGACGAAAAGAACCTCCCGCTCCGCCTGATCATCATGAAGTATGCTGACCCGGCTGACATGGCCGACCTGTTTGGTGGCGAGATCATCGAGGGTGGTGGGCTGTACGGTGGCGGCGGTGGTGGTGGCGGCAACAGTGGTGGCGGGTACGGTGGCAGCAGTGGTAGCAGTGGTAGCAGCCGCGGCGGCAGCAGTGGCAGCAGCCGCAGTAGTGGCAGCAGTGGTAGTAGTCGAAGCAGTGGCAGCAGCCGGAGCGGTGGTAGCAGCCGCAGCAGCAGCAATTACTAGAGTAGCACCGAGCAGTACCTGGGGGGGACTAACGCAGCAATAGTCGAAGCCTTACAACCTAGCATCGTCGTACCAGCCAGCCATCGGGGACGCCAGAGGGCGCCCGGG
Source organism: Armatimonadia bacterium (assembly GCA_039683575.1). Classification (GTDB taxonomy): domain Bacteria; phylum Armatimonadota; class Zipacnadia; order Zipacnadales; family UBA11051; genus JAJFUB01. The sequence continues at coordinate 39,312 of JBDKRC010000113.1, read as the reverse complement.
AGGAGACCATGTTGAAGCCAAACAGGCGCCACGGCATGCCGCTCATACTGCTCGCCGCGCTCTGCACAGGGTTGATCAGCACCGCCTTCGCTGCCGTAGGCAACGAAGCGGCGGATGGCCAACTGATCAACATTGACGTCAAGGATGCGCCAGTCGAGCAGGTGCTGCGCATGCTGGCGAAAGCCGCCAACGTCAACATCATCATCAGTCATGACGTGACAGGCGTCATCCCTGCTGTGACTTTGCGTGATGTCACGGTGGATGATGCCCTGCGCGCCATAGCCACTTCCCAGGGCTTCTACTGGTACCGTGACAACAACATCTACACGGTCTCCAAGCAGCCGCGGCCTGCCTCGTCCGCTCCCCAGGAGACTGCTTCGGCTTCGTCCGGGGCTGCGACGCAGGCTTCCTCGCCTGCAATCAACATCCCGCACGCCGGGCCGGTTGTCGGCAATAGCGCACCCGCTGTGGTTCCACCTCCGCTGACTGTGGTTGATTCCACCCCTGCGGCTGGCACAGCTACTGCTGCACAGCCAAAGATTGAGACGAAGATGATCGTGTTGCAGTTCGCTGACGCCGAGCAACTGGCTTACATGTTTGGCGGAACAGTCTGCTCCGGTGGTACCGCCTCGCAGGTCTTCGGCAACATGAGTTCGTCTTCCGACCGGATCAAGAACGGTGTATCTCGAGGCGGGCGCGGTTTGTCAGCAGCCGGTGTCTTCGCAGGTGGCTATGGTGCCCCGACCTCCGGGAACAGTTCGGCGCTTGGCCTCAACCAGGATTTCGGCGACCAGGGCGGCGGCGGGCGCGGTAGCCGCGGCGGCGGCCGTAGTAGCCGCGGTGGTGATAACCAGGGCGGAACAGGCACAACCGGCCGTGGTAGTCGTGGTGGAACTGGCGGTGGCGGTGGCGGCCTTGGAGACTTGCTCCCCGGAGACATGGAACCCCCGACAGCCTTCATGCCTCAGAATGCGCTGCTCGTCCGCGGGACGCAGGAAGACATTGATCGCTTCCGCGAGATTCTCGACCTGCTCGACAAGCCTTCCAAACAGGTTGAGAGCGCAGCGAAGTTCATTGAAGTCCAGACAACCGCCGACAAAGCGTTTGGTATCGACTGGAGCACCTCGAACGGCTCGCTGGAGTTTTTCAACCAGGGCTTTGCCCCCGGTGAGGCCGTCAACAACGTAGTGCGGTTCGCGCGCGGGCGGTTCGAGGCGCAGTTGAATGCCCTCCTGTCCAGTGGCCGCGCCACTGTCATCAATGAGCCCCACGTCATCACGATGAACAACCAGTTCGCGGAGATCAACTTCTACACTGAGATCCCGTACTTCTCCGCGGAGGTCTCCTACAACCAGTTTGGTACCCGTGAGGTTGATTTCACAAGCGACTTCATCACAGTTGAGAACTCGCTCTGGGTCGTGCCGCGGATCAACGCCGACGACAGCGTCACCGTCTACCTCGAGCCGACGCTGGAGGACACTGTTGGCCAGGTTACCGGCCCCAACGGGGAGTCCATCCCCATCGTCACCTCACAGTATGTTAGCACGCAGGTTCGCGTGGGCGACGGCGAGACCATTGTACTCGGCGGGCTCATCCGCAAGGACGAGAGCATCAATATCCGCGAGACGCCGCTGCTATCCAAGCTTCCGATCCTCGGCCGCCTATTCCAGTCGCATAGCACTAGCAAGCGGAATTCTGAGCTTCTGGTCTTCGTGACGCCGCGGATCGTCCGCGACGTTCCGGCCCAATAGATCGGATCGCTTTCGAGTTGTCTTACCGGCAAACGGCGCACTTGTGGCGCCGTTTGCTGACCTTAGGGAAGAAGTCTGCCCAATGAGTGAAACCAACCGGCAACGGGTTTGTCTTCCTGATCAGGGGAGCCCTCCAGCAGGCACGGCGCAGCAGGCATTCGTGGTGCCCGTGCGGGTGGGGCAGCATGCCTACGACATCCACGTCAGTGCCGGGTTGCTTGACGAGTTGGGAAAGCTGTGGCCGCCGACCGCAGGCAAACATGCGGCGGTGATCAGCGCTGCTACGGTGGCAGGGTTCTATGCCGACAGGTGCCTGAGTTCGCTGCAAGAGGCCGGGTGGCAGGTTGCGCTGCTGCAAGTACCGGATGGCGAGGCCAGCAAGACGCTCGCACAGGCAGAGCGGCTTTATGAAGGGTGCCTCGAGGCGGCTCTCGACCGTAGCTCAACGATTTTCGCACTTGGCGGCGGGGTAGTGGGCGATCTGGCGGGATTTGTGGCCGCGACCTACATGCGTGGGCTGCCGTTTGTGCAGGTGCCGACCACGCTGCTGGCGCAGGTAGACGCCAGCGTGGGCGGCAAGACCGCGGTAGACCTGCCCCGGGGCAAGAACCTCGTCGGCGCGTTCCATCAGCCCTCGCTCGTGGCCATTGACGTCGAGACGCTGCAGACGCTGCCGGACCGCGAACTGCGTGCGGGGATGGCCGAGATCGTGAAGCACGCCGCCATCGCGGACGAAGTAATGTTTGAGTGGCTCGAGCAAACTGCAGAGCGGCTGCTGGGGCGCGATATGGGGCTCCTGAGCCCGCTGGTGGCGCGTAATTGCCAAATCAAGGCCGCAGTTGTTGAGGCTGACCCACTCGAAAAGGGTATGCGGGCGTGCCTCAACTATGGCCACACGGTAGGCCACGCGGTTGAGGTGGGGGCGGGGGAGTGGGACCTGCGGCATGGTGAGGCGCTGGCGTGGGGCATGGTGGCCGAGGCCCGGCTGGCGGTGCGACTGGGTCTCTCCGCGCCAGAGGTGGCTCAGCGACAGGAGAGGCTGCTGCAGCGGCTGGGGCTGCTGCAGGGGCCGTTGTCGCTTGACCTGGCCCGTGCGAAACAATCATTACTGTACGACAAAAAGGCTGTGGATGGGGCGGTGCGACTGCCACTGGTTCCGGAGATTGGACGGTTCGTGATCCAGGAGAGGGCCCCGATGGATGAGCTAGTCAAGGCACTTGAAGAGCTCGTGACGGGGTGATTACCGTCTCCAAAACGGGTACAAATGAAACAACGAAGCTACCCGATGTTGCGATTCGGGGCAGATTCGGGACTTGGGCATAGTGGGAATCAAAAGGGTTCAGATTTGTGGTGTGACTGGGGTACTATCCGAGGTATGAGACTCACCCTTCTGCCCCTCCGCAGGACCTGAACTTCCGGCAGACAGTGCCACTCGCTATGGGTTGCTAGAGATGCTATCACTTTTGCGCAGTCAGCTACGTCCGAGCGGGCACCGCGACTCACACGAGCCGGTGGAGATGCGCGACTGGGCCGCGGCCACCCTGACAGGCTTTGTGGGCCTCGGCATCGTGTTCGTGGTCATTCTCGCCCTGGTGGCCGGGGCAATGCTCGCGGCCTTCGGGCCGGCCGCGCCGTTGGTGACAGTGCCCAAGGTGACCGGGATGCCTAGCAAGGAGGCGGAGGAGCGGCTGGAACTGGCCCGGTTGAAGATGACTGTCGTCAACTATGCGTACAACAGGAACGTCAAGGAAGGCAGCGTCATCTCAACAAGCCCCTATGAGGGGAAGCAGGTACGGGCCGGACGGCAGGTGCGGGCGGTTATCAGCCGGGGGACGCGGACTGTCAAAGTGCCGATGGTGAAGGGCATGCAGCTTGAAGAAGCTGCCGCCAAGTTGACCAACAATGATCTACAGATTGGTGAGACCGAGCGGAAGACTGATGACGCCCCCGCAGACCAGATATTGAGCCAGACCCCGCCTGCCGGGACCGTGCTGAACCGCAAGAGCAAAGTGAATCTGCTGGTCAGTGGCGGGAAGGACTTCAGCGAGTTTGAGTTGGCGGATGGGAAGAAGTTCGTGTTCCGCACTCTGAAGATCACCGTGCCGCAGGGCAAAGCGCTGCAGTTGGTATCGGTTACGGTGCAGGGCTCGGATATGGATAAGTCTTTCCTGGAGCGGTTGTGCCGGCCGGGGGAGATTGTGGACGTGGACCGGTCCGGGCCTGAGGGGGCGCGGGTGCGGGTGCGGCTGGATGATGAACGGGTGTTTTCAGAGCGGCTCTGACCAAAGTGGTTGAGGGGCGTGCCCGACAGGAATGTTGGGCGTACACCAGTGTGCGAAGCTTGGGCTGTGGTGGCGCCGGCTTGGCGATCAGGGCTGGCGGGATTGATTTGAGGGAGAGTTGGAGGGGCAGGTTTGGGCTTCAGTGAGAATGACCTGATCGTACAGGCGCAGGCCGGCGACAGGCACAGCTTTGATCAGCTTGTGGCTCGAGCATATCCGCTCGTCTTCAATACCGCGTACAGGATCCTGGGCGACCATGACTCTGCCGCGGATGCCACGCAGATGTCGTTCGTGCGGGCCTTCCGCTCGCTGCGGACCTTCCGTCGTTCCTCTTCGTTTACCACCTGGCTTTACCGCATTGTGAGTAATGTTTGTCTCGATATGGTCCGGCGCGAGAAGCGGCATGCGCAGAGCCTGACTCTGGATTCGCCGGAGGAGCCGCTGGCAGAGCGCGAAATCCCTGACACCAGGGCTCTGCCGGAGCGGACGGCGATGGACTCGGAGTTGCAGCAGACGGTGCACAAGGCGCTGGGGCGGCTGCGGATGGAGCACCGTACGGTGCTGATAATGTATGACCTGGCGGGGTTCTCATATGAGGAAATCGCGGAGATGCTGAAGCTGCCACTGGGGACGGTCAAGAGCCGGCTGAACCGCGCGCGGTTGGCGTTGCGTGAGGAGATGGAAAAGGACCTGGAACTAATCGGATGAAGAAGAAGTCCTAACGCCAGACGCCAGGCAACGCACAGGATGCACGCCTGGGTCTACAGCCGTCTACATCGTCCTCGAGGCCACAGCATGGACTGCGCAACCTGTCATGAACACTACACCGACGTACTGGAGGGGAGCCAGTCGCCGGGAGCAGTCGAGGCACGGCTGCATCTTGAGCAATGCGCGACATGCGCGGCCGATCTTGCGGGCTTCAAGGCCACTGTGGCGGACCTGCGCTCATTGCCCCAAGTCACCCCTCCGGCGGATTTGCTGTCTCGCATCAGCCGCGCGCTGGATGAGGTTTCCCCCACTTACTCGTTCTGGCGCACCTATTGGCACCCGGTCGCGGCCTCGGCCTCGATGGCCGCTTGCTGCCTGATCGCGCTGTGGGCCTTCGTTCTTAACCCAGTGAACGTCGTAGATCTGCCCCAGAGTTCCCCGTTCGCGTACAACCCCATGCAGCAAGCAGTTGTCCGGGGCGCCGAGCCAGCTCCCGCAATGCAGCCACAGCCCCACTCTGGGGCGCCGGCAGGCCTGCAGCGGCCATACAGAGCCGCTCGTGGTGGTGGCTGGGGGAGGGGCCGAGGCTTTGTCAGGCCGCCGATGGTGGCGCCGCCGGCCGGCGAGGGCAGAACACCGACGTTCGGTTCGTGGGGAGCGAAGCTGGTGAGTGTCCCCGTGGCGCCGGGCGGTGGCAGCAAGCCGGCGGGGACGTTCGCGGCGGGGGACGATGCGGGCAACGTGCCGGCGCCGCTGCAGAGACAGGCAGGTGAGGTGCAGTTGGCCTTCGTGCCGCCGGTGGAACGGCCGGTCGGGGTACCGGTGGTGGGGCAACTGGTGATCACAGGACAGGCGGAGGCTGTAGTGCGGGTGTCCGTGCTGCCGCACGACGGGTTGCGGGTGATGGGGAGTGACCAGGGCGTGCTGTATCGTGGGGAGATGCGTCGGGGGCAGAAGCTGCAACTGCCGGTGAAAATGGTGGCGGCGCGGGCGGGGACGCATCGGCTACAGGTGCGGCTGGAAGGGGACGTGCCGGGTGTGGCAGCGGAATTGGAGGCCCTGGTGCCGGGATTCACCGGAGAACCTGCGCCGCAGGACGACGCCATCATCAGGCTTGTGTTCCGTGAGGTCCCATCGTCCAAGGCCATTCGGGAGATGGCAGCGGCAGTTGGGGCGCGAGTGGTGCTGCATGAGGGCGTGAACGGCCAGTTGGTGACGCAGGATTACAGCGCGGGCGTGCCATTCAAAGCGGCGCTCAAGATTCTATGCGATGCGTGCGCGTATCGCATTGAGACGCGCGGCGAAGTCTACCATATTCATGTGAAGTAGTGGGGCGGAGAGCGTCGCGATCCGTGATCGCTCGTACAGAGCTGGGTTTTGAGGGTGGACGGTTTCCTCGGGGGGCCGTGGGGAACGGGAAGGGTTCGTCGGTGCCAGAATGATGGGTTGAACCACAGGAGGCCACCAAGGATGAGCACCCCCGAGGTTCCCATGTCTGACGAGCCGTACCCCGATGCAGTGACCGATGATCTGGCCTACCTCGGGTCTGTGCTCACGGCGCAGCGAGGGCGGACAGTCATTGTCAATGCGATGCTGCCCTCCGGACCTGCCTACCCCCGTCCTCATGTCTCGATCCTCCACACGCAGGATGCCGACGGCAATGCTGACTTGCTGGTTCTGAAGCGCTACCGGGATCCACGTGCGCTGCAAGACGAGAAGCGCGCTCTGGAGTGGGCCAGGCAAAGCGGCACCCCGGTTCCTGTCGTCGTAGCGGCAGAGACCTCCGGCAATTCCCCGATTGGTACCTCCTTCGTGTTGATGACTCATGTTAACGGCCGGCGGGACGCCCGCGCTAGGCGGCGTGAAGACCGGTGATAGCGGCTTGGGCCGGCTGAAGCTCGGCCCCTCCGCCGGAGCGGGGGCTGGTCGGTGATGACGGCGGCGGGCGGGACGTCCGCACTATGGGATGTCGGAGTCGTCACTTGAGAGGACAGTTGGGAAGAAACTGAGGCCTGGCGGGCTCTTAGCTGATAGCAACGAGTTCAAAGTAGAGGTGAGCCTCATGCATAGGTGTTTGGTGCCCGTGAGTGTAGTTCTGGCGGTGCTGCTTTGCGGCCTGGTCAGCGCTTGTGTTGTTATCCCCCATCCGCCACCACGACCTGAGATCAAGCCCCTTTATCTGCAGTGCAAGTCGCAGCATGTTGAGACCCAGATCAATGATCAGGTCGCGCGGACGACTGTCACTACTGTCCTGCACAACCCGCATAGGCAGCAGGTTGAGGGCACGTTCCTGTACCCGCTGCCGGTGGGTGCGTCGGTTAGCGACTTTTCGTACTGGATGAATGGCAAGGAGATGAAGGGGGAGCTCCTGGACCGGGATAAAGCACGGAAGATCTACGAAGACATCGTGAGGACGATGCGCGACCCGGCGCTGCTTGAGTATGAGGGTGGGGGATTGTTCAAGGCGAGCATCTTCCCGGTGCCGCCGGATGGGGATGTGCAGACCAAGCTGCAGTTCACGCAGGTTCTGAAGGCAGAGTCCGGCGTGGTGCGGTATACCCACGCGGTCAAGCTGGGGCGGAGCGAGCCGAACGTGGGCAAGCTGGTCGTGGACATCAACATCAAGTCGCAGGTGCCGATCAAGTCCGTGTACTCGCCGAGCCACAAGATCGAGGTTGTGCGCAAGGGCGACAACAATGTGTCGGCGGGGCTGGAACTGGATGACACCAATTTCAACAGCGACTTTGAGCTGTTCTACACGATGGCGGAGAAGGACTTCGGTCTGAATGTGCTGACCCACCGGGAAGAGGGGGAGCCGGGTTACTTCATGATGCTGCTGTCGCCCAAGCAGGAGTGGGGAAACCAGGAGATCGAGGGTAAGGACGTCATCTTCGCCGTGGATACGTCCGGCAGCATGACGGGCGAGAAGGTCGAACAGGCGAAGAAGGCGTTTGAGTTCTGTCTGGGGGCGCTGCGGCCGAAGGACAGGTTTGGGCTGATCAGCTTCGCGACCGAGACGCGGTCGTTTGAGGACAAGCTGCTGGAGGCGTCGCCGGAGAATGTGAAGCGGGCCAAGGAGTCTGTCGCCAAGATCGACGCGGCGGGCTCGACGGCACTGAACGACGCGCTGGTGCAGTCGCTGGAACTGGCGGGCAAGCCCGGCGAGCGTCCGAAGATGGTCATCTTCCTGACCGATGGGCTGCCCACGGCCGGGGAACGTGACCTCGAGGCGATTCTGAAGAATGTGGCGAAGGCCAACCACAGCGAGGCGAAGGATGAGGCGGGGGAGAGAGTGGCGCGGATGTTCGTTTTCGGTGTGGGCGATGACGTGAATACCCACCTGCTGGACCGCGTGGCGGACGGCAATGGCGGGTCGAGCAACTATGTGCGGCCCGGGGAGGATATCGAGGCGGCGGTATCGAGTCTCTACTCGAAGATGAGCCACCCGGTGCTGTCAAACCTGCGGGTGAAGGTGGCGAGCGCGCAGACACATGACATCTACCCGCAGAAGTTGCCGGACCTGTTTGTGGGGTCGCAGTTGGTGCTGGTGGGACGGTATGATGGCAGCGGCGGGTCCGCGATCACGCTGACGGGAACCGGGGCGGGCCAGGAACGGACGTTCACCTATGAGGCGAGCTTCCCGGCGGAGAACCTGGGGAATCCGTTCCTGGCGCGGGTCTGGGCCGGACGGCGGATCGGGCACCTGCTCGATGAGTTGCGGCTGCACGGCGATGACAAGGAGATCAGGGAAGAAGTCGTGCGGCTGGCGCTGAAGTTCGGGATTGTGACCCCGTACACGAGCTATCTGGTGCAGGAAGACAAGGTTGTGGCGGCAGCGGCGCCGCGGCAGCAGGAGGCGTTCAACCACGCGATGCCCGCCGGAGCGCCGGCACCGCGCGCGGCCTACGATGCCATGAGCAAGACGCAGATCGGGGCCGGGGCGGTGGTTGCGGCGCAGAACATCCAGGCGATGAAGGAGAACGCACAGTCCGACGGGCGGTATCAGACTTACCAGAGCGTCGGGCAGAGGACATTCTTCCAGGATGGCGAAGTATGGCAGGATACGGCCTGGCAGGAGAAGGGCCAGATCCTGAAGGTGAAGGCGTTCAGCCAGGCGTACTTTGATCTGCTGAAGGCGCGACCGGACTTGGGGCAGTACCTGGCGCTGGGGTCGCGGGTGCAGGTACAGGTGGGGCGCGTGGGCGTGGAGATTGGGCCGGAGGGGCTGGAAACGCTGACGCCGGCGCAACTGGAGGAGCTTAAGAAGTGATATCTGGAAGTCCATCCAGGTTGTCAGTTAGTTGCCGCCAGGTCCTGCTATGGGGCCTGGCGGCCGTTTTGCTGCACTCCGCGGCAGGTGCGGCGACTTTCAGGCCGGGCGCGGCAGTGCTGCCCTTCCATAACACGAGCATGTATTCGGGACACCTGCTGGGGCGGCGGGCGGCTGACCAACTGGCGCTGGAACTGGGGGCGACGGGTGTGTGGCGGGTGGTGGACCGGGCGCAGACCGACCAGGCGCTGGAGCAGCGGGGGCTGCGGCCGCCGTATGCCGTGGGGTACCTACAGGAAATCGGCCATGCGCTGCAGGCGGATGTGCTGTTCACGGGGACGGTGCAGCGCCTGGAGGTGGATAAGAAGACCGGGGCAATCAGGATGACGGTGTTTGTGGAGGCGATTGACCAGGTGTCGGGGCAGGCGGTTCAGGCGGTGACGAAGACGGCGGAGGTGCGGAGGAATGACCGGACGCCTGAGCCGACCGACGTGCTGATCGGGCGGGCTCTGGCAGGGGTGCTGGCCGAGGTGGCGGTGGCGGCGGGGAAGTATACGGGGATCATCGGCGAGGTGGCGGAGCAGGGCGACGGGACTACCGTGAAGCTTAAGCTGCCCGAGAACTCGGGAGCAGAGACGGGATTCCGGTTTCTGCTGTACCGGGCGGGGACTGAAGGCGAGGAGCGGGTGCCGCAGAAGCTTCTGGCGAGTGTGATGATCACGAAGGTCAGCGGTACGCAGGCGGAGGCCCGGGTGCTGGCGCGCGGGGGAGACATTCACAGTGGCGATGTGGCTGTGTCGGTGTGCTGCGAGCCGAAGGCAGGGCGCAATGTGGGCCCTTAGGGTACATGGGCCGAATGACCTGAGGATGGAAGAGGTGCCGCAGCCGCAGGCGGGGCCGGGAGAGGTTGTGGTGCGGGTAGCGGCGGCGGGGATCTGCCATACGGACCTTGAAGTCATCAGCGGCGAGCATGGGGCGATTTTGCGGGGGCTGACTAAGTACTCGATTACGCCAGGGCATGAGTGGGCGGGATATGTGACGGAGGTGGGGGAGGGCGTTGAGGGGCTGCGTGAAGGGGATTTGGTGGTGGGAGAGACGGGCATTGGTTGCCTGCGGTGCCGGCTTTGTCTGACTGGCCACCACAACCTGTGCCCGCAGGGGACGGAGACGGGGATTGTGCGGCGGGATGGGGCGATGAGGGAGTACCACGTCCAGCGGGCGGACTTTGTGCACCGGTTCCCGGTGGATGACCCGGAGTTGGCGGCGCTGGTGGAGCCCGCGTCGGTGGGGGTGTATGCTTGTCTGAAGACGGCAGTGACGCCGCTTGACCGGGTGGCGGTGGTGGGCGGAGGGAGCATCGGGCAGTTCTGCGCGCAGGCGGCGAAGGTTTTCGGGGCGCGGCACGTGGCTATGGTGACGCGAAGCGAGCCGAAGCTGCGGTTGGCGCGGGAGCTGGGGGCGGATGAGACTGTGAACTCGAAAGAGGTTGATTTGGCGGAGTGGGCGGGGCTCTTTGACGTAGTGATTGAGGCTGCGGGCACTGCGGGGGCCTTTCGGGACGCGCTGCAGTTGGGCGGATACACGAGCCGGATCGGCGTTGTGGGGTTGTCGGGACGCGAGCCGGTGGCGGCGATGGAGACGCTGATTGACCGCGAGCAGACCATAATCGGGGTACGGGGGAGCCCGAATGTGTACCCGCAGACGGTGGAGATGCTCGCGGGGGACGCGCTGAAGGGGCGGCCGGTAATCAGCCACAGGTTTGGGATAGATGAGTACGAAGAGGCCTTTGCGCTGGCACGGCGGGGTGGGGCGGAGGTCATGAAGATCATGTTGGTGATGGGAACCTGAGTGGCCCGGGGGTGTCAAAGAGGCGGGGAACTGGGAACAGGCAACTGGAACGAGCTATAGCCGCCACGCATTGTCGGCCCCACGCGTGAGGTCCAGCTTAATAGGGATATCGAGGTGAAGATGTTGCACAAGATGCTCGTCGTTTTGGCGATAGTTGGGCTTGGCGTGGCGCTGAGTGGGTGTGGGGGAGGCGGGAGCAGCGATGGTGGCTCGGCGGCAACTTCGGCGTATATGCCTCTGGCCGTCGGGAACGAATGGCAGTACAAGTTCACGCAGGTGGCGCAGACGGCGAGCGTGAAGGGGCTGAAGCCGCGGGCCCGTGGCATCATGCGGACCAAGCAGAGCAATGAGAACGATATCATCCGGATTACCGGCACCGAGGAAATCGGTGGCAGCACGTGGTATGTGCGTGAGGCGCTCTATGCCGGGGAGACGGAAGCGGTGACCCTCTATGCGCGCCATGCGGCGCAGGGGCTGCTGATCAAGGAGGGGCTTGCGGACGAGGGGTACTATCTGCTGAAGGTGCCGCTGACCGTTGGCAACACCTGGACCGTGCCCTTTGAGGACGAGAGCCTCACCATTACCGGTGTAGATCAGACAGTTGTGTCCAATGGCGTGACCTACCAAGGTTGCGTGAAGGTGGACGATACCATCGCGGCAGCGGGCGAACCGGTTGACATACTGAGAAGCTGGTATGCTCCGAATATCGGGGAGGTCCGGCAGGAGCGGTGGTACGGGCAGGTGCTGGACTACACCTACGAACTCGTGAGCCACGATCTGGCTTCGGACTAGGGTCGTTCAAGATGGCTTCACAGGTATAGTGGCGGGTTGAAAACCGCTTCCTCCTGTGCTATACTCAGCGCTTGAAATAGAACAAGTTGCTGGATTGCAGCACGCATCGCAGTCCTGGCGTGAAAGAGGAGCGTATTATGCGTTTCCTGTTGAGCCGCGCACTACTAGCGGCGGGTCTGGCGTTCACACTGTCAGCTCTTGTGACTGCAGCCGAGGCAAAGGAAGTGCAGTTGGCTGGGATTCGCCTCGGCGACCACGCCATCACGCTGCTGGATGTCTACGGCACGCCTGACGGGATCGCCGTGGGCGAAGGCGAGGAGATCGCAGCGGCGCAAGGAGCCGCCGGCGCGCCCCAGGTGTCAGCTCCCGAAGGTATTCCCGGTATCACCGGGCCGGGTGCACCTGGCATGGAAGCTATGCCAGGCGGGATGGGACCCATGGGCGGGGAACGAATGCCCGGCATGCCGGGAATGGAAGCGGGCGGCGCGGGAGCGTTTCCAGGGGCAGGGCCGGAAGCTGCTGCGGGCGGCCCTGGAGGTGCTGCCGCACCGGGCGCGACGGCAGCTGGTGGCCTGCAGACTGAGCCGTTCCCAATCTGGGCAACTGCTATCTGGGTAACGCTTGGACCTGGAGAGGTCGAGTGGGTCTATAGTGAAGGTCCTGTAGTACTGGGTTTTGTTCTGGACCCCAATGGGTTTGTCAAGGTGATCGCCGTCGCCGCAGAGAAATGCAACTACGCGCGGACTGCCCTATGGCGACCGCACCGCTACATCAAGCTAGGCGATGACTTCAAACGCGTCATATACAGGTATGGATATCCAGATGAAGCGCTTACATTCACATCGAGTGGCCCCGGGAACGGTTCACTTGGTGGTGGTAGCATTACAGTGACTTTCGGGCCGACGAGCCGAACGTACTCGCGTGACTGCATTCTACGGTACACCGGAAACAATAACGTAGAGTTCACACTGCACGACATGGTCGTGACCAGAATACATATCTGGGAGAAGTAAGACTAATAGAGACATATGGGGAGGGGGCTATATGCTCACCATAGTTCGTCTGGCAGCAGTAGCGAGTGTTCTCCTGTCGATCGAGGCAGAGTGTCAAACAACTCAGAATAGACAACCCGATCAGCTGGACATGCCTGTGATGGGGGCTTACTATCAATCAAAGCTGTTTCATAAGATTGATGGTCCCTGCATAGAATGGATCTCTGGCTTTCGCGTCATGTTTGATACTGCCCGAATGGCCCTCGATGCAGGGTACGCACCATGCAGTTACTGCGCCGCTGCATATCAGCCGACCTTTGAACGGAAACTCCACGCTATTCAGCAGCGATGGAACTTATACGTGAAGTCGGCTAGGGCCGGGGAGACAATGGCCGCCCAACGGGATGCCAACGCGGCATACGCCGACGGGGAGGGGACGGGTCATGCTGCAGCGGCGGCAGTGTGGGGGAAGGAATCGAATACGAGCTACACGGCAGCTGGTATGGCGCTTCTTTCGGGGAATATCAAGGGGGCCAGACGCCTCGCGGCGCGGGCAGAGGCTGAGGAAGCCATGGCGGGCATCGAGGAAGCTAATGCGGCAGCGTGGTTTGGAGAGATGGCGCGACAGGAGTACTTGGCCAATTTCAACAGGCAATACGCCCTGAAGGCCAAAGAAGATTACCTGCGTGCTGTTGACCTCGCTGCGCTTACCGAGATGGGGGTGGAGTGGCAGGCTCTGACAAGGAGTGTCGATCTGCACTCCCGTCAAGGGCGTCATTTCGATGCCGCTATGGTGGCTGGTTTCGCTTGGATGATGGCCTTGGCTTCCGACGATCCAGCCAGAACCGCCGCAGCCGCGGAGGCCATGGCCAAGGCAACGACTGCCTATGTTGAGCGGGCCGAGCCTGACAGCGAAAAGTGGATAGACAATACTCTTACGAATGCATGGGAGCTTGGAGCCCACGGTTTTCCTGCGTATGGTCTGTTGAGTTCGAACCTCATACGGATGAAGTACCCAGACAATAAGACAGCCCTCCGAGTCTATACCGAGGTATCAGCAAGATACCCGGTGCAGTGAGTGCTCTATGGGTACCAGTTGTCCATCGCATAGGCAAGAAGTCATTGTACGGAATCGACGGCGCCGTACGGTGGGGCTGTCCCTGATTGCAGTCGGGATAGTTTCTACCGTCTCCGTTCTGTCTCTCAAATGCCGATCCTCTCTGTTCGCCGACCCACCATCAGTGCTTGATCGCCCTCTGCTGCCAACCACGGAGCAACTGGATGGCTTAGCAGACGGCGTGCGCAGATCCATAGACATGAAGCGAACGCCTAGTCTCAGCGAGGGCCGAAGACGGAGCCTTGAGCCGCCGAAAGGGGAGCAGTCGCGGCCCAGTGGCTCACCATTCACTGAGACGGAATCCACTTCGCAGACACCAGAACTGGTCATGGTCAACTCGTCCAACGAGACCGTATACATGTCTTTCGATGGCCCGGTCAGGATGCATACTGAGATAGCCCCAAGTATGACCAGAGCATTCGCCCTTCCCCCTGGTGAGTATCGTCTCGCAATTTGGGGAGAGACCGTAAGTCCGAGATATGGCCTAGGAGTGTTCCGCAAACTCCGACGATACACCGCCGAATGGGTTATTGCCGACAAGACAGAAGAGCCCCTTCGTCTGGGCGACGTGGAATAGTCTGGTACAAACAGTACCAAGCGGCCACGGAGGACCAACCCGGAAGCTATCTGCAGGTCAAAGCCGCACCCCGAGAGAATCCTATACCCATGACCTCCGACGAAATCAAGGAAGAGATCAGGCGACGGATCGACATCGTCGAACTGGTGTCTCGTTACGTGCCGCTCCAGCGCATGGGGCGGCGCTTCGGTGCGCGGTGCCCGTTCCACCAGGAGAAGACCGCGTCTTTCTACGTCGATCCCGAGCGCGGGAACTGGAAGTGCTTTGGCTGCGGGGCGTTCGGCGATATCTTCACGTTCGTGATGCAGATTGAGGGCCTGACGTTTCCGGAAGCGGCGGAGCGGCTGGCACAGCGGGCAGGCGTGGAATGGAAGTCGTCCGGACCGGGCGGCGAGAAGACCGGGCGGGACCGCCAGACGGCGCTGAAGGCGAACGAGCTGGCGGCGGAGTACTTTCAGCAGATGCTTCACTCGCCGCAGGGGAAAGTGGCGGCCGACTATCTGGAGCGGCGGGGGCTGACGCCGGAGATCATCAAGACCTTCAAGATCGGGTATGCGCTCAACGGCTGGGATGGCCTGCTCAGGCATCTTTCGGGTAAGGGTTTCAACGAGAAGACGCTGGAGGCGGCGGGGCTGGTGAAGCCGCGGGGGAGTTCGGCGGGCCACTACGACGTCTTCCGTCACAGGGTCATGTTCCCGATCGTTGATGTGTCGGGGCGGGTGATTGCCTTTGGGGGCAGGGCGCTGGACCCGGACGAACAGGCGAAGTACCTCAATAGCCCGGACACGGCGGTGTTCAAGAAGGGCGCGACGGTCTACGGGCTGAACCTGGCGCGGCAGGCAGTCACGTCCAGCAAGTCCGTGCTGGTTGTCGAAGGTTACATGGACGTGATCGCGCTGGTGCAGGCGGGGTTTGAGAACGTGGTGGCATGCCTGGGAACGGCGACGACAGAGGCGCACCTGCGGCTGCTGTCGAGATATGCGGAGAAGTTGTACTTCATCTATGATGCGGATAATGCGGGGAAGCAGGCGGCGCTGCGGAATATCGCGGTATTTGAGAGCAGTGACGCTGATGCCAAGATAGTCACGCTGCCGGACGGGCTGGACCCGGATGAGTGTGTGCGACAGCGCGGACCGGAGGCAGTGCGGCAGGCGGTGGCGGCTGGGATCAGCTTTCCTGAGTATCAGATCCGGATGGCGTTCGAGCAGTATAACGTGCATGACGGTGACGGGCGGGTGCGGGCGGCGCGGTCGGCGGTGGATGTGCTGGTTAAGGTTCACGAGCCCGCGCGGCGCCAGGAGCTTTTGGACCGGGTTGCGGACTATTGGGCGCAATCGAATCCGGGCCGGGGTGAGGCATTGTCGCGGGCGCTGCGTCTGGAGTTTCAGAGGCGCGCGGGCGAGCAGCCGCGTTTTCGACGTCGTCCGAACGCCGCACGGGATCGGGCGCCGATTCTCGATGCCGTCGCGCGGCAGGCCGGGGAGGTACCGCCGGGCGTGCTGGGCGTGGAGGCGCAGTTACTGTTCATGGCGCTGACGGATACGACGTCATGCCGTGAACTGGCCTCGCGGGTGACGCCAGATCTTTTTCATGATGAATGCCACCAGGCAATTGCGGCGGCGTTGTTTGCGCGTGCCGGGGATGAGGGGTTCGTGCCGCAGGCGATTGTGCCGACCTTGCCGGATGAGGGTGGGGTGCGGGAACGCGCGGTGGAGTTATCTGTTAGTAATGATGATTGCACCGAGGAGGTCTTTACGGGCCTTATCGAGAAGATGTTGCAGTATCGGAGCATGCGTGGGCTGAGGCGGGAGTATGAGGTCGTGCACGAAGAAACAACAGATTCGCACCCAGTGGAGGATGACGGGGAGGATTTTGAGGCGTGGCGGCGAAGAGTTGCAGCAGCGATTGACCGAGGAGAGATGAAACCGGGGGATCCGGACTTCTTAAGGTTCATTCAACTGAGCCGCAAGTTCCGGGGCGCCGGGCGCGAGGGGTTTTCGGATCAGGCCGGCCTGACGGCGCTGTCAGCAAGTGAGGGGGCGTCACAGCCCAGTAGCGAGCCGGAGCCGGCCGCGCCGGACGAGTAGTCAGCGCAAGCTGGCGAGAGGAGTTGATTGTCTTTTGCCTGAGGGGAAGGACGCTGAGATTCACGAACTGGAGGAAGTCCGTGCGCTAATGCGCAAGGGGCAACGCCAGGGCGTGCTCACATACGCCGAAATCCAAGATGGTCTCAGCGAGAGCGAAGAGCTGGATGCCTCGGATATTGATGAGGTATACCGCCTGCTGACTGACGCCGGCATTCGCGTGGTTGATGACGAGGAAGCTGAGGAGGAAGAGGAGGAAGCGGCGCCACTGGCTGACGAGGAACTCGAAGAGCTCGACGAGGTCCCGATTGATGATTCCGTACGGATGTACCTGCGGGACATCGGTCGCGTGCCATTGCTCTCGGCGCAGGAAGAGGTCGAACTAGCCCGTCGCATCCAAAAGAGTGAGGGCAATGTTGAGTTTGACGCACTGACGAACTCGCTGCACTTCACGCCCATTGAGCGGCTGGAGCCGAACACGGTGTACAAGATCTCCGTGCGCGGCGGCGAGGGCGGGCTGCACGACATCGCCGGAAGGTACCTGGAGAAGGACGAAGTCTGGACGATCCGCACCGGCTCCATTGATGTGCGCCTGCGGGTCGCTGAAGTCTTTCCGAAGCACAAAAGCAAGAACGTTGAAGTCACCCCGCTGATTGCGTTGCACTTCAGCGACGCGGTGCTGCCGGACACAGTCAACGCCGAGACCATCATCGTCGCTGACAAGGCGGGCAAGCGGGTGGCTGGCGAGCTGGAGATCGGCCCGCGTCCATGGCGCGTCGTCTTCACTCCCACCGAGCGCCTGCGCTATCGCACCGGCTATACGCTCACCATCAAGAGCGGAACAGGCGGCGTGCGCAGCCTGGGCTACGGCAATCTCGAAAAGGACATGAAGGTGTCCTTTGAGACCGTGGCGGCCAAGGCGGCGCCTCGGGTTGTGTCTACAGACCCGGCACCCGGTACTGAGGGTGCACCGCGCGCCGGGGCAGTTATGGTTACCCTGGACCAGCGGCTGGCGCCGGACAGCGTCAACGAGAAGACGGTGGTGCTGCAGGACGTCATGGACAGCGTCGTTGCAGCGACGGTCTACTATGATGACGAGCGTCGGCAGGTGCGGCTGGTGCCCGAGCGGGCGCTGACGGGCGATATGGCGTACACTGTGACGCTCAAGTCCGGGCGCAACGGCCTGAAGGGGATTGCCGGTTACAACCTGCCAGAGACGTACCAGTTTACCTTCAACACCGGCGAAGAGCTGCCACAGCCTGTGATAGTGAACCAGCTTCCTCCGCCTGAGAGCAAGGGCGCGCCGCTTTCGGGGCATCTGACCGTCCAGTTCTCGAGCGTGCTCGATCAGGGGACGGTTGATCCCGGATCACTGACGCTGAAGGACGAGGAAGCGGTGCAGGCGCTGGCGGAAGCTAACCTGCGCCTGGTAGTCAGCATCGCGCGCAAGTATACGGGGCGTTCGTCCATGAGCTTCCTGGACCTGATCCAGGAAGGTAACATGGGGCTCATGCGGGCGGTTGAGAAGTTCGACTACCGCAAGGGCTACAAGTTCAGCACGTATGCGACGTGGTGGATCAGACAGGCCATTACTCGCGCCATCGCCGACCAGGGCCGGATCATTCGCATCCCGGTACACATGGTTGAGACGATCAACCGGTTGGTCAAGACCTCCCGGCAACTCTTGCAGCAGTTGGGCCGAGAGCCCACGCTGGAGGAAGTGGCGGCGGAGATGGACATGCCGCTGGAGCGGGTCAGCGAGATCAAGCGCATCGCGCCGGAGCCGCTGTCGCTCGAGGCGCCGGTGGGCGAGGAAGAGAACAGCCATCTGGGCGACTTCGTGCCGGATGAAGAGATCCATACGCCGGTAGATGCCGCCTCGAACATGGTGCTGCGCGAGCAGCTCGAGAAGGTGCTGGGGAGCCTGAGCGAGCGCGAGCGCGAGGTGCTGAAGCTCCGCTTCGGCCTCGAGGACGGGTACTCGCGGACGCTGGAAGAAGTGGGGCACATCTTTGAAGTGACCCGCGAACGCATCCGGCAGATCGAGGCGAAGGCGCTGAAGAAGCTGCGCCATCCGAGCCGGAACAAGCGGCTGCGGGACTACCTGGAATAGCCCGTCCACGGCCAGCTTGGTCAGTTGCACACGCATGTCGGAAGGGGTATAATGCAGGGGTCTATAGGCATGTGCTCCGGGCCCGTAGCTCAGCGGTTAGAGCAGTCGGCTCATAACCGATTGGTCGCTGGTTCAAATCCGGCCGGGCCCACCACAACAGTAGTTAACCGACGCCACTCCAGACATCGGGCTGTGCCCGGCGGCGGAGTGGCGATTTGGTCTTTGGCTGTAGGTCAGGGCGAAGTCGGGAGCAGGCAAGCCACTTGCCCTGCCGGCCCTTACACCGGTGCCGACGCCAGACGCGTCTGGCGCCACTGCATGTGACACAGAGGCTTGCGCTTCCCTCATGTTAAGCGTCATCGCAGACTTCATCAAACTACACCGACACGAACTCGGACAGCACGCGCTCTTCGTGGGCAGCGCCGTCGTCATCCCCCCGCGCGACTTGCGGGTGGATGAACTGCTGCAGGAGATGGCGCTTGAGTGGGCCGGGCACCGGCTTGACGCCTTGCCCCCGGAACGCCGGGGGCCGGAGGCAATAGAGCTCTATGCCCGCGAAGTGCCCGACCACGCCGAGCGCTGCCTGATGCTCAAGCAGCGGCTTGCCGATGCTCGCCCCTCCGAGGGACACATCCGCCTCGCCCGTCTGATCAAGGATGGGTACTTCCCCACGATCTTCCTCGCTGAACCCGACCGGATCCTGGAGCAATGCCTCCAGGTCAACCACATGGAGCCGGAAAAGGACTACCACCACTTCGTCGCCGGCATCGATGACGCGGACACTATCGGTGTGGGTCTGCGCGACTCGACCCGGGTGGTGTTGGTGAAGTGCGCGGGTGATGCCGAGAGCAAGTTCCTGCCGATGTCCCAGGCTGAGGTGGCGGCGTGCTATGACGACCTGCACGACGTCATCGCCGACACGTTCCGCGTGTTCTCGGTCTTCTCGGCCTTTGCCGATCGGGATGAACGGGTGCTGCGGCATGTGAGCCGTGATGGGGGCAAGGTGTTCTGGGTCAACCGCATGATCCCCATGCGGGATGAGCGGTTGTTTGACGAGTTGAAGGTTGAGAACCCGGCGAGTGTCGAGTATCACCGTTTCCAGCCTGAGGTAATGGCGCTGCTCGAAGCGCGACACTCCGGACGGCACCTGCTTTGCCGGGAGCCGGGGACGTTCAACGACTTCTTCGGCAAGATGCACGGCCGGCTGATCCGGCGGTCGCACCGGCCGCACGACCGGCGGCGCAAGGACCTGACCGTGCTGCGCGGTGGGCCGTACCGGTTCCTCGATTACTTCGATATGAAGGACGAGGACTTCTTCTTCGGCCGGGAAGATGACGTGGACGTGGTGCTGGAGATGATGCGCCAGAACCCGATAATGGTGCTGTTTGGCCGGTCGGGAATTGGGAAGACTTCGCTGGTGCGCGCCGGACTGATTGCCGCGCTGCAGCACGAGGCCGAACAGGCTGACACGCCGGACGAGAGTTGGCTGCCAATCACGGCGCGCTGTGTTGATGACCCCGCCCAGAGCATCAAGGACGCTTTCGTGGCAGCGGTGGAAGAGATCGGTTTCGACCCCTCGGGCATAGGCAAGATCGCGGACCTGCGGAGCTTCCTGGCGGGTGTGCAGAAGCTCGTGAACCGCAAGCTGGCGATCTTCCTCGATCACTTTGAAGAGTACTTTGTCCACCTGGGCCCGCGGGTCCAGGAGACTTTCCTTGACGAGATGAGCGACTGCATCGAGCAGTTGC
Source organism: Armatimonadia bacterium (assembly GCA_039683575.1). Taxonomy (GTDB): domain Bacteria; phylum Armatimonadota; class Zipacnadia; order Zipacnadales; family UBA11051; genus JAJFUB01. Next base: position 19,030 of record JBDKRC010000113.1, on the reverse strand, counting down.
CGGAAGTGCACTGGCTGCTGTCGATTCGTGAAGATTTCGTGGGTAGCCTGTACGACCTGCAGCGGAAGCTGCCGGATATCATGCACCACATGTACCGTCTGCGGCGCCTTACGCGCGAGCAGGCGGAGGACGCGATCATCAAGCCGGCACAGAATTTCGATATCCGGCTGGAGCGCACGCTGGTGGACCGGCTACTGGATGACTTGTACCGGGATGGCATTGAACCCGCGCAGCTCGAGATCGTGTGCGACCGGCTGTACCAGAGCAAGCCGCGCAGCATGCGCACGATCACTATGGGGATCTATGACCGGGCAGGCGGGTCGCAGAAGATACTGGCCGAGTTCCTGGATCAGATCCTCATGTCGCTGCCGCCCCTGGACCGCCGCATTGCCAAGGCCATACTGAAGCAGATGGTGGCGTCCAGCGAGGTGCGCGTGATGCGTACGCTCGAGCGCATTGCGGGCGATGTGAACGAGGATCGTGAGGAAGTTGAGCGGGTGCTGGCGCGACTGATGGACCTGCGGCTGGTGCGGGGAGTGGGTAAGGAGCGGCAGCGCCAGTATGAGTTGATCCACGAGTACTTGGCCGACCAGATAGGCCAGTGGCTGTCGCAGCGGGAGATACAGGTTCAGGATGTCCAGGACCTGCTGACGCGGCAGCTAAACAACTACGAGAAGTTCGGCATCCTGATGCATGCCGATGAGTTGCGCATTATCAACGATGCTCGCGAGGCGCTGTCGATTTCGCCTGAAGAGCTTGAACTGGTTCTGCGCAGCTCTGCCATCGAGCAGATGGATGAAGAGTACTGGTTTGGGCGGTTGACTGAGCTAGGCGAGGGGCAGACGGCGCTGTTGCGGTCGCTGCTGGGACATGAGAGCCCCCACGTGCGGCTGACGGCTGCTCGGGCGACGATCAAGTATCCGGACCGGGCCTACATCCAGCAACTGGTAATGTTGCTTGATGACGAGGATCAGCGGGTGCGGACCGATGCGGCCGAGGCGCTGCGAGGCATGGAGCGGGAACTGCTCGCGGAGTTGCGGCGCGGGCCCGGTAGCGCCCGGGCATGGGCGGCACGGGGTGTGGGCAAGCTGCACCTGCGGCGCGGCCTGCGGCACCTGTATGCGGCCATCGAGGACGGCGATGAGACGCTGCGCCATGAAGTGACCGAGGCACTGCTGGAACTCTCCGAGCCGAGGGCGCACGAGGCGTTGCTGAAGCGGCTGACGGGGCCGGAAGGCTTGCCCTGGGCAGGCGCCTATGCACTCGGGTACCTGGCGGCGCAGGATGACGTGTTGCAGGCTCTGAACTCGGCGGTGGAGACCTATCCGGAGCTGCCGAAGCTGCAGTACGCGCTGGGCGTTGCGGCCAACCAGAGACGGGACTACGATAAGGCGGCGAATTACCTGCAGGCGGCGCTACGGTTGTCGCGGACGGACCTGGGGCAGGACACCGTGCAGACGGCGCTTGATGAAGTTGAGCAACAGCGCCAGAAGTCGGTGTTGGCGATCAATGCGTGGCCTATGTTCCACCGGGCAGCGACGCATGACGGAGCCACCGAGGTTGAGATCGCTCCGCCCCTGCGGCAGGTCTGGAGTTACAGCACCAGGGGCCCAATCATGGGCTCTCCAGTGGTGGCCAGCGGCCTCGTGTTCGTCGGCTCGCGTGATGGACACCTGTACGCGCTCGACGCCAAGCGGGGCGCCGAACAGTGGCGGCTACGGACGGGCGACCGTATTGAGAGCACCCCTGCCGTGGCCAATAACCGGGTCTTTGTCGGGTCACACGACGGGCGCGTTCATGCGGCGGCCGCCGACACGGGGAGAAGGCTGTGGCAGCGCGACGTCGGGGCGCCAATCCGCTCCTCGGTCACGCTGTCGGGTGACCGGCTCTTCGTAGGTAACCGCACCGGCCATGTAACGGCCATCAGCATCGACAGCGGTTCGGTGCTGTGGAAGGCGCAGACAGCCGGGGAGGTCTCTGCCATCCCAGCCGTGTCAAATGGCACGATGGTCGTGGGCTCCTGGGACGGCAACTTCTACGCGTACGCGACTGAGGACGGGACGAAGCTGTGGCAGCGCGTAACTGAGGCGCCGGTCGCGTCCTCGGCGGCGATTGTCCAGAATGTGGTCTACTGTGGCTCGGACGACGGCCACCTCTATGCGCTTTCGCTCGAGAGCGGCGAGGTCTACTGGCGGATGAAACTGGGCAGCCAGATTCGCTCGTCACCGGCTGTGGCGCGCGATCGAGTGGTTGTCGGCTGTGTGGACGGACGGATCGTCTGCGTGACCGCTGTTGATGGGGACCCCGTGTGGTCGGTGCAGAGCGCCGAGGAAGTGCTCGGTTCTCCGGCGATTGCGGGCAACATCGTCTACATCGGGAGTAAGGATGGGGCTCTGTACGCGCTGGCGCTGGACACGGGCGAGCATCTGTGGCGGCACCAGACAGCCTATGGGGTGTACTCATCGCCTGCGATTGCCGATAACATCCTGTACATCGGGCTAGACTACTACGATGTGGCAGCCCTGGCTCCGGCCGAATAGGGAAGTAGATTGATGTTCAGGCGAAGAATGCGTATCCCGGCGCCTCCGGGGGCCGGTCTGATCAAAATTGCCGACCCACGCCTCGCCAGGCTGGGCTGGCTGGTCTTCATCGGCGGCGTACTGGTGATAGGGGGCGCGCTGTGGCCTTTCGGGTTGGGCGCGCAGGTGGGGCGGATGCGGCGCGAATTTGTGGCGCTGAACTATGTGCGCGCGGCGCAGGTGAAGTCAGAGGGGAACCCTGTGCGCCGCGAGGAGGCTCTGGCCGACCTGGCGAGAGCGACGACGCTGGCACCCAATCACCCGCTGGTGAGCGAGAATGCGGCGCAGTTGTACGTGAACCTGCGTGCCTACAAGGAAGCGCTGCCCTGGCTGCGTCGCCAGCAGGGCCAGAGCCTGCTGACGCGGGTGAGTCTGGCGCAGAGCCTGCTGATGGCTGGCTCGCGGCAGGAGGGCGCCAACCTGCTCGAGCAGGTTACGCAGGAGATGAACCGGGCGCGGCGGGCCAATCAGATGCCGTCACAGTTGTATGCGCTGATGCTCAACAATATCGGCTATGTGCGGGCGGTTGCCGACCTGGACGTGCCACAGGGCCGGTCGCTTGTCGATGCTGCCGTGAACATGGAGCCCCAGCAGGCCGCGTATGTGGACAGCATGGGCTGGGTAGAGTACAAGCTGGGCAATTTCTCCGCCGCTGCGTTCTACCTGGAGCGGGCGGTCAGGCTCCACTTGCCTGCTGAAAGCGCCGAGATGTACTATCACCTCGGCGCGGCCTATGCGCGACTGGGACGTAAGCCCACCGCACGACTGGTGCTGGGCCGGGCGCTCGCGCTCGACCCCAGCTATGAAGAGGCGAGAGATGAGCTGAAGCTGCTGAGCCAGGACCTGCCGCAGCCAGCGCTCGCATGCCTGTAGGCCCCCTGAACTTACCTCGCTTTCCAAGTCGCCCTAAGCTCTCCTGTGAGGTCATTGTATGAAGATTTCCGATCTTGTTGCCGGTATCTCGCCGTCTCCGACCATTGCCGGATCCACCAAAGCCAAACAGATGAAGGCCGAGGGCAAGGACGTTCTCTCCTTCGCCATCGGTGAGCCCGATTTCGGCACGCCTCAGAATATCATTGACGCGGCCCAGCGCGCCATGGCCGAGCAGAAGACCAAGTACACGCCGGCGGGTGGCATTCCCGAGCTCAAGAAGGCAATCTGCACGGCGCAGGAGCGCGATCTGGGCCTCAAGTACGAGCCCAACCAGATTGTGGTCAGCAACGGCGGCAAGCACGCGCTGATGAACATCTGGCGCACCCTCCTCGACCCCGGCGACGAAGTGATCATGTTTGCGCCCTACTGGGTCAGCTACCCCGAACAGGTGCGGCTGTGTGGCGCGAAGCATGTGCAGATTTCCACCAGCGGCGACAATGGTTTTCAGCCCGACTTGGGGCAGGTTGAGGCCGCGATCAATGCCCGAACCAAGGCCATCCTGATCAATAGCCCCTCCAACCCCAGCGGCGCGGTCTTCGACCAGAAGACCATTGCCGGCCTGGGCGAGTTGGCCTGCAAGCATGACCTGACCATCGTTTCGGACGAGATCTACAAGCACATCCTGTACGATGGGCGCAAGCACCTGACAACCGCGGCCCTGAGCGATGAACTCAAGGAGCGCACCATCATCGCCGACGGTGTGGCCAAGACCTACGCGATGACCGGCTGGCGGATCGGCTGGATGATCGCACCGCCGGCCTTTGCCAAGGCTGCCGACAACCTGCAGAGCCAGGAAACCAGCAACCCCAACTCAATTGCGCAATGGGCGACGGTTGAGGCGCTGCTGGGGCCGCAGGACTCGGTGCAGGAGATGCTGGCCGCGTTCACCGCGCGGCGAGACTACCTCGTCCCGGCGCTGAATGAGATCGAGGGCGTGAAGTGCGCCAAGCCGGGCGGGGCGTTCTATGTCTTCCCGGACATCTCGGCCCACCTCGGGCGGACCCTCGGTGGACGGGAAATGAAGACCTCAGTTGACATGGAATTGTACCTCATTGAGAACGCGCTGATCGCGACCGTCGCGGGCGGACCGTTCGGCAGCGAGGGCTACATCCGGCTCAGTTTTGCCTGCAGCATGGGTGAGATCGAGAAGGGCGTCCAGAGGCTGAAAGACGCTCTCGCCTAGCGCGTAGAGCGTCTGAGAGGGCTCAGGATGGCACTTTCCGCCATTTAAGGGATTCGTTGAATAGTGCCGATTCCGGGCCTCAAAAGGGCCTCAAAAAAGTGAACAGGTAGGAATCGGCCTCAGAGCCGCGTAGAGGGCATGCAGGGCGTTTTCGGGTTTTCCACGGAGTCGGAAAATGCGAAGCGGGGCACACGCGAAAGAGGCCGCTAAGAGGCCTATTTAAGGTTTCAGTTGAATAGTTACGTAGCTAGATAAGAACCTGGTTACGGAAGATCGCTGGAGGTTTTCATGCACAAAGTGACATTCATCCCGGGCGACGGGACCGGGCCCGAGGTAGCCTGGGCCATGCGCCGCTGTGTTGACGCGACCGGGGTGGCAATCGACTGGGAAGAGCAGCATGCTGGTGTAGATGTGATGGAGGAAAAGGGCACGCCGCTCCCGGCTGAGGTCCTCGAATCCATTCGGCGCAACAAGGTAGCCATCAAGGGCCCCATCACTACGCCCGTCGGCAAGGGTTTCCGCAGCGTGAACGTTCAGTTGCGCAAGGAACTCGACCTGTTCTCATGCCTGCGGCCGTGCAAGTACTACCCCGGGGTGCGCTCCCGCTATCCCGAAGCTGACATTGTCATCGTGCGCGAGAATACCGAGGACCTCTATGCCGGGATCGAGTTTGCCGAGGGTACGCCGGAGTGTTTGGAGGCCATTGAGACCATCGAGCGGCTCAGTGGGGCCAAGATCAAGCGCGATTCGGGCATCAGCATCAAGCCGATCTCGATCTCAGGCAGCGAGCGGATCGTCCGCTGGGCGTTTGAGTATGCCAAGGCGAACGGCCGGAAGAAAGTGACTGCGGTTCACAAAGCCAATATCATGAAATTCAGCGACGGGCTGTATCTGGCCACGGCGCGCCGAGTAGCTGAAGAGTATGCCGACAGCGGCATCGAGTTCGAGGACCGGATCGTTGACAATATGTGCATGCAGCTTGTGCAGAAGCCCGAGCTGTATGATGTTCTGGTGCTGCCGAACCTCTACGGCGACATCCTCAGCGACCTGGCCTGCGGGCTCGTGGGCGGGCTGGGAGTGGCGCCAGGGGCCAACATGGGCGAGGGAATCGCGGTCTTTGAGCCCACCCACGGCAGCGCGCCGAAATACAAGGGCCTGAATAAGGTCAATCCCGTGGCGACGATCCTGTCGGGCGTGCTCATGCTGCGGCATCTGGGTGAGGGTGAGGCTGCGGACCGGCTGGAGGCCGCGGTTGCCAGGGTGATTGCCGAGGGCAAAGACGTCACTTATGACCTCAAGCCGGAGCGGGATGCCCCGACGGCCGTAGGGACGAGTGAGATGGCGGACGCCATCATCGCCGCGCTGTAGAAAACTTTCTCAATATTTCGACAACCCGTAGCAGGTGCCATGGGAGGTAACGTCGAAAACAGGCTCGTTTTGCAGCAATAGTGGCAGGAGCATACTATCAGCAGTCAGAGGGAGGCCGATTCTCGATGAAGACAAAGGGCTTTACACTCATTGAACTCCTGGTCGTAATCGCAATCATTGCGATCCTGGCGGCGATTCTCTTTCCGGTGTTCGCAAAGGCCCGGGAGAAGGCGCGTCAGGGCAGTTGTCTGTCGAACATGAAGCAGATGGGCATCGCGTGCATGCAGTATGCGCAGGACTACGACGAGAAGTACCCGGCGACCTATCGCTGGGCCAATAACAACACGTGGCGATTCCTGTGGATAGACCTCGTGCAGCCCTATGTCAACAACTACCAGTTGTTCGTCTGCCCCTCGGGCTCATTCACTGTCTACGACTACCGGCCCAATCTGGTGACCGCCAACAACGTGCTCATCTACCCGAATCCTCTCATCTCCTCCTACGCCATGCCCGACATGAGCGTGGACATCAACAATGTCGCAATCGCCCCGGTGCCGCGGTCCCCGATGGCCAATGTCCAGGATCCGGCCGGAACATTCATGATCGTGGACTCGCTGGCCTGGGAGATTCTCGGGGACGGCACCAGCGGCCATCGCCTGCTGGATCAGACTGACCTCAGCAGCACCAACCAGTCCTGCGTCGCCAAGCGGCACAACGATGGCTTCAACGTCTGCTTCGCGGACGGACACGCCAAGTTCATACCCGGCCGCAGCAACCCGGGCAACTGGACCAGCATCCTGTACGACTAGACGCCTATGACGGGCCGACGGCTTTGCAGCCGTTCGTCTCCTGAACAGCAACGGCCACTTCACGATCAGCCAGATCGGAGGGTGGCCGTTTGCGCTAACGGCGGCGGAGGGCCTGAAGCATGAGGCCGGGGATGATGGTGAGGGCGGCAGCGGCGGCGGTGATCACGAGGGCCACGGCGAGGACGGAACTGAGCTGCAGCAGGCTCTCCTGGAGCCAGTGCAGCATGGTGAGGCGGTAGTGCTGGAGATTGTGGGCGTGGCCAAGGGCAAAGAAGAACAGCCAGGTGCCGAGGGCCAGGAAAATGAGCGTGGGGATGGCGTAGCGTAGGTCACTGGCGCTGGGGGAGAGCTCCGCGCCGATGCTGAGGGCCAGGTAGAGAAACAGGTACGTCTGCCAGTGCTGCCAGTTGAGCGCGTGGACGAAGCCGAAGGCGTGCTGCCAGATGGTCTCCAGCAACTGGTCGGGCTGGACGGACGGCACATGCTCGCCGACGCCCAGCAGGCGCGCGGTGAGGATCAGGATCAGGCTTCCGCTGACGATTGGCATCAGCGCTGCCAGGCCGATGGCGAGTTGGGGGAAGGTTACGGGTGACCAGGCGCGGCCAGGGCGGCAGGAACCGCGTCCCTGCGGGTCGAAGATGCATAGCAGCATCCGCTTGACGCGGTAGCCGCAGAGCCAGAAGCCCAGGCAATGGCTGAATTCGTGGACGAAGTTGCCGGGCAGGCGCAGTACCGCCAGCGAGAACCCCTTGCCGCGGCGGTCGGCGAATGAGGATATCACGCAGCCAAAGAGCAGGCGAGATAGCAGGAAAAGCAGCGTTGCTTCAGCAGTGACTGCGATGAGAGCTTCGGTCAGGTTCATGACGAAGGCATTATAGCAGAACCAGCGGAGAGGAGCAGCAGGGATGAAAGTGACTGTCGTCGGGGCGGGACATGTTGGGGCAACTTGCGCGCAGCGTCTGGTAGAGGGCGGGTTGTCTGACGTATACCTGGTGGACGTCGTCGAGGGGCTCGCGCGGGGCAAAGCCCTGGACATGATGCAGGCCGCGCCGATCATCGGCCACGGCCAGCGCATCGAGGGCGGGGAGAGCTACGAGGGCGCCGCCGGGTCGGACATTGTCGTCATCACCGCCGGGATCGCACGCAAGCCGGGAATGTCGCGTGACGACCTGCTGCAGACCAACGGCGGGATCGTGACCAAGGTTACCGAGAGCATCAGCGCCGTATGTCCCGAAGCCATTATCATCATGGTGTCAAATCCGCTGGATGTCACCACCCATATCGCTCAGGAAGTCTCCGGACTTCCCCGCGAGCGGGTCATCGGCATGGCCGGAGTACTCGACACGGCGCGTTTCTGCGCCTTCATCGCCATGGAGATCGGCTGCTCGGCGGCGGATGTCCGGGCGATGGTGCTTGGCGGCCACGGCGATTCGATGGTGCCGCTGCCCCGTCATGCGACGGTGAACGGCGTGCCTGTGACGGAACTCATCTCGGCGGACCGCCTGGCGGAGATCGTTGGCCGCACGCGCGATGGTGGCGCGGAGATTGTTAGCTACCTGAAGACCGGGAGCGCGTTCTATGCGCCGTCGGCGGCGGTGGTGCAGATGGTAGCCAGCATCCTGCGCGATGAGAAGCGCCTGCTGCCCGCGGCAGTGCGACTGCAGGGCGAGTATGGTCTTGACGATGTGTTTGTGGGCGTCCCGACGATCTTGGGCAAGAACGGCCTCGACCGTGTGATTGAGGTAGCGCTCAATGACGAAGAGCAAGCCGCTCTGCATGCCTCGGCGGGCCATGTGCGCGAGACGGTACAAGCATGGCAGAGGTTACAGCAGCAATGAGAGAGATTCGCTGCGCGGACATAACCGCGGCCGTGGTACGCCTGTTCACCGAGGCGAATTTTGACCTGCCCCAAGACGTGCTGGCGGCACTTGAGTGTGCGCGGGACAACGAGACCCAGCCGCTGGCCCGCGGTATTCTCGAAACGCTCATCAAGAACGCCTCGATCGCGGCCGAGAAGCGCCTGGCGATGTGCCAGGACTGCGGGCTGGCCGTGGTCTTCGCCGAGCTCGGCCGGGATTGCCACCTCGACGGCGACCTGTACAAGGCGGTGGATGAGGGAGTGCGGCAGGCGTATGGCGAGGGGTATCTGCGCAAGTCGGTCCTCGCAAGCCCGCTGCAGCGCAATAGCAACACGGGCGACAACACCCCCGCGATCGTGCACGTGCGGCTCGTAGAGGGAGAGCAGTTGACCCTTCACGCGGCGCCGAAGGGCGGCGGCAGCGAGAACATGAGCGCGGTGTGGATGCTGTCGCCTTCGGCGGGTAGGGCCGGGGTTGTTGACAGCATTGTCGCCCGCATCCGCGAGGCGGGCGGGAAGCCGTGCCCGCCGCTGGTGCTTGGCGTGGGGCTCGGCGGTACGTTCGAGAAAGCGGCACTAATGGCCAAAGAGGCGCTTCTGCGCCCGCTGGGGCAGCCCAACCCCGACCTCGAGGTCGCTGGCCTGGAGCGTGAACTGCTTGAGCAGGTGAACGCGACCGGCATCGGGCCCATGGGCATGGGTGGCGACACGACCGCGCTGGCGGTGCATGTTCTGGAGCATCCCTGTCACATCGCGAGCCTGCCGTTGGCGCTGAACGTGCAGTGCCATGCGGCGCGGCACAAGACTGCAATAATCTGAGGCGGCAAGTGGAAGCAGTGAAACTTACAACTCCCCTGGATGATGAAGCTGTACGCGGGCTGCGTGCCGGGCAGCAGGTGCTGCTGTCAGGTGTCGTGTATACGGCTCGCGACGCGGCCCACCAGCGCATTGTGCAGGCGCTGGACGCCGGTGAGCAGCCGCCCTTTGCCCTTGGCGGCCAGGTCATCTACTACTGTGGTCCGGCTCCCACGCCGCCAGGGCGCGCTCTGGGTTCGGCGGGGCCGACCAGCAGCTATCGGATGGATCCATACACGCCCCTGCTGTACAGCCGGGGCCTCAAGGCAACGATTGGCAAGGGCAACCGCGATGAGGCGGTGCGGTGGGCCTGCGTCGAGCATACCTGCCTGTACCTGGTCGCCGTCGGCGGGGCCGGTGCGGTCCTGGCCGATTGTGTTATCGAGGCGGAGGTCATCGCCTATCCGGAACTCGGGCCGGAAGCGGTGCGTCGCCTTGTCGTAGCAGACTTGCCCCTGATCGTTGCCTACGATGCCGCAGGCGGCAGCGCCTTCCCCGGCGATGCCACGCTTGGCCGCGCAACATGATTATCCGCCAACTACTCGCCGACTTCACCTACGAACTGGCCCGCGCGTCCCTCTCGACGGGCCGGTGGGGTGTCGGCCACGCCCACCGGTTACTGCGCCTGACAGTGGCGCTATGGCCGGGGCACCCGCAGGCTGCACAGTGGCTACGGTACCTGCAGGGACGGATGGCTCTCGAACGTGGCAACCCGGAGTTGGCCATCGAGCTTCTGCGCGAAGCTGATCGGGGACTGCCGGAGGCGACAGGGGTAAAGGCACAACTGGGACTGGCGTACACGCTGGCGGGCGAGAACGAGCAGGCGATTGCGATCTTCGAGCGGGCGGCCAAAGAAGAGCCGGCTGCCCTCACCGAGGACATGTGGGGCGCCCTGGCGTGGTCGTATCTGAGCACTGGCCGCGCGCCCAAGGCACGGGAAGCATGTGTGCGGGCCGATGAGTTGGAAGTACACTCGCCTCGCCTCGTGCTGCTGCACCGGCTCGCGACGGGCGTGGGGTTGGGTAGCCTTCCGGTGAGCGAGATCCGCGAGCTATTGCAGGAAGTGCCGCATGGCGGGGCACTGATACTCGATTATGCGCGGCTGCAGGCGCGGGAAGGGCGGCATCGGCTGGCGCGGGCCGCGGTCAGCGCTCTTCCGGATAGTGAGCAGGCGCGCAGCTACAGCATCATCGCCAACGCGAGCCTGAATGATGATGATACGGACACCGCCGCATGGGCGGTGGACCAGGTGGCGCGTACCAAGGATGAGAGCTACTACGCCGAAGTGGCGTTGGTCCGGTCCGAGGTGAGCCTGCGGCGGGGGGATCTGGTGGACGCGTTCGTGCAGGCCAAGCGGGCAGTGGAGGCCCAGCCCAAGAGCGGGCGGGCGCACGAGCAGGCAGGACGCGTGCTGCTCTTGAGCGGGCGCTGGGAAGATGCCGTGGATGAGATGGTCGAGGCGCTGCACACGGGGCAGGCAGGGGCGCTGGCGGCGGGTATCGCCTCGCTCGCGGCAATGGAAGTGGATGACGTAAAGAGCGCGCGGGGGGTGTTTCTGGCGGCGCGCTATGGCGATGGCCTCGCCTGCGCGACTTCACACGTCGCGCAGGCGAGGGTAATGGTGACTGAGAAGGACTACGGCGAGGCTCTGCAGTTGGCCTCGTGGGGGATAGAGGAGTTGCTCGGCCTCGAGCCCTGGGCGCGCCGCAGTGAGGTCATCGAGCGTTTGACCCGGCTCCTGCGCTCAGCGCTCCAGACGGTTCGCGACGGTGGCTCCGAAGCCGAGCGCCAGGAGGCCGAGAGGCTTTTGGGGCGGATGGAGGAGCGGTTACAGTAGATGCCGGTTCGGGACGAACCGGCCTACGCGAGAGAAGAGAGGCGAGTTCCGGCATGCGGAGCATGCCTGCCACGCGAAAGAGACGCTACTCCCCGAGCTTCCCCGCCCTGCTTGCCGTGATGTAGTTCATGCACCATTCGTCGCGGCCCAAGAGCGCCTCGGCGGCAGTGATCTCTGCCATGAGGTCCTGGTTCAGCGGGTCGCAGATCGCGCTGTCGAGCCCGGCGGTCATACAGATGGCCATGAAGACGCGGTTGAGCAGCTTGCGCACCGGCAGGCCGAATGAGATGTTGCTCATCCCCGCGGTGATGTGCACTTCCGGGAACTCCTCGCGGATCACGCGGATCGCCTGCACTATCTGCTGTCCCACGGACTGGTCTGTCGAAAGCGGCGCAATGACCGGGTCGAGGTAGATGTGGTCGGCGGCGACGCCCGCTTCGAGTAGCTTGTTGATGAGCTGACGGGCGGTACTCTCGCGCTGGCCGGCCGTGCAGGGCATGCCGTCGTCACCCAGAGCCAGCGCCACGCAGTTCACGCCGCTTTCGGCAATGATCGGCAGCGTGTTCGCCATGCGCTCGGCTTCGAGCGTGATCGAGTTGATCATCGGCGTCGCCCTGCCCTCGTAGACCTCCAGGGCGCGCTGCAGGGCCACGCCGTTGGGGGTGTCAAAGGAGATCGGCTTGTCAGTGACGCTCTGCACGAGCTTCACGAGCCACTCGATGTCGGTGATCTCGGCGTCGCCGGTGGTGCCGGGGTTGCAGTCGATGAAGTCCGCGCCGGCCTCCGCCTGCTTCTTCGCCAGATCCATGATGAAGTACGCGTTCTTGTCCGCTATGGCCTGTTTAACGGCCTTGCGCGTGCCGTTGATGAGTTCGCCGATGATGATCATGACGCATTCTCCTGGCTCGAGTCGCGCTTCTGCCTCCGCTGCTCACGCCGCTCTTCGACCTGACGCCGGCGCTCCTGCTCTCCCCGCTCCCGCCGCCACAGTTGTGCCTTCACGAGTGCCGCGAGCGCCATATTCAATGGCGCCTTCATGCCCACCTTCTCGGCCGCGCGCGCCACAGCCCCGTTCAGTTGGTCCACTTCGGTGTTCAGCCCCGCGCGCACGTCCTGAAGCATGGAGGAGACGTTATGCCCGGTGAGCTTGCAGACTTCCTCAACAGCCCTGGGCAGCGCTTTGGGCTCGATGTCGATACCCACGGCCTTCGCCACTTCCCCGACTTCCAGCGCCACCTCGCCCATCAAGTGTCGCACCGGCGCGTCCAGGAGGAGGCCGTTTTCAACGTCCAGCAGGGCAGTCAGCGGGTTCACGGCGCAGTTCACGGCTAGTTTGCGCCAGACTACGGGCCAGATGTCCTCAACCGCCTCCGCTGGCAACTGTGCCCCGGCAAACAGCGCCGCCACCTGCTCGGCCAGCGGCATATTGCCGGCGGGCGAGCCCACGGCGATGGTGCCAAAGCCGCGCTCGACGACCGTATGCTCATCGTGCAGCGTCGCTCCGGAGGTAGTGACCGCCGCCAGTACCAGTTCCGGCCGCTGATGCTGCTGCAGCGTCTCGACGTTGCCCAGACCGTTCTGCAGCGAGACCAACACGGTCTCCGGCGTGATCAAGTGCTTGGCGCCCTCGACCGCCTTCAGCGTGGATTGCGACTTCACGGTGAAGATCAGCAGGTTGAAGGGCTCTTTGACCAGGTGTGAGGCGCGGCAGGGCACCTGCAGGCGCACGACTTCGGTTTGCCCCTCCGTAGCGGGCTTTTGCAGCGCGATTCCGCCGCTGAGCCTCCGCGCGCGGCTCTTGCGATGATCCAGCAACATCACTGGCAGGCCGCTCTGGGCCATATGGATTGCATGCATCAGCCCGATGGCGCCGGGGCCGACGATGCCGATTCGTTCAATGTTTGCCGTGTTTTCTGAGGTACTCAATGATCTTCTCCTGTCCCAGGTGCAGCCGCCAGCGGCGCGGCTCCAGTATTTCCAACTTCCCCGCCGCCAACCAAAGCTCCCACTTGGCCTGCGACAGCTTGCTCAGCGCCTCGCGCTCGTCCGGATCGCGCGGCTTGCGGCGCACGCGCTCCTCGGGCGGGCGGTTCAGGCCCGGCGGCATCTCGCGCGGGCGCTTTCTTTCGTCTTCCAGTCTCATGCGGCGCATGTCAGTGCTCCAGAATCTCCTCCAGGCGCTCCGTCAGGCCCTCCTCGGTGGCGCGCTTTTGCAGGTACGGCAGGTCGAGCGCCTCCCGCTGGCGCGTCACAAGCTGCTGCGCCCAATCGCAATGCTCCTGTGACTTCCAGTGAACGCAGGCATTCAGACGGTCTATGATCAGGTCTTCGGGGCCAATGACGATGACACGGTGACCGGCGACCTCCATCTCAACTACGCGCTTCCAGTCGCCAGCCAGGCGCTCCCCAATCAGGTCAATTGCTACGGCGAGCTCGTCGTTCCAGTAGATGCGGCCCTGCTGGGAAAAGCCCCATGCTTGCAGTATAGATGCTGCCGCTGACTTTGAGAAAACGACCAGGTCCACATCACCTGTCGTGTAATCCCCAAGTGTATAGGCCTCGACGGCATGGCCGCCGACAATCGCGGAGCGCTCATCTCGTGCCGCCAGCGCCTCCTGCAGCAGCGCCGCAAACAGCAGCCGCCGCTCGAAGGGATCCTGAATTGCCAGCAGTTGCTCCAGCGGCAGTTCCGACATGGCTACTCCTTCCCGCGCTTCTGCTCCCACCGCTCCAATTCCGAGATCTCCGCCAGCGTAATGCCCTTCTGCGCGATTTCGGTGTGGTCGCGCATCTCGCGCTCTACCACGTCCATCGCGCGGTTGGCCACTTCTACCGCCTGCTCGCGCGGCACACAGACCACCCCGTCGCCGTCAGCGATGATCCAGTCGCCCGTCTTCACCGGGGTCTCCCCGATCTTTAGCGGCACGCCGATCATGCCCACACCCTTCGGCTGGCCGGCCTGTGGTGCAATCAGGGACGAGAAAACCGGGAAGCCGAGTTCGAGGACTTCGTCGGTATCGCGCGCGCCGCCGTTGATGACGCATCCGGCCAAGTGGCGCGCCACGCAGCTCTTGCTCGCACCCTCGCCCCATAGCGCCGGGCCCATGTTGTGGGCGTCGATCACCAGCACCGTCCCCGGCTCGGCCTGATCAATGGCCTCCACCGGCTTGCTCCAGTCTCCCGGGTAGGCCCAGACGGTCAGCGCCGGCCCCGCGCACTTGAGGCCCCGCCTCAGGCCGTGGATGCCCGGCAGGTAGCCGGTGTTGTGCATGGCATCGGAGATATTCGCGGTCGTGGCGCGCATGAACATCTCGCGAAGCTGGTCGGCCCCGCCTCGCTTGAAGAGGTCGGTCGCGACCCCTTCACCGCTGGCGATGGCATTCAGGATCGTTTGCGAGGCGGCCTTGGCGTCAGGGGCCTTGATGATCGCCCCGCCGATGATGGCAATGCTCGCCCCGGCGGCGATGACCTGCGGTGCGGTCTCGGAGTTGAGCCCGCCCGCGACCGCGATGGGAATGTCTACCACCGCCGCGACCTCGCGCAGCGCCGCCATGGGGTCGCCGCCGCGCATCTGCACGTCGATGGGACAATGGACGCCGACGATGGCCGCACCAAGCTCCTGCGCGCGCTTGGCCCGCTCGGCGAGGTTCGGTACCTCGATCAGATCCACCATGATCTCGGCGCCATAGTGCTTGGCGGCCTCGATGCACTCGGCAATGGTCGCATCCGACGCCGCGCCGAGCACCGCAACGACGTTAGCGCCGGCCTTGGCGGCCATCTCGACCTCAGCGCGCCCGGCGTCCATGACCTTCATGTCGGCGACAATGGTGGCGTCGGGGAACTCGGCGCGGAGTTGCCGCACGGCCTGCAGGCCCTCGCTCTTGATGAGCGGGGTCCCGGCCTCAAGACGGCGAATGCCGCCGTCCCAGGCCTCATGCGCCACGCGTAGGGCCTGGGAGAGATTGGCAAAGTCCAGCGCCAGTTGTACTTGTGGGTAAGACGTGTCCATGCTACTGCACTCCTGTCGTGCTACGTCATCGTTTCCGCGCCGCCACAATGGTTGTCAGCGTCTCATGATTCGCGCTCTGTCTGTCCGCTACGGGTACAAGTTCATCAACGTCGCAGCCGAATTCCTGAAGCCACCGGACGTATTGCTCCGGCTCAACGGGGTACTGGCGCACCACGTGTGTCCCATGGTCCAGGCACTCAGCCGTCCGTTCAATCGACAACACCAACCGCCCGCCCCGCTTCAGCGAAGTGACGATGTTGCTCAAGGCTCGCGGCTTGTCCGGGATGTGAAAGAACGTCCAGACGCTGTAGGCGAGGTCGTAGGTTGCCGGCCGGATGAAGTCTACCACGTCCTGCAAGAGGAACCCGACGCGCGGGTCCTGCGCCAGGTTGGCTCTGGCAAGCTCCAGCGTCTTCGGCGACACCTCAAGGCCGGTCAGGTGCGCGCAGCCGCGCTGCAGCATCTTGGCGGCCACTCGCCCGGTGCCGAGGCCAATCTCCAGGACGGTCTGGCCCTCCACGGGGCCCACTGCCTGCCAGAAGTCAGCGCCGTCGGCCTGCGCGAGCCACCGGGCGACCTGAGGCGGGTCGTGAAAGGGGTCGCCGATCTTTGGCTGGGCCGGATCGGCGAAGACCTCGGCCAGGTGCTCGTAGTGGGCGATGGTGTCGAGCGTTGGTTTGGTCATTGGCATGCAAAGCATGGCGGGAGCGGGCGAGACGCCCGCACTACGCGTGGTCGGTGATGACGGCTGCGGGCAGGATGCCCGCGCACCTACGGCTAGGCAACGGCGGGTTACTTCTTCCCCCACGGATCGTCCTTCGGGAATATACATCCCGCGCCGAGCTTCTGTACCAGCGGCTCGCCGGGTTTGACCTTCAGCTCAATCACCGTGTCCAGGGCGTCCGGGGCGGTCTGGGGCAGGCCGCTGATTACCAGCCGGTCCTTCTTCTGGACGAATGGGACCTCGTCGCCGCCCATGAGTCTGGCCGACTTGACCTTGTTGACGAGGCCACCGATAGCGAGTTCCTCGCCCGGCCAGCGGCTACAATGGAAGTATAGCGTATCGTCCTTCGCTGTGAAAGCGCCGAGGACGCTCCATTCCTGCTGCATCGGCGTGGTTGCGTCGTAGATCGAGTCGCCGTACTTCTCGAGCCACTTGCCAGCCTCGCGGAAGGCTTTCACGCATTGCGGGGGGACGTCGCCTGCTGGCGTGGGGCCCTGGTTGAGCAACAGGTTGCCGCCGCCCGCCGCGCACGTGCGCAGCATGCGGATGATCTCCCACGAGGACTTGTAGTTCGTGTCAATCGGGGTGTAGCCCCAGCTATCGTTCATCGTCATGCAGGCTTCCCACGCGCGTCCGCCCGTCTCGGGCGTGATGTGGCCCTCAGGCGTGCCGAAGTCCTCGGGAAGCTGGCTGCGGTTGTTGATGATGATATCCGGCTGGTGGGACTTCACCATCGCGTTGAGCTTCGCCGACTCCCAGCCCGCCGCGTCCAGGGGCCAGCTAACATCGTACCACATGATGTCTACTTTGCCGTAGTTGGTGCAGAGCTCCTCGACGAGACCGTGAGTGTACTCGATGAAGCGCTTGCGGGCTGACTCGTCGGTCAGACAGCGCGCGCCGTCCGGATGGTGCCAGTCCATCAGCGAGTAGTAGAAGCCTACGCGCATGCCCTCGGCGCGGGCTGCTTCGACATATTCCGCCACAAGATCCCGTCCCGGCCCGGTCTTGGTCGCGCAGTACTTGGTCAGCTTGCTGTCCCACAGGCAGTAGCCCTCATGGTGCTTGGTGGTCATCACCATGTAGCGCATGCCGGCTTCCTTGGCCAGCTTCGCCCATTTGCGCGGGGCGTTGGCTTTCGGCTTGAAGGTCGCGGCGAGCTTCTCATACTCCCTGACCGGGATGCGCTCGCGGTTCATGACCCATTCGTGCCGCCCCAGTTGCGCGTACAGCCCCCAGTGGATGAACATTCCAAAGCGTGCCTTGCGAAACCATTCGAGACGCCTCTCGCGGTCCTTCTCCTCGGCAGTCAGCCTGGCCATGATGATCTCCTCCAGGGTCGGTGATAACGGCCGGCGGGGTACGGAGCCCCCGCCCTACAGCGGAAACGGCTACAGCGGAAATGGCAGGCGGGCGAGACGCCCGCACTACGCGAAGGATCTATTTGAAGACGACGTCAAGCACCACGATACCTCGTGGCGGTATGCGTACGCTGAACCTCGACCCGTCCGGCCGCACCCGCACTGATGGGAACTCCGTCACTACGTCAAGGCTCTCGATCTCCCGTCCCAGGTTGATCTCCGGCTTGCAGTACACCCAGAGCTTGCTCTTGATTGCCAGTCGCAGCCGCCCATCCTGACCCCACAGGCCCGCGAGGCAGACCTGATCCGCCGGGAAGGACGTGTCCGGCAGCACCAGGTGCCACATGACGTGGATGCAGTCGGTGTAGAACCGCTCATCCGGCAGGCGCTGCTTCATGTGGTCCCAGTACCCGCGCGAGTCGATCAGTCCCTGCGCGTCATCCGGCATGCCCGGCAGCCGCCGCTCTTCCACAATGACCGCATTCCCGCCTCTGGTGACGTAGGCGTTGAGCGAGGTACCGGCGCGACCAATCATCATCACGGGCCCGCGGTCATACTTCAGCAGGGCCTCGATCTCCTCAGCGGGGAGTAGGTGGGAGTTGATGACCAGCAGCGGGCCATGGGCCGCCTGCAGGTCCTCGATGCGTACGGTAGCACCGATGGGCGCGCCGTGGGTCATCAGTTCGAAGATGAGCCGGTGCGACAGCGGGCAGCGGTTTTGCGTGAAGTCCTCCACCTCCGCCTGCATGGCCGCATCCGACCATACCAGCATCGCCCCCAGCACCCCTATCGGCGCCTCGCCGAAGCTGAACTCCCACATGCGCCGCAGCCAGCCCCACTCCTCGGCGCTCAGGCCATCTCCGAGGCAGACGAGAAAGGCGTCGGCAGCGGGCCGCAAATGGCTCTGTACCTCCGTGGGAGGGCTCTCCAGAGCTCCATTGCGGGTCACATGCCACACGTTCGCCAGCGACCAGATCTCCTTCTCCAGCACTGCCGGCACGTGCCGCAGGGCGTCCCACTCCTCGACGATGTCATGGGCGTTGTGCAGGAAGATCAGGCGCAGATCGGGCAGATAGGCGCGCACGAGGCCAAACATGGAGAGAAAGTCGAAATGCCGCCCCTCATCCGCCGCCCGCGGGTCGAGGCTCAGCCCCGCCGCCGCGGTCTCGACGATCATGCCATCCACGCCGGCCGCCGCGATCTTCTGGTAGTCCACGCCGTAGCGGTAAAGCGCCTCAAACGGCGCACGCCCCCACGCGGAGTTGATGACCGCCTGCTTCCCCTCAGCATGCAGCGCCGCCAGCACCGTCTGCCAGAAGGCTGCCCAGCGCTCCGACCAGAAGGCGATCCACTCCGCACGCACGTTGCGCCAGATCCAGTCCGCGCGGGCCTCGAGTTTCTCGACTTCGTAGCCACATTGCTGTGTTACCACGTCGGGAAGCTGTTGGGCGGGGGTTTGTAGCGCGCCGCTCTGGTGGTTGTGGATAACGGCCGTCGGTGTACACGCCCCCGCCCCA
>JBDKRC010000112.1:0-15436 GCA_039683575.1 Armatimonadia bacterium | reverse complement strand
GAAAGCGGGCATCTGGGCGGCGACTTTGCGAGCATCCAAAACCCACACTTCAAGGCCGCAGGAAAGCAACTGCCGGGCGAGAAACTTACTATGCAAACAGCTTTCCATCACCACGCGGAGGTCATCCTCCAAACCAAGCAAATACTCGGGCAACTCGGCGTTGGCCACCGAGCGGGCGCGGGAGACTTCCCCCGTCTGGTCGTCCACAAAAACCACCGTCGTCTTGGCCTGATGTACATCCAATCCAACATGTTTCATTTTCGGTCTGCTCCTTTCAAGGACGAATCGCTAACACCTTATTCGCCTTGAGTGGGGAGCAGACCGTTCTATGTTATCCTACCGGTCCGGGTTATCTGATAGCGGCTTTGCCGTCTTCCGTTGTGCTGATCTGATCGGGCCTGACGCCGGGGATGGCCACTGGGCCGCAGTTGCAGGCGAAGGATTCGGCGGTGGCGCCGAGGCGGGGGCCGAGACGCTCCCACATGGGCCTGGTCTCGGCGCAGAGCGAGACGCGGGTGTTGGGCGAGAGGCGCTGTATCTCGCGGATGTAGTATTCGTAGACCTCGGCGCGGAGGTCGATCGGGAAGGGGTGCATGCGGTCGGTGATCTGTCCGGAGGCTTCGAGGTCCTCCATCATTTGTATCAGTTCGGGGTCGAAGAGTTCCGGGTCGAAGATCTCCTTGAACTCGGTGACATTGTCGAAGAAGAGCATTTCCATGCTGAGGTTATCGGGCTCGACGGCGTTGAAGAGCTTTTCGAGCATGTCGGTGGCGTCCTCGCGCCAGTTGGCGATGGGGACGATGGGCTTGAACTTGAAGCGGACGGTGTAGCCGGCCTGCTGGCACTTGCGGGCGGCTTCGAGACGCTGTTCGGTGGTGGCCGTATCTACCTCGATGCGACGGCTGACGGTGGGGGTGCTCAGGGTCCAGAGCATGATGGTGTGGCCGCGGTGTTCGAGATCGAGCAGGAAGTCCACGTTGTCGCTCTTGGAGAAGAGAATCAGGTACTTGTCCGGGAGGGCGGCGTAGTGCTCGACGAGGGCGCGGCACATGCCGTACTCGGGTTCGAGAATGAGGCAGTCGGTCTCAACATCGTAGCGGAAGACCGTCTGCCAGGGGTTTTCGTCCATAAGCTGGTCGGTATGGGTGAGGTAGTCTTCGATGTTGAGGGCGAGGGTGGTGACGCGGCCACGGCGGCAGTAGCGGCATTTGTGGAAGCAGCCGTAGGCGGAGTGGAGGTCGTAGAGCGACCAGCAGGTAGCGCCGTTGTTGCGCTTGTGGGTGCCGTCCTCGAAGTGGTAGCCCTGGTGGATGCCGTAGAGCATGCGGAGGAAGCCGTGGGTGTAGAAGCCGCCGGGGTTTTCGCGCAGCATCGAGTGCCGCTGCTCGATCTTGGCGCGCTCCTCGTCCGAGGGCCAGCGAAGCTTGTTGAAGACCACGTCGGGATCGCCCTGGAAGACAGAGGCGCCCTGGCGGACGTCTAACTGGAACCAGTCATTGGCGCGGACGGTGGCTTCGATGTCATCTTCGCGCAGGAGCTGGACGTGGCTGACGGGGACGCCGAAGCCCTGCATCATGGTTTCCATGCGGGCGACGCAGCGAGGGTCGGCGGCGGCCCAGTCGGTGATGTAGAAGTGCTGGGGGCGGACGGGTTTCATGTTGTGCGCCTCAAGGTGTGAGTTCTGGTGTAGCCAGTTGTGCTGCGGTCGCGCTCAGGGGAGCGCTCCTACCGGGAGACGGCGGCTTTGGCGAGAGGTTGGTAATGGCTGACGATCTGCCGCAGGCGCTTTTCGCTGAGGGTGAGGAGCTTGTTGTTGAGCATCAGCCACTTGCCGGCGACCATGGTTGAGGTGACCATTTCGCCGTGGGTGGTGTAGACGAGATGAGAGTAAGGATCGTAGACGGGGCCGTAGTTGGCGCCCTGGAGGTCCACGACGATGAGGTCGGCCTGTTTGCCGGGCTCGAGAGAGCCGAGGCGGTCGGCGGCTCCGAGGGCTTCGGCGCCGCCGAGGGTGGCCATGCGGACGACTTCGGCGGCTTTCATGGCGGTGGGATCATTCTCGCACAGTTTCTGCTCTTTGGCGACGAGATCCATGGCGTCGAAGAGGTCGAGGCGGTTGTTGCTGACGGGGCCGTCGGTCCCGAGGCCCACCCGGAGGCCCTGTTCGCGCATGCTGGTGATGCGGGCGAAGCCGCAGTTGAGCTTGAGGTTGCTGTCGGGGTTGTGGGCAACGGCAGCGCCGGAGGCCTTGAGCAGTTCCATATCGTGGGGTGTCATTACGACACAGTGGGCGGCGATGGTTGTGGGGCCGAGCAGGCCGACACTGGCGGCGAGTTCGGTGGGCGTCTGGCCGGATTTCTGGCGCACGGTCTCGACTTCGGTGGCGGATTCAGAGAGGTGGGTGATGAGGAGGGTGTTGTATTTGTCGGCGAGAGCCTTGCAGGCTCGGAGGTTGTCCGGGGATACGGTGTAGGTGGAGTGCGGGGCTGGCACAACCTTCACCAGCGGGTCGTTGGACCATTTCTGGACGCATTTCTCGGTGTAGGCGAGGCATTCGGCGGGCGTTTTGGAGTCGGGGGAGGGAAAGTCGATGAGGGTTTCGCCGAGCCAGCCACGCATGCCGGACTCTTTGACCGCGCGGGCGACGTTATCCTCGAAGTAGTACATGTCCGCGACGCCTGTCACGCCGCGGCGGATTAGCTCGGCACAGGCGACGAGGGTGGCGTCATAGCAGAACTGGGCGTTTACGAGTTTGGCTTCGAGGGGGAAGATGTAGCTGTTGAGCCAATCCATCAGTTCCATGTCGTCGGCCATGCCGCGCAGGAGGACCATGGGGAGGTGGCAATGGGTGTTGATGAGGCCGGGCATGAGAATTGTTTGGCCGAAATCGCGGACTTGCCGACCTGCGTATATGGAGAGAACATCTTTCGGTGTGCCCACCGCGAGGATCTTGTCGCCGGAGATGGCGACGGCGCCGGGGGAGAAAACCTGGAGGCTGTCGTTCATGGTTAGTACATGTGCAGCCGTCAGGACCGTGTCGCAACGGGTCTGGGCGAGAAGCGGCAGCGGCAAGAGAGCCGCAATGATGATTAGGCGAAGGTGTCTGGTCATGGTGCTCCTCAGATGGAGAACTGGCTGCGGTAAGGCTGGGTGCCGTAATGCTGCAGGTCTTCGGTCAGGATGAAGGCGCCGCCGCCCATGAGACGCTTGCCGGCGGCCAGCCAGTCGAGATAGGCGCGGCGCATGCTGGTATCGCGCGGGGCGGTGGCTGGGTCTATGTCATCTCTGGCGAAGATGAAATGTAGGCCATCTCTGCCGCTGGAAGCGATGGGGTAGAGGTACATTTCCTGCTGCCAGAGGACCATGTTGGAGTCCGGGCGGTAGATCTGCGCAATCTGGGGGTTGAGAATCCATGACATGCAGCCGAGGCCGACGAAGGGCTTGTCTGGGAAGTAGCGGGGGAAGAAGTCCACGGCGCGTTCCATGGACTCACGGCAGAGGTCGGGCGTGAAGTTGCCGCCGCCGGGAATGTGCATCTCCAGGACGGTGTCGCCGGGCTTGAGGGCGCAGTACCAGTCGGTGAAGGGAAGCTCTCTTACTTCCCCGGTGGCGTGGCCCAATGGCGAGATGACGTTGCCACGGGCGAAGTGGTCGGTGAGGGTGAGAGAGGCAGTCCAGTCATTGGGGTTGAGGGGCTCGCCGCCGCGGCCACTGACGTAGCCTTCGGCGGTGTAGACCATGCCGTCGGCGGCGAGGGCGATGGTCTGGCCGGAGTGCCGGTGCCGGTAGGCCTGCACTTGGCCATGGAAAGGCTTGGCCATGTACTCGATGCGCCCGAGACGATAGAGCAGGCCCTCGGTGTCGTTGCGGAGCCAGTAGATGACGCGGAGGTCCACTCCCCACAGGCCGGGGTTGAGGGTCTGATAGTTGCCCACGCACTCGTGGAAGTTGCCGGTGAGCCCCTCGGGGGCTACGTAGTCCGGAACGCCGAGTTGGCGGTGCCTGGCGATGGTGAGGGGAGCTGCACCGAGGCAGGCGAGGAGGTAGAAGACGCCGTGGTGGTCGCCGAAGAGGTGTTCAAGGGAGGGCCAGTTGCGGATCTGGCCGCCGGGGTAGTCGAGATGGATGAAGAGCAGGTTATAGCAGTGCCACCAGAGCGTGCGCAGGGAGCGGCTGTGGCGGATTTCCGCGGCGGCGGTTTCGAGCGGCTCGTCGGCGGCGGGATCGAGGCCGACGAGTTCGCGTAGCGGCAAGAAGACCTCGGGTCTGAGAAGATCGGGATCGTCAGGGAGGGAAGCGAGGTCGTCTTCCCAATGGGGTGCGAGAAGGTCAGGATCGAGGTCGAGGTGGAGGTCGGCCAGCAGTTCAGAAAGGGTCATCCGCGTAGGCTCCTAGGGTGGTGGCAGGAAATTCGGCAGGTCGCGGCGAAACTCCTGCCTTCACGAAGGGAAGAGCGGGCGAGACGCCCGCACTACGCGGAGAGGGAAGGAGCGGGCGAGACGCCCGCACTACGCGGAGGGGGAAGAGACGGGCGAGACGCCCGCACTACGCGGAGAGGGAAGGAGCGGGCGAGACGCCCGCACTACGCGGAGAGGGAAAGAGCGGGCGAGGCGCCCGCACTACGCGGAGAGGGAAAGAGCGGGCGAGGCGCCCGCACTACGCGGAGAGGAAAGAGACGGGCGTGACGCCCGTCCTACAAAGAAGAGGGGGAGGGCTGCGGCCCGGCACTACGCGATAGAGACATTTTGAGCATCAGGAGAGCATCATGGCAATCAAGAAGACGAAGGTTGGCATTATCGGCTGTGGCAACATTGCTTCGGCATATATGACGGCGGGACAGAGGTTCGATATTCTCGACATCGTGGCGTGCGCGGACCTGGTGCCGGATCGGGCGAAGTGCAAGGCGGAGGAGCATGGTGTCGGGCGGGCGTGTGGGATCGAGGAACTGCTGGCTGACCCCGAGATTGAGATTGTGGTCAACCTGACGGTGCCGCATGCGCATGCCGAGATTGCGCTGGCGACGCTGGAAGCGGGGAAGAATGCCTATAGCGAAAAGCCCTTTGCGGTGACGCGCGAGGATGGACAGAAGATCCTGAAGCTTGCGGCCGAGAAGGGGCTGCTGGTGGGGTGCGCGCCGGACACGTTCCTGGGCGCGGGCATCCAGACCGCGCGGAAGCTGCTTGACGATGGCTGGATCGGCGATGTGATTGGGGCCAGCGCTCACATGCTGGGCCATGGGCCGGAGCGGTGGCATCCGGATCCGAACTTCTTCTATCAGCCGGGAGCCGGACCGCTGTTTGACATGGGGCCATACTACCTGACGGCGCTGACGAACCTGATCGGCGCTACCAAAAGCGTGGCGTCATCGGCCATCGCGAGCTTCCCCGAGCGGTTGATCGGCAGCGCTCCGCACTACGGCGAAGTCATCAAGGTCAACACGCCGACGCATGTGAATGGTATCCTGGAGTTCGAGACTGGCGCGCTTGGGACGCTTACCACGAGTTTTGATGTCTGGGCCAGCACGCATATCCCCATTGAGATCTATGGCAGTGAGGGCAGCATGCAGGTGCCGGACCCGAACACGTTTGGCGGGATCGTGCGGGTGAAGCGGGCGGAGCATGAGGGTTGGATGGATGTGCCGCTGACGCATCTGTACTCGGAGCAGAACCGTGGCATCGGCGTGGCCGATATGGCTTACGCGTTGCGGTCAGGCCGCCAGCACCGGGCCAGTGGACAACTGGCGTACCATGTGCTGGAGATCATGCACACGCTCTATGACGCGTCGCGCGAGCGGCGGTATGTGGACCTGCAGAGCCGGGTGGACCGTCCGGCGGCGCTGCCGGTCGGGCTGACGCCGAAGACGCTGGACGAATAGCAGAAGGGCTGTCACGGGTGTGATAGCGGAGGAAGATCGCTGAGAAGCAACTGCCTCACCGGAATTCGCTTCGGGCTGGTCATCTTTGGCCTCCTGGCGCTACTGGGCATTTTGCAGTGGCTGAACGGCCTCGACAACTGGCTGGGCAGCCTGGCTTTTCGGCTGCGCGGGGAACTGCCGCCGGAGCCACACGTGGTGATGGTGACCGTGGACAGGCCCAGCGAAGATCATCTGCGGCCGCTGCCCTGGAGTGAAGCGGTGTGGGCGGAGGCTCTGCGGCGGATCAACGGTGCGCGGCCGTCGGCCATCGCGCTGGACGTGCCGGAGTGGGATGAGGTCCTGGCCGCGCCGCAGAGCGGGCTGATGACTGATCTCGCGCAGGTGCTTCGGGACTCGCCGATTGTACTGTCACTGGCAGTGGTCGAGGGTGAGGGAGAGCGGCGCGAGGTAATGGAAGTGCTTGGGGGTGTTGCTCTGGAGGCAGGGGGACTGCCGCAACTGCCGCTTGAGCAGATGCACCTTTCGGTGGCCCCGGTGGAATTGCTGCGGGAGGCACGCGGCATCGGCTGCATCAGCATCTACCCAGACCTCGATGGCGTGGTCCGGTCGGTTCCGCTGCTGGTGAACTACAAGAACAGTGTGTTCCCGTCACTTGCGCTGGAGGCACTGCGGGTGGGACAAAAGCTTCCAGCGCGCAGTGCCAATTGGGCTGGGACGGGCGTGGCCATGGGCGAGGCGCGAATACCGACGTTGAGCACGGGCGAGATGCTGGTCAACTATGCCGGCGGGTATAGGTGCTATCCGCAGGTGCCGTTCTACAGTGTCCTGGAGATGAGTGGAGAGGAACTCAAAGAGCGCTTTGGGGACAAGTACGTTCTCATCGGCCCCGTGCATGGTGAGACCGCTGTCTTCCTGCGGACGCCGACAGCGGCCCGGCTGCCGGGACTGGAAGTGCAGGCGAATGCCCTGGGCAACTTGCTCCGGGGCGATTACCTGCGGCCGATGCCAGCTTTGGTCTGGCTGGTCATAGTCCTGGCGCTGTGCTTGCTGACTGGTATTGCCGTTACCGGCCGCAACATCGGTGTCGCGGCTTTGATTACGGCAATTCTGGCGGTGGTGGTCTGGATCGCGCTTTTCGCGCTCTTCCGACACGGGATCTGGACCTCGTGGTCAGGCGCGCTGCTGGGAGTGCTGCTGACCGGCGCGACGCTGCTGGCGCGGCAGGCAGGCATTTCCGATCAGGACAAAGTCCAGGCGGAACTGCGGCTGCAGTCGCGGCTGGGTGCCATCGCGGGCATTGGAAAGTTGATTGACAGCAGCCTCGATCGTCAGCAGTTGCTTGATCAGACCATGCACTGGGTTGAGGACGAACTGGACGTCGAAGCGTGTTCGCTGCTGCTCCTGGATGAGAAGACAAACCGGCTGCGGTTTGAGGTAGCGCTTGGGCCCAAGGGGGACCAGGCAAAGGACTTCACGCTCGAGATCGGCGAGGGGATTGTGGGGTTGGTGGCCAAGAGCGGTGAGCCGATCATCATCAACAACGCCCGGCAAGACCCGCGCAAGAACCAAGATATCGCCAGGGCGATTGACTACCAGCTTGAGAAAGTGTTGTGCGTGCCGATGACGCTGCACGGCAAGGTCATCGGTGTCATCGAGGCGATGAACAAGCGGCATAATGCCGATTTCACTCTACATGACGCATCACTTTTGACGGTGATTGCCCAACAGGCTTCGATGTTTCTGGAGAACGCGCGGCTCTATGGCGTGCTGCAGGACCGGGTCGACTATGCCAACGCCGAACTGCTAGCGGCGATGCGAGAGTTGCGGGCGCAGAAGGCCCGGATAGAGACACTGGTGGAGGAGATGGTGGATGGCGTGATGTCGGTTGACGGGACCGGCAAGATCGTCCTGGTGAATTCGGTGGCGAGGAGGATGTTGGGGCTGCAGGGGCGCGAGGTGGAGGGTGAACGGCTGGAAGTGGTAGTAGCACAGCCACAGATTGCGGCTCTGTTCTCGCTTCCTCTGAGCCAGGAAGCACCATCGGTGAGCGAAGAAGTGCGGCTCGGGGGAGAGGATGGACAGGTTGTGCGGGTGACCGTGGCGATGATCGAGGGGGCGGCGGGCGAGCAGGCCGGCAAGTGCGCGGTGCTGACCGATGTGACGCACTTCAAGCAGCTTGACCAGATGAAGACGGACTTGGTCTCGTTTGTCTCGCATGAGTTGAAGACGCCACTGACTTCCATCGGCCTGTACGGGCATATGCTCAAAGAGAAGCTGAAGGAGCAGAAGATCGACGAAGCGCAGGACATGGCGGCGGCGATTGACCGGCAGATGATTCGCATGAAGCATATGGTTGAGGATTTCCTTAACGTATCGCGGATCGAGCAGGGACGTCCGCTGGACATGCTTTGGCATGAGATCACCAATGTGCGAGGTTTCGTTGAAGAGGTAGTCAATATCGAGGCGCGGGCCAGCCGAGACCATGAGATCTCGCTTGATATGCCGCTTCAGCTTCCGTCGCTGTGGGCGGACCGTGGGAAGGTCGAGGAAGTCTTCATCAATCTCGTCAACAACGCGATCAAGTACTCCCCTGATGGCGGCCTCATCTCGATCCGGGCGGAGCAGCAGGGCGATATGATGCAGTTCTCGGTGGCAGACATGGGCCTGGGGATATCGGAAGAAGAGCGAGGCCGGCTGTTCCAGCGCTTTGCCCGAGCGCAGGCGGATCAGAGGCGGATCAGCGGCACCGGGCTCGGGTTGTTTGTCTGCAAGGCGCTCATTGAGGCGCATGGCGGGCGGATTTGGCTGGAGAGCACGCCCGGGAAGGGGAGTACCTTCTACTTCACCGTCCCGGTGTACCGTGGGCAGGACAAGGAGACTAGGGCAAATGCAGACGCCGGTAAAGCTTGAGCCGGGGCTGCATGTTGAGCTGAAGAAGCCACATCCATGCGGCGCCAACCAGTGGGAGATCATCAGGTTGGGAATGGACATCAAGTTGCGTTGTGTTGAGTGCGGGCGGTTCGTGGTCTTGACGCGGCCAGTGCTTGAGCGGCGCTTGCGCAGGGTTTTGGGGCGGCAAAACGAGAGCGGAGAGTGACAATGCCTGTAGTTAAAGCAGTTGTAGACGTGGCAGCACCCTTGGACCGAGTGTTTGCTCTGGCGAGGAACATTGAGGCCTTTCCGGAGTTCATGCCGGATGTGCAGGAAGTCGAGATCATGGAGCAGGAGGAGGAGGGGGGACGGCAGATAAGCCGCTGGGTCGGCATCGTGAAGGAGTTCAAACGGACCATCACGTGGACGGAAGAGGACTACTGGGACGAGGTAGAGCATGAGTGCCGCTTCTCCCAGGTGGAGGGAGACTTTGCGGTCTACCAGGGCACGTGGAGCTTCTGCGAGAGCGACGCGGGGACCACAGTGGTGCTGGAACTGGAATATGAGTACGATGTGCCGCTGATCGGGAACTTGATCAAGGGACTGTTGCTGCGCAAGATGCAGGAGAACTGCGACAACATGCTCACGGCGATCAAGGCCGAGGCGGAGAAGGCGCAGGGCTAACAAGCCCTGGATGAGGTACGGTGTGTAGCAGAGAAGACAGGCGCTTTTGCACGAGATGACTGCGGTGATCATACCGGGAGGTGCGTTTGATGTCTGATCAGAAGATTGGCTGCGCGATCTGGGGCGCGGGTTGGGTTGCCGACGAGCACTTGAACGCTTATATGGCGAATCCCAATTGTGAAGTAGTCGCAGTGGGAAGCCGCAAGGAGACTTCGGCGCGGCGGGCGGCGGACAAATGCGGCGCCTCAGGCTGCTCGATCTATACTGACTACAGCGAGCTTCTCAAGGATGAGCGGGTGCAGTGCCTGTCGATTTGCACGCCAAACCAGCATCACGTTGAGAATGGCGTGCAGGCCGCGGCGGCCGGGAAGCACTTCATCATGGAAAAGCCGATGGCGCTGGATGTCGCGGGCGTGAAGGCGCTGCGCGACGCGGTGCGTGAGGCCGGGGTGAAGACAGTGGTCAGCTTCGTCCTGCACTGGTGTCCCTCGCTCATGAACGCCCGGAACCTGGTGCAGAGCGGCGCCATTGGCAACATCTTCTACGTCGAGGGCGACTACTGGCATGGCGTGTCTGACTGGTATAGCGGCTGGGAATGGGCCAAGACGAAGGCCGAGGGCGGTAGCAGCTTCCTGTTCGGCGGATGCCATGCAGTGGATGCCGTGCGCTGGATTACGGGCCTGGAGGTCACGTCGGTAGCGGCCTTTGGCGGCGGCTGGGACAAGCGCTATGAATACCCGGCGACGGTGGTCGGGGCCGTGACGTGGAGCAACGGTGCAGTGGGGAAGCTGTCCTGCTCGGTTGACTGCATCATGCCGTACCAGTTCAATGTGGACATCATGGGCGACAAGGGGACGGTGCGCGACAACTTGCTGTGGTCGAAGGTGCTGGCTCCCCACGCCAATGACTGGACGGAAGTGCCGGCGATCACGCCGAACAGCGGCGATGTGGCGCACCACCCGTTTGAGGGCGAGATCAACCACATGATCGACTGCATCATCAAGGATGTGCGGCCCGAGGTGGATATCGAGGATGCTGTGAAGACCCACGAGGTCTGCCTGGCGCTGGATATGTCGGTGGCGAACGGCGGGGCCAAGATCGATCTGCCGCTGGTCAAAGAATAGATGTACCCAAACAGAGGTCGTGTTAGTTGACCATCCCGGGCTAATCTGCTATAGTTTGTGCCTCAAGTTGCCGAGCGGCGCAAGCTTTCACCAGGCCCGCTCGTGGGAAGGAATGTTGCATTCGTGGCGAACGATTACGGCGGCAGAGGCGAACGCGGCGGGATGCGGCGTCGCAAGAAGAAGGTCTGCATCTTTTGCGTAGAGCCGCAGGCTCGCGTCATTGACTACAAGAACGTGCGTATGCTCGAGCAGTTCATAGATGACCGCAAGCGCATCCGCAAGGCCCGGCAAACGGGCACGTGCCGGCGGCACCAGAACCGGCTGGCCGGGGCGATCAAGCGCGCTCGCGAGATTGCGCTTCTTCCGTACACCTCCGGCTAGGAAGCCGGGTCTCCGGATAGTAATCCGGGCCTCCGGATGGCAAGGGTCTTACCCGAGGATGACAAAAGCCGGGCGTCAGTTGACGCCCGGCTTGTCGTGCTTGTGCTCGTGCTTTCTAGGGTGCGGGTTTGACGATGGTCAATAGGCGCTCGATGATGTCCTGAGTGCGGACACCGTCGGCTTCGGCGGCGAAGCTGGGGATGATGCGATGGCGCAGCGCGGGGAGGGTTAGGGCGCGAACGTCGTCGCAGGAGGCAGTGAGGCGGCCGTCGAGAAGGGCGCTGACCTTGGCGCCAAGCACGAGGGCTTGAGCAGCACGCGGCCCTGCACCCCACTGGATCCACTGACGGATGAAGTCAGGGGCGTCGGCCTCGTTCGGCCTCGTGGCGCGGGCGAGGCGGACGGCGTAGTCTACAACGTGCGAGCCTACGGGGGCATCGCGTACGACCCGTTGAAGCCTCAGTACCTCGTCTCGCCCCATGACAGCGTGGACCTCGGGCGTCTTGCTGGAGGTTGTCTCCAGAACGATCCGCTGCTCTTCATCGTGGCTGGGGTAGTCCAGGAAGACGCTGAGCATGAAGCGGTCGAGTTGTGCTTCCGGGAGAGGGTACGTTCCCTCCTGCTCGACGGGGTTCTGCGTGGCCAGCACGAACAGGGGTGGGGGGAGAGTGAAGGTATGCCCGCCGGCGGTGACCTGCAACTCCTGCATGGCCTGCAGCAGCGCGCTCTGGGTCTTGGGCGGCGTGCGGTTGATCTCGTCAGCGAGGATTATGTTGGCGAAGATGGGACCGGGCAGGAACTGGTACTCGCGGCGGCCTGTCTGAGGGTTCTCCTGGATGATGTCAGTCCCCGTGATGTCGGAGGGCATGAGGTCTGGTGTGAACTGGATGCGGGAGAACTTGAGGTCGAGGGCCTGGGCGAGGGTCTTGACGAGGAGGGTCTTGCCGAGGCCGGGGACGCCGACCAGGAGGCAGTGTCCTTGGGCGAAGAGGGCAATCAGTAGTTCGTGGATGATCTCCTGATGGCCCACGATGACTTTGCCGATCTCGGCGGCAATGGCGTCTCTTCCGGCAGCGAGACGTCGAGCGGCGGCAAGATCGTCCAGTACCTGCGGATCTGCGTCGTCAGGAGATGATTGATCAGACACGCGGCGATGATAACATGGGGTTCTTGGAGCGTCAAGCTGGCCCAGACGGCACGGTCGGCCGGACAGCGACCGGGCGGTCTGGCGACCAAGCGTGAGAAGTGTGTGCGTTGACACTGGCTTGTTGCGTGACCTATGATGCTGCTGAGGCTGCGTTTTCCCACCATCTTCCACCAGGGAGTGTGTGACAGGATGAACAGGAACCTCCCGCAGGACCAGGGGTCTAACAGACCCATGAGGCGATTGTTGCCAGTCTTGGTGGTGTTTGTGGCCGTAGTGGTCCTGGCGGGAGCGCTGGGTGCCCTGGTGAGGCCGGCGGCCTCGCCGACAGGGCTTACGGTGGCGGCGGCGGCCGAGCCCACACCACAAGCGCAGTCAGACAAGAAGCAGTTCACCATGATTGCGGTCGGCGACATGATGACAGACCGCAATGTAGGCGACGCGATCCGGCGCAATGGGTCGCTTAGCATACTCGAGAAGGTGCGCGAGCTGACGCGGTCAGCGGATGTCAGCTTTGCCAACCTTGAGTGCCCGCTGTCCACGAGCGGCCCGCATGCGCCCAAGGATTGCGTGTTCAGGGCGCGCCCGGAGACGGTGGCGGTGGTGAAGGATGGTGGGTTTGACATCCTCTCACTGGCCAACAACCACTCCCTGAATGCCGGGCGGGAGGGTGTTCTACAGACGCTGGAGGTACTGGACAAGCAGGGCATCCCGTATTGCGGGGCGCGACGTGACAGGACTAAGGGGGGAGAGGCCACCTATCTCAAAGTGGGGCGGGGGCCGGTTACCGTCGGGTTCATAGCGGCGACGGATCTCAGTTTTGGCCACGGGTCGTACAATAAGGTGGACCCCGACCGGGCGAACCTGATAGCGCAGATACAGGCGGCAAGGCCGCTGTGCGACATACTGTGTGTCTCGTTCCACTGGGGCGATGAGTATCAGTCACTGCCGAACCAGCGACAACGCAATACGGCCCATGCTGCTGTACGCGCCGGGGCGGACTTGGTACTGGGGCACCACCCACATACGCTCCAAGGCGTTGAGGTATATCAGGGCAAGCCGATACTGTACTCCATGGGGAACTTCGTCTTCGATCAGCGTGAGGGCGAACGGATGGAGAGCGCTATCTTCCATCTGGAATGGGTGCAGGGGTGGGGCTGGCAGATCTTTGCCAAGCCAGTCTGGATCCCGCGGTCGCGAATGGGACCGATCTATCCGGAAGCGGCGCGGCGAGACAGAATTCTGGCCCGGTTGACGAAGATTTCAAAGCCATTGGGGACGACGCTGCAGGTCAAGGACGGCAAGGCGTGGCTGCGAGTAGCAGAGAAGTAGTCTACGACGCGGAAAGGAAACGACGATGCGCATTTTGAGGACTGCCGTGCTGGTAGCAGCAATCGCTGCAGCGGCCCTGGCGTATGGACAGGCGGCTGGCGGGGCAGCTGCGACGGTCAATGGTCAGAAGATCAGTCAGGACCAGTTCTTGTCAGTGCTTAAGGCGCGGTATGGCGGACAGGCCATGAAGGCGCTGATCATGGATGCCGCGATCCGGCAGGCCGGTGCCGCTGCAGGGGTCTCTGTGAGCAAAGATGATCTTGAGCGGAAGGCGATTGCAGCGCGACAGAGGATTGACGCAATGGCGGCGACGACGGGGGAGACGTATGAGATGTGGCTGCTCAAGCGGGGGCTGACATACGAGT
This sequence comes from Armatimonadia bacterium, assembly GCA_039683575.1. Classification (GTDB taxonomy): domain Bacteria; phylum Armatimonadota; class Zipacnadia; order Zipacnadales; family UBA11051; genus JAJFUB01. The sequence goes on along the minus strand of JBDKRC010000112.1, from coordinate 1,660 downwards.
CGCATCTGGTTGATCTGTATGATTGGATGCTGCTGGAGAAGATGGTTGGGAAGCAGGTGAAGGTCACCAACGAGGACGTGGCCGACTTCTACCAGAAGCACAAGGAAGATCTGCGCGAGCCGGCACAGGTGCAGGTGGCGCATATCCTGGTGAAGGATGAGAACACGGCGAAGGCGGTTCGGGAAGAGCTCCGTTCCGGTAAGATTACGTGGGAGGACGCTGTGAAGCAGTACTCCCTGCATGCGGCTACCAAGGACCGAGCGGGAGATCTGGGGTTCATTCCTGAAGGGGATAGCCCGGTGCAGAAGGCCGCGATGGCACTGAAGACCAACGGTGAACTCAGCGCACCGGTGATGTCCGGGGCCGGGTGGCATATCCTGAAGCGGCTGGCGTACAAGGAAACTCGGATTCCGCCATATGCGGAGATTGAGGCGGCGCTGAGGGACAATCTGGAGATGAGGCAGTTGGCGGCGCTGGCTGCTGAGAAGCGGAATCAGATCCTGAAGGATGCGAAGGTTGAGATCCTGATCAAGGTGGAACCGGAAGCTACGCCGCTCGGCGCAGCTACCGCCAGGCCGGCTGAGGATAAGTGACGTTGGCCAGAGATGAGTTCAAACAGGAGCGGCTCCCATAGGGAGCCGCTCCTGTTCTTTGCCAGAGCGGATTACCTGGATAGAGTCTCGATCTGCCGCGCTATCTGGTCGCGGGTCTGGCTGAGCAGATCGCAGTCCATGTTGTACTTGCCGATGTCGCGGACGAGTTTGGCGGCTTCCTGACGCGTGCGCTCCCGGGCTATTCCCTCGGGGTCTTTCGCTCGTTGCTTCTTGGCGGACTCCAGCAGGCGTTGCTGGAGAAGGCTGAGGTAATCGAAGTCGTCGAGGCCCTTTTGCAGGAGCTTCAGGCGCAGGCTGGGGTAGGGCCGGCCGCCCTGTGGGTTGGGGTACAGCATGATGGCGGCACCGGCGTCATAGTAGAACAGTTGAGTGCCCCCACGTCCGACTTTGTAGGGCTTGGGGGTGATCTCCTCCCAGGGATCGATGCCGTTGTAGAAGGTAACGTTCCAGAGTTGCGCGCCAATGGCGCCGTAGCGGGCAGCCTGCCAGAACCAGAGACGGTGTACCTGCGACGGGATTTCGAGGCTGCAGGGGATGTTGTAGACCCAGATCTCGTCGCCGGCAGCCCGGCGTAGGTCAACGCTCTTTTCGTCGAAGTGGGGCCGTCCGAAGGGTACTGACCAAGCCTTCACCACGCCCCAGAATTCCTTGTAGGCAGGGCTGGTGGTTTCCCAGACCTTGAGGCCGGCATCGCCCTGAAGAGCGAGCTTCTGAAGGGCCACGACCTTGTCGAAGTAGTCCGGCTCGGGCTCATCCCAGAGATATAGGTACGCTTTGTCGAGCCAGCCCTTCTCACGGAGGTGGGCGGCCACCTGGCGCATGTAGTCGGGGAAGAGGCGGTTGAAGTCGTCCGATAGTGGCTCCATCCCGAGCCACTTGGAGTGTTTCTCCCAGCCTTCGCTGGTGCCGCCGCCAAACATGGGGCCAAGGAAGAAGGCATTGAAGCCGAGTTCGCCAAGTGCCCAGCTTATCTTCTCGTCGAAGGTCTTGAAGTCGCAGACAACCTTGCCGTCCACGAGGCTGGCCGGGACGGTCGTGGTGGCACC
>JBDKRC010000111.1:0-8511 GCA_039683575.1 Armatimonadia bacterium | reverse complement strand
CCACAGACGCGACGCCCTCGGGCATCCCAATCCCGAGATTGACGGTCGCGCCATTGAACAACTCCATCGCAGCCCGCCGTGCAATCACCTTGCGCTCATCGAGTGGCAACAACGGCAGGGGCGGAGCTTCCTCCTCCACCGATCCAATGAACAACGGGTTGAAGTCGTAGTCGGGCGTCTGGCGATGCTGATCGGGAGGCGCAACCACCACATGGTCCACATACAGCCCCGGCACGCTCACCTGGTGCGGCAGGAGAGGCTTGTCGAGCAGCTTCTCTACCTGTGCAATGACGACCCCGCGGCTGTTGTGCGCTGCCATCGCCAGCGGCAGCGCCTCCATTCGGCAGGCCTCGCGGCAGTCGGTGAGGTTCCCATGCGGGTCAGCAGCAGACGCGCGCAGCAGAGCGACCTTGATCGGGAAACTGGGGTAGAACAGCCACTCCCGCCCCGCCAGCTCCACTACCTGCACGAGCTCTTCGGTGGTCCGCTCATTCAGCCGTCCGCCCTCCAGGCGCGGGTCCACAAAAGTCCCCAGCCCCGCATGCGTGACCAATCCCGGCCGGCCAGCGGCGATTTCGCGATAGAGTAGCGCAATCACGCCCTGCGGGAAGTTATACGCCTCGAGCTTGTTGTCGAGGATCATCTCGCCGATCTTCAATGCCAGCCGGAAGTGCCCGCCGATGATGCGACGGAGCAGCCCCTCGTGGGCCAGACGGTCCAGCCCACTACCATGCAGATCGCTCTGCCCGGCCGAGTGAACATAAGTCAAATCACGCGGGTGCCCGGTCTCCACAAAGCGCTGCTCGACGGCGCGCATGAGGTGTTCGGGTTGCTGAATGCCGGCGAAGCCGGTGCTCGCGACAGTGACCCCGTCGGAGATGAGGGCGATAGCTTCGCTGGCGGTGATGAGATTCATGTGGTGGGCCCTATGCAGTGCAGTGCAGTTCCGCTGCCTACCGGCTACTGATCGTACTTGTAGAAGCCCTCGCCGCTCTTCACGCCAAGCTTTCCCTGGTTGACAAGCTCATCATAGAAGCGCTGGGGCAACGCAAACCTATCGTGGCCGGTCAGTTCGGTCAGCGACTCGTGGACGGCCTTGATGATGTCGAGACCCACCAGATCGGAGGTCCGAAGCGGCCCCATCTTGTGCCCCAGGCCCAGTTCCAGAGCCTGGTCAATCGCCGCCGGCTCACCACCAAGCGCCCAGACTTCAGCGGCCGCGGCCACCAGCGCCCCAAACGCCCGGTTCACCATGAAGCCAGGGATGTCCGGCGCGATCAGCGGCGTCTTGCCCATGCGCTCACACAAGGCCACAGCCGCGTCGCGGATCTCTGGCAGCGTGCTCACCGACGGGATGACCTCTACGAGCTTCATCGCCGGCGGGGGGTTGAAGAAATGCATGCCGATGAAATACTCCGGCCGCCCATAGTACGAGGCCAGCGTCTTGATCGGCATCGTCGAGGTGTTGCTGGCAACAGGGGTCTCTGCTCCAACAAGCTCCGCGACCTTGGCCCATACCTGCCGCTTAACCTCCACGTCCTCAAACACGGCCTCGATGACCCAATCCGCCTCCCGCAACGCTTCATAGTCGGTCACCCACGTCAGCCGCCCCTTGGCCTCTTCAGCGTCCGCCTCGGTCAGCTTCCCGCGCTCAATGCCACCCTGCAGGGACTTCTCGAGCCGTTTCTGGCTTCGTGGGATAGCCTCCACGTTGGCCTCGATGACAAACGTTCGCAGTCCCGCCTGCGCCGCCACCTGGGCAATGCCGGTGCCCATGGTCCCGGCTCCGATTACGCAAATGGTGTTCAGGTCCATCTCGAAATCTCCTCTCCGACGCTGTGGGAGGGTTGACCCCGACAGCCTAATCGGTTAGTCGGCAGCTACCGCGAACGCAAAGACCCGCAGTTCCTCGCTCGACTCATTGCGCAGTCCGTGACTGCAGCCGGGGTGGTTGACCATCACATCACCCGGCCGCACCTTCTGCTCGCGGCCGTCGAGCGTCGCCACGCCTTCGCCCGCCAAGATGAGGTAGACTTCCTCATTGTCCGCGTGCGGGTGGGTTCCGATGCTGCTCCCGGGATGTATGGTCGTCATGCCGATCCCGAGCAGCTTCGAGTGTAGTTCGCTGCCGGTGAAGACCGGCGCCTCATTGCACGTGCCGTCGCCTTCCCGGACCCGGTTTTCTTTACCGACCATCTCGTAGATATTGCGCAGTGGCATTGGCACTCTCCTGTTTATGTAGCCGTGCTACCCTGTTGTCTCGTCTGCGGCGGCTTGCAGCATGTCCAGGAACCGCGCGAAGCGGCCTGGATCGCCCTTTTCAGGGAACTCGATGATGAATGGCCCTGTGAAGCCTGTAGCCAACGTCTGGCGCAGCACTCGCGGCCACTCTATGGTGCCATCATCCGGCCCGAGATGGTCGTCATGCTCACCGAGGTTGTCGGCGATGTGCGTATACGACAGGTACGGCCCCAACTTGGCGATGAAGTCCTCGGTGTTGTGGGCCATGTGCGAGTGACCATAGTCTAGGCAGAAGCGCACCGCGGGCGAGTTGGCCAGTCCCAGGATATGCAGGAAATCCTCCGGCTCGCCGCCCAGTTCATTCAACTCATGGTACTCGTAGGGATAATGATTCTCCAGGCACAGCGTTACGCCTGCTTGCTCGTATTCAGGCGCGACCTTCCGGCACACCTGCGCCAGGCGCTCAAGCCCGATGGCCCGCTGCGGATGCGTCCCCAGGTGCAGGATCAGGTGACCTGCGGCGATCCCCTCACAGACCTCCAGCAGATACCGCAATTCCTCTACGGCATCCGCCGGCCGCTGCTGGCCCAGATCACCCCAGGCGTGCAGGCTGACAGCCAGACCGGTCTCGGCTGCCAGTCCCGCGCAGCGTGCGTAGTCGCGCTCCTCAAGCCGCGTTGTGCTGAACTCGATTCCATCGAGCCCAAACCCAGCCGCCCGCGCAAAGGCCTCCGGAAGGTTCTGCCACTCATAGTGCAGACAACTGATGCCCGTCGTGATCCTGCTATTTAGCATGCTTGGTCCTTTGCTGTGTCTTCTCCCACTCGTCCCAGGCCCGCATCAACTCCGGCACCGTCACGAACCGAAACCCGGCCGCGCTAAGCTCCGTGAGTATCTGTGGCAGCGCCCCGAGCGTCGCCTTCTTGCCTGCAGCATCATGCATCAACACGATGTCACCCGGATTGGGCGTATGGATGGTGTTACGAGCGATGGTGGCGGAGCCTATGGGGTTGGAGTCCGCCGAACTGATCGTCCACAGTATCACGGAGTAGTTGCGCTTGAGGGCCAGCCGGCAGAGGTTGCCGTTGGTGATGCCATACGGCGGCCGAAAGAGTACCGGCTGCTTGCCTGTCACCTGTGCGATCAGCGCCGCCGTGCGGTCCAGCTCCGATGCCGCCTGCGCGGCCGTGGCTCGGGATGGATGGCTGTACGAGTGCACCCCAATGGCATGCCCCGCCTGTGCCGCCTGCCGCACGATCTCTGGATGGGCCTTCACGCTGCGTCCCAGCACAAAGAACGTGGCCTTCGCCCCATGCTTTTCCAGAACCCGCAGCACCTGCGGCGTTATATTGGTACTGGGCCCGTCGTCGAAGGTCAGCGCCAGTAGCTTCTTTGGGAAATACCGCACCCGCTTGCGGATGATCTTGCCCCGATACTGCGCAGGAACGCTCTCTGAAGCCGCAGCGGTACGCTTGCCCGTAGTGGCATCAGGTGCAGCCAGGGACGCTGGCGCAAGCAGCGCGGCCCCGACGGCAACCACCGCGACCAGCGCCAACAGGAGCAATCGGTAAGCCAATCTCTCACCTGACCGCAAACTCGGTTTCATTGGCCAATCTCCTCCAACACGCTGCGCAAGTACCTCATTCCCTTGCGCGTCGCCTCCACGTGGTTCAGTGGCCCCTCGTACTCAAAGGCCAAATATCCGCCATAGTTTTGCGCCTTCAGCTCGCTCAGAATAGCCTTCTGGTCAAGCAACCCCTCCCCATGCACACCACCGCGGATCCACCTGCCGTCAAGCGTCTCGATATGCCCCCGCTCCGGGTCCAGTTCCCAGTCCTTCAGGTGCGCGTTGATGGCTTTCGGCCCGAGAGCCTTCAGCGCTTTGACCGGATCATCGCCCCCGACGATCCAGTTCCCGTTATCGAAGGTCAATCCCAGCCCCGGTACGCTGTCCAATAGCCAGCGCACTTCGGAGATGCTGCAATACGGGGCCAGTGGGTTCGGAAAGTCCTCAATTGTCACAAATACCCCTTGCTCGCTCGCCCACTCGACAACCTGCCCCAGCCCGTCCGCGATCCGCTGCGCCGCTCGTGGCTTGTCTGCTGCGTCCACGGCACGACCCGGGATGATCATGAGAACCGGGCAGTTCATCTGACCCACGAGGTCCAGGTAGTACCGCGCCTGATCCAGGCCCTGCAGAAACTCGTCCTCGTCTGCGTCGGCGAGATTCGCGCTGCCGTTGAGACACGAGACCGCCAATCCATGGTCGCTGCAGATGCCGGCGAATTCCCGTGCGGAAACCTCGCCAAGATTACCTGCCGACAGCTCCATCGCCTCGAAACCCACCTCGGCCGCAAACGCGCACATCTCGCGCAACGTCTGTAGGCCGCCCGGCTGGGACGGCGCCACGGTATATGTCATCAATGAAAAGCGCATGCCAACCTCCTGACCAGTGGTGCTCACATAGTTCCGCCCCCCGGGCCAGACCTCCTGCAGGACTGCCGAAAACCCCGTAGCTACCGCTCGGGCACAACCTTCCGCAGCCCCCCGTCGTCGATGGCTCTACCATGACCTGAACTCCGTGCCGGTCCGCCTGAAATGGCACGAGACAGGCTTCTGATGCCGAACCACCAGGTTAGTATTCAGTTGCGCATCTGGGAGAGACACTGTTGAGACGGTCTGCCCCGCCATCCGGGCTCATTGCCCTGCTTCTCACGGTATTCGCGACCTGCGCTCTCGCTGCCCCGGGGACGCAGCGGAACCTCAGTCACGGCGTGACGGGAACGCGTGGCGCGGCCAAACAGTGGACTGTGCTCGTCTACCTGGACGCCGACAACAACCTTGAGCCCTGCGGTATCCAGGACCTCAACGAGATGGAGCAAGTCGGCTCAAGCAGCGATGTCAACGTCCTTGTCCAGATGGACCGCTCCCCCAACTACGACACAACCAACGGCGACTGGACCACCTGCCGCCGCTACTATGTCACTGCTGACACGGACACCACCACCATCAACTCCACCATGTTGGCCGATCTCGGCGAGGTCAACATGGGCAGCCCAGACACTCTCCAGAGCTTCATCACGTGGGGCATGGCGAACTACCCCGCGCAGAAGTACGCGGTGGTCTTCTGGGACCATGGCGGCGGTTGGCGCAACAGGTTCGCGAAGGTCAACAAACTCGGTAACAAGGCGCCGCAAGCCGTCCGCGGCGACGGCTCCAAAGCGCTCTGCTGGGATGACACCAACAGTAGCGATTGCCTGTACACCAAGGAATGGGCCGGCGCAATCGCGAACGCCACTTCCCCCTTTGCCTTCGTCGGGTTCGACGTCTGTCTCGCCGGCATGATTGAGCCTGCCTATGAGCTCTGGAACACAGGCAAGGCCGCGGCCATGGCCGCTTCCCCGCCCACCGAGCCCGGGGAAGGTTGGCCCTATGCCACTATACTTGCTGATCTCGTGGCCACCCCCGGCATGGACGGCCTAACGCTGGCTGATTGCGTGGTAACCCGCTATCAGCAGTACTACGGCACCGATCAGGTCGCGATGTCGGCGTTCGACCTCACTCGGATGCCGGCAGCGCTCTCGGCTATGAACAGCTTCGCCAGTGCCATGGTCACGCGAGACTGCGAATGGCACACGATCAAGAGCATCTGGGAGACAACGGTCCAGTACCAAGACCCGTATGTGGACATCCGCCAGTTCGCCGAGAATGTGCGGGACCAAGTCTCCGACGCCACAATCAGCAACGCGGCGGCCACGGCTGCGACTGCACTTGGCAACCTCGTCCATACCTACTTCGGCAATGCCCCCTTCGACGGCCGTGGGCTCTCAATCAGCTTCCCCCGCACCGGTCCCGAACCGGCCTACACCGCGACGAACCTGCAATGGGTCGCTGACTCGCAATGGGATGAATTCCTGGACACCTTCGGTGACGTGGATTTCGACGCCCCGGGAGCGGCGCAACTCGCCGAGATAGCCAACGAAGATGGAAACGGCAGCTATGAGCTCTCATGGAGCCCCGCATATGATAACGTGAGCGTAGCGGAATACCTGGTCTTTGAGCTGAGCGGCCCAGCAAGCGCCAGCTTCCAGGACAGCGCGGAAGCGGGATCGGGCTCGTGGACGCTGTCGGGATTCGCGCTCAGTAGTGCTGCAGCCTACCAGGGCACTGGCAGCTACTACTCCGGCCAGGGCGACAACCTGGACAATACCATGACCTCCACTCCCGTCACTATTCCCGCTGGCTCCGCGACCACGTTCAGTTGCTGGGTCAACTATGACATAGAGACCGGCTTCGATTACGCCTACCTGAAGATCAGCAGCAATGGCGGAGCGACGTGGTCAGTCAAGAAGTCCTACACCGGTAGCTCCGGTGGCTGGCTCAGCACACAGTTCGACCTGACCCCGTACGCAGGCCAGTTGATTCTAATACGCCTTGAGTATCTCACCGACGGCAGCGTGGGCTGCTCCGGCTTCTATGTAGACGGCATCAGCGTTACCTCCCGCGCGACCAGCGGCACCTGGACCACAGACGGCCTCGCGACAACACTGCCGCTCACCCAGCGCCCCACCGGAACGCTGACCTATGTCGTGTATGCTCGGGATGGCGCTGGCAATACCGGGCCCGCCAGCAACACGCGGGAGGTCACCGTCCAGCGTGGAGACGCTCCCACGATCCCGCTCTCCGTGGCAGTCACTCCCGAGACTCCCGGGCAGCAGGATCTCACCGCCGAAGCCTCGGGCAGCACAGATGCCAATGACGATATGGTCACATACCAGTACCAGTGGGCCAAGGCCGATGGCGCAGGTGCCTGGGAGCGATGGTCCTATACAGGTAATGTCCTGCCGGCCTCCAAGGTCACCGTCGGCGAATGCTGGAAGGTCCGCGCCCGGGCTTACGATGGCAGGAACTACAGTGACTGGCTCACAAGCAGCAACGTAGACCTCACCAGCATGGTTGCCTCGGCCAGCCCCGGAGCTGACGGCACCGGCGTCCCGGTGAATGCCTCGCTTTTCGTCACCTTCCGCTGGCCGATGAATGAAGACAGTGTCCAGGCGCGCTTCAAGCTGCTGAACGGCACGACGGAGATTGCCGGCAAGCTTCACTGGGATACCGCCAACCGCAAGCTGCGCTTCAAGCCTCGCGCCCTCTTGGCTGCTGACACACTGTACAAGGTAAGGATAGAAGCAGGCGCCATCTGTAGGGATGCTCGCGTCCTGAACTGGAGCGAGTACTTCACCTTCCGTACCGCGGCCGCAGCTTCGCCGGCAGCGGTAACCGTGTCGGCGCTATCAACCGGCGCAGGCGCCCAGGTGACCGTGAATCTGACCGGCGCGGCCAGCGTGCGTACGCTGGTCACCAACATCGCTGGTCGCGTCGTGGCGGAACTGCCGGAGCGGGCGTTGCCCCAGGGACTCAGCACTCTGCTCTGGGACGGGCGCTCGCATGCAGGTCCCAGAGTGCCTGATGGCGCATACCTGATCCGAGTTGTGGCTCGCGACGGTGAGGGCTTGCAGACCTCGGCTCTCACGGCACTGCACATGCAGCGCTAGAGCACAACTCCCCGGGCCCCCCAGGCGTCATAGATGTAGGCTGCGACAAACGGGGCCCGCGGCCATGATAGGTCAGCGGGCCCCTTCGGGTTGTGGAACATGGACCTGACACAGAAGCAAAACCTGGGTCGCCTCTGCTCGGCCTGCGGAGCACCCCTGCGCCAGCGCGATCAGTCCTGCCCGAGATGCGGCTACCAACTCGGCAGCCCGCTGGACCTCGGCGGCCACCTGATGACCCCCTTTGGCTGGGGGTTTTGCGGGGTCATAGCCGGGATGATTTCGGGCTACGCCATTGTGGGTATCACACTGCCGGACCGTCGCTTCATGTGGCTGCCGCTGGCCATGGCCTTGATAGGCGCCCTCGTTGCCACAGGGATCGGCAGACACCTTGAGCCGCAGTTGCGATGTTCCTACGAGCACCTGTTGCTAAGCGCCATTGCCGGCGGGCTTGTCTCGTTGTGTTCAGCAGTGATCGGGCCGCTGGGCCTCGACACCCTTGCCCTTGTATGGCTTGGCGGCGTCGTGGCATCGTATGCGCTACTCAGGCGCTACGGCCCCAGGCCCGAGTGACCCCCTCAACGCTGCCTCCTGTGTCAACGCAAAGTAGAAATGTCCCTCTATCTGCCAGATAGAAATGTCCCTTTGTAGGACGTGCGCCAAGGGTGATCGGAGGCGGGTTGGTGGCCGGTCGGCTTGTGCACCCTTGGTTGGGAGGCCA
>JBDKRC010000110.1:0-54608 GCA_039683575.1 Armatimonadia bacterium | reverse complement strand
CGTGCCATTAGCATCCGCCCGAGGCCCGGCCGCGGGTCGATGAAGGGGTTGTCGGTGCCGAAGATGATGCGCTCGGCGCCCACGCGGCGGACCATCTCGGGGATGGCGTCAAAGAACAGCCCGGACCCGGTGGTATCGAGCATCACGTTGGGGTGGCGGCTGGCGGTGTCGCAGTTGGTGTCGATGACGCTCCAACCGCTGGCGGCGTGGCCGATGATGAACGTTACGCGCGGAAACAGCTCGGCCAGCCCGTGCAGCGTGTCCTTGCCATTCACCGGCGCGCCGGTCCAGTTGTGCGACAGGATCGGCAACTGCCGCTCCTGGCAGTACTCGAACACCGGGTAGTAGTTCTCGTGGCAAGCGTCGGCCAGATGACAGGCGGGATGGAACTTGAACCCGATGATGCCGCCATGCGTGTCCCAGTAGTCGATCTCGCTCTTGATCTCCTCGACCGAGTAGTTGGGGTTGACCGTCACATAGGGCAGAATCCGCCCCGGATAGGCTTTGGCGGCCGCGAAGGCGTCGCGGTTGCCCTTCAGGTAGCAGGGGCCGATGCAGATGTGCGGGGCCACGATGGTGACGTCGATCCCGATCAGGTCCATCGCATGGACCATTGAGGCGGGCGTGCCCTGCTCGGGGATGTGGAAGTTGTACCAGGTGTCCATGTGGGCATGGGCATCAACGATGTACTCGTCCTTGAGTATCTCGCCCAGCCGTAGCGCTTCGGCAAAGTCGCGTGCCATTATGCCGCACCTCCCTCAGTCCAGCCGTCTACCCCCAGCAGCCGTGCCAGCGTCCCTCCGGCCATCATCTGCTTTTGCGCGAGCGGCAGTTCGGCGTAGGTGATCTGTGCGATTGGGCCACCAGCGTCAAGTAGCGGCAGCCCGGTGCCGAAGATCAGCCGCTCGGGGCCGAAGCGCCGCGCCACGTCCTCGATGCCGCGCATGATCTGGTAGGTCGCGGTCTCGAGGTAAAGGTTGCTGAAGCGCTCGAACAGCGGGTAGACATTGCGGTTGACACGGTAGGAGGTGGCCAGCAGGATCACCGGCAGGTCCGGGTAGGCGCCGAGCATCCACGCCAGCTCGTCCCAACTCACCTGGGCCAGCTCCACGAGGACCGGCACGCTCTGCGTGGCCAGCGCCTCCAGCATGGGGCCGGCGCACCACTCGCTGAGGGTGTAGTTGTGGGCCTTCGGATAGAGGCGCGCGGCTCCGTGACGGTGCCGCAGGTCAGCGGCGAACTCAGCCGGGCTGCCCAGCTCCTGCGTGGCGTGGGGCAGGGGCACGAAGCAGGGGTAGAACCGCCCGCAGGTGTCCAACTCCTCAAGAAGCTGGCGGTTGCCACCGCCCGCGTCCCATTCCTGGGACCAGACGTGATAGACAAGCGCGCTTTCAATGCCCGCGTAGTCCATCTCGCCCAGTAGTCCCTGGGCGTCCAGTATGTGCTCCGGTCTGATTACTCCGGCGCGCCCAAGGCGCATGTTGCAGTCGAAAAACCTAATCCCGCCGCTTTGGCCATTCATGGCGGTGGTGGACCTCCTCGGAAAGGCAATGTAGCCTTAGGTTCGTTGTCGGCAGCGAGGGTCCTTCCTGGCTGCTTGCTGTGATCTTTCGGAAGGTATTGGAGCGTCGAAAGTACAATTGTATCACCAGACGCAGATCCAGATTCTTTGTGCGGAGGGATATGATGAAGAAGATAGCATGCCTGCTTGGCAGCCCGCGTTCAGGCGGCAATAGCGAGACCATCGCGCGGAAGATCATCGAGACGGCCGAGGCCCAGGGCGCTTCAGCGGACATCTTTGCCCTGTGCAAGATGGACTTCAAGGGCTGCTGCGCCTGCCTGGCCTGCAAGAAGGGCCTGGACGAGTGCGCGGTGCAGGATGACCTGACCGAGGCTCTGGACGCCATCCGTGAGGCAGATATCCTGATCATAGCCTCGCCGGTCTACTTCGGGCAGCTCACCGGGGTCATGAAGATGGCGGTTGACCGGATGTACTCCTTCGTGGATGTGGGCTACCTCACCGGCGGGAACCGCACGCGGCTGGCCAAGGGCAAGAAGTGTGCCTTCATCCTCACCCAGGGCGCTCCGGAGGACGTGTTTCCGCACGCCTACACCGACTACGCGGACTTCTTCGGCCCGGACTGGTTCGGCTACGAGATGCACCTGATCCGCGGCCTGGGCCTGAACAAGCCGACGGACGCGGGTGAGAATGCGGACTTGATGAAGCAGGCGGAGGAGTTGGGTCGGAAGTTGATGGGATAGTAGACATTTCGGGAGGAGAGGCCGAGCTTCAGTCCCGGCTTCGAACGAACTCATGACGGATGTACTTGAACCCGAGAGACGGACCAGAGTACGAGCCCATGTGGACGTCGTGGTCTGTGGAGGGGGGCCGGCCGGAGTGGGGGCTGCCTTCGCCGCTGCCAGGGCTGGCGCCAACACCCTGGTCGTCGAGCACTATGGCTGTCTGGGAGGGTGCGCGACGAGCGGGATGCTTAACCGTCTGGGGCCCTACCACGATCAGGAGAAGATGATCGTGGGCGGCATCCCGTTTGAGATCCTGGAGCGACTAGTCAAGCTGGACGCGGCGATCATGCCGCGCCCTGGCCCATGGGGCGGAGTTGACGGACCCAATGCCGACTACTGGGCTCCCTTTGACCCCGAGACGCTCAAGTTTGTGTTGGACACCATGGCGGAAGAGGCGGGCGTCAGCGTGCTCTTCGACACGAAGGTGGCCGGAGCGATTGTGGCCTCCGGCAAGGTGCAGGGGGTATTCATCGAGAGCAAATCCGGGCGCGAGGCCATTTTGGCCAAAGTGGTGATAGACGCCACTGGAGATGGGGACGTGGCTGCCTCGGCGGGAGCGGCGTATGAGCAGGGCAGGCCTGCGGATGGTCTGACGCAGCCCATTGGTCTGTTCTCCAAGGTGCACAACCTTGGTCGAGACGAGGCAGTTGCCTTTCTTGAGCAGCACAGGCAGGAGATGCTTCGGGAGGCTGAGGGGCGTGGCGAGACGGTCCCTCGACCCGTATTCGCCGGGTATGGGGCCGGTAGCGATAACCTGCTGCGTGCAGACGAAACGTACTATAACGCTGACCACGTGCACGGAGCCGATGCCACTAACGTTGCGGAAATCAGCCGCGCCTGGGTGGAAGCCAGAAAGCAAATCTGGCAGTCCTATGGCTTCGCGAAGCGGAACGTGCCTGGATATGAGCGTGCATACATCGCGGCCACGGGCGCGATGTTGGGAGTTCGGGAATCGCGGCGGGTGCTGGGCGAGTATGTGCTGACCGGTGACGATGTCCTCGCCTCGAGGAAGTTCCCCGACGCCATCGCCAGGTATGCCTGCTACATTGACGTCCACGCGGTGGGGTCTCCGGGACAGGAAAGCACCTACAACCGCAAGTCGCCCCAGGCGGGCACCTCGTACGATATCCCCTACCGGTGTCTAGTGCCGCAGGAGGTCGAGAACCTGCTCGTGGCCGGCCGCTGTTTTTCTGCGACTCATGAAGCGCTCGCCTCGGCCCGGATGATTCCCTGCTGCATGGCGATGGGGCAGGCCGCCGGTACGGCGGCAGCTCTGGCCGCCGGCCAGGGCACTCCGCCGCGGAAAGTTGAGGTGGCCGCGCTGCGGCAGAGCCTCCTTGCGCAAGGCGTCAGCCTCGACCTCTGACGTCTAAATGAGAATCGGCGACTGCGGCCTGATGGCGGGTTTGGGCCGAACACTGGAGGAGACGCGCATGCCCAAGCTGTTGCTGGCGATCCTTGCCCTTAGCGCCCTCAGCGAGGTATTGGCGCAGGACGACTGGCCCTGGGCCAAGTACGGCCTGCCCAAGAGCGATCTGGCGACCTGCACGCCGCTCAAGCGGGTGGATTGGGCGGATCAGTATCATCAGAATATGCTTGTGCGGGAGAAGAAACCCGATCTGCAGCTTGTGTTCCTCGGCGATTCCATCACCATGATGTGGCGGTCGCAGTCGGGATACGAAGGCGGAACGCCGGTCTGGGAACGGTATTACGCCCCCCGCAAGGCCGGCAACTTCGGCATTTCGGGCGACCGCACCGAGCACATACTGTGGCGGATTACTGAAGGCGGGGACCTCGACGGCCTGAACCCCAAGGTTCTGGTGCTGCTCATCGGGATCAACAACTACGGGCAGACCCACTCCACGCCTGACGACGTCTCCGCAGGCATTTCCACCATTGTGAACTATATCAAGACGAAGCTACCCGAGACGAAGATACTGCTTTTGGGCGTGTTTCCGTGCAATGAGCGGCCTGAGAACCCGTCGCGCGAGTGGGTGCGACAGGTGAATGCCCGCATCAAGCCGCTGGCTGACCGGCAGCGGGTCTGGTACCTGGACATGGGCGACAAGTTCGTGGAGCCGGATGGGACCATCACCAAAGAGAAGCTGCGAGACCTGCTGCACCTGTCGGAGAAGGGTTACTGGATCTGGGCCGAGACCATGGAGCCGTACCTGGTGGACCTGCTGGACAACGGGGGGAAGGGGGACATCTGGGGCAAGTAGCAAAGGAGCGCCTGTGAGCTTTCACATCCTCATCGCGGACGACGATCCCGATCTGGCCGAGGCCGTTGGCTGGTATCTGCAGGCTGAGGGGATGCGCGTGACTGTGGTTGGGGAGGCTTCGCAGGTGCCGGTGGCTTTGCAGGCAGACCCGCCGGATGCCGTGGTGCTCGATCTGGGGATGTTGGGGGCTGAGGGGCCGGCGCTGATCGCGGCCATCCGCCAGAACGGGCCTGTGCCCATCCTGACGCTGTCAGGGCGCGGAGAAGGTCCTGGGCGGGAGCGGGCGCTGGAGATGGGGGCCGAGGACTATGTGGCGTGGCCGTACGGGCCGATGGAACTGGTGGGGCGGCTCAAGCCCCTCCTGCGGCGCTCAGGGGCCCGTCAGAAGGCGCCACGGCAGGCGCAGGGGCTGAAAGTGAATGTCGAAGAGCGCGAGGTGCTGGTGCATGACCAGCAAGTCCCGCTGACTCCCATCGAGTTTGACCTGCTGGCCGCCATGATGCAGCATCCGGGCGTGGCGCGGTCCCGCGATCAACTCGGTGATGAAATGTGGGGGGATGACTACTATGGCGAGTTGCGGCTGGTGGACAACCACATAGCCCGCCTGCGCGCCAAACTCCGTGCGGCGGGGCTCAAGCCTGTGCCCGTGGTGACCGTCCGGGGCACAGGCTATATGTACCGTCCCGAGGGCTAGAAGAAAGAAGACCCCGCGCGTGGTAGGCATGCTCCGCATGCCGGACTCACTGAGCGGGATTACGGCATGCGGAGCATGCCTACCACGCCAAGCTTGTGTCTGCTATCTTGCCTGCAGCACCGTCCCCGACGCCAGAATCGCCTGCGTGACCTTCCCCTGCGCATCCAGCGCGATCAGCGCACAGCGCCCGTCGGTCTGATACCCTCCGAAGTTGCACGTCCCCGCATCCTTGTCGGCGTATAGATACAGGTGCCGTGAGCCGTCCTTGAAGATGATCTCGGCAGCATTGGCCTTCGCCGGCTGGCCCTGCGCGTCGGTCACGGGCAGCGCCCGCACTTCCTTCACCGGACAGCTCTCGCCGGCCGCCGTCGGATACATAACATACGTCACCCGCGTCGGCTGGTTAGCCTCCCAGTGATACAGCGCCGTCGGTATGGCATGCCAGGGGCTTTGTGCCCACCCCTGCACCGGCTCTTCCTCCACACCCTTCACGACCTGCACCGTCAACGGCGTCTGGCTTGCGGCCATCAGCGTCATTCCCGCCTGCTCGCCGCCGGTGCTGACGTTCAGCCCCTCGGTCTTGGCCTCGGGGGCCTCGAAATGGAACATGGCCTCATACTGGTGGGGCTTGTCATCCGCCGGGGTCATGGCATCGGTGATGATCCAGTAGTTCGGCTTGATGAACAGGATGCTGCGGGTGTGCTTGACGTCCGCCTGATTTTGCTCCCTCGTGCCATAGCCGTGTTCGTACTGCCCCTCGACGAAGTCATACTGATCGCCGCTCAGCCACAGGTTGTCGAGCGGCTTGAAGGGATAGGGCAGGACCCAGCTTTCGCGCACGGCCTTGGAGCGCTGCTCGAGGCCGTCAACGCGGACGGTATTGTGTGAGCGTGTGGCCAGCACGTACTTGCGCCACCGGGAGGCGTCGTACATGTAGACGCCGCCCTCGGTCATGAGCACCTTGCCGCGCCCGTAGGCCTGGAAACCGAGCTTGTCCTCATGCTGGTGGCCGCTGCCCCACGGGCCCGCATCGAAGTGCAGCAGCAGGTCCTGGGGGTCCCAGCCGGTGCGCATGATGTAGTGCCCGCTGTAGGGGAAGGCGACCGAGGCGTTCGCGGGCTTGGCGCCCTCAGCGCCCTTCGTGGCGCCCCACCTGAAATCCGCGCGCTGGGGGAAGTAGTCGGCGGCGTCCTTGAGCAGCGCGTTGGGGTTGCTGGACCAGGAGTCATTCAGCCCGAAGACCTGCCAATCGGGACGCATGGCGTACAACTGGTAGTTGTACATGCTCTCCATCTTCTGCAGGTAGTCGGTCGGGATGTCCCCGATGGAGTTGTTCAGCCTCGCCAGCTTCAGGACTTCCGAGAACTCGGAGACGACCCAGTTGTTGTAGCCGAGCGCCAACTCAACCTCGAGCCCGTCGGGATAGACTTCATGGTCAAGCTGCTTGTACAGGCGCTCGATGGCGATCTTGCGCCATTCCGGGGCGCGCTGGAACTCCGGGAACATCAGCCCGGACACGTAGACGCCGTAGGACTCCGCCGTGAGCCAGTTGGCACTCGAAGGCCAGCGCACCAGGTGCTCGGCCTGCTCGTAGATGGACTTCATGACCTTGACGATGACTTCATCGGTGAAGGCCGGGCTGTCGAGACAGCGGAAGAGGGCCGTGGGCCAGGTACTGGAGAGCCGGATGGCCGTGTTCAGGGTCTCCCAGGCGTGGTGGTAGGGGCTGTTGCCGGACTGGAAGAGCAGTACGGGACAGTCCTCGATCCACGCGACCATCTCGTCCGCGATCTCCTTGGCGTACTTGTCCTGTCCCGTGTTCCAGTAGGCGTCGCCAAGCTGCTTGAAGTGGAAGTGCCGGTTGAACTGGGCATTCCACTCAATGGTGGCGCTCTCGCCCTTGGTCATGGCGTTGTAGGACCAGTCAATGCGGCCTTCGGGCTTGTACTTGGTCTTGATGAACTCAAATTCGTGGGCCAGCAGCCGGTCGGCGGCGGCGGTGTTGGCCTTGGCGACCGGGGCCGGGCGGTCGCGCCAGTTATCGAACCAGATGGGCTTCTCGCGCTTGCGCAGGTGCTCGGCCAGGGCATGGCCTGCCGCGACATAGTCCTGCTTGTCCACCGCGGCCTTCACCGCCGCCAGTTCAGGGCGCTGCAGATCGAGCGCGGCATAGAAATCGGCATCCGTCAGGCGAGGTCCGCTGCCAGTATCAGCCATCTGAACCACCTTGATGTCATCCAGGATGAGTACGGTTTCAGGGTTGGGAGTCACGCCCGGGTCCCAGGCGGAGTGGAACTGCATCCCGCCGATATTGTCCCAGCCGAGGGGGTTGCGCGCCTTCCCGATCTCATTGAAGGGTACTATGTAGTGCCGCCAGCCCGTGAAGTCGGCTTTGAGATAGACTGAATAGTAGTCCGGCCCCTCCTGCTCCTTGTTCTCGGAGGAGATGATTATCCACAGCGGGGACTTGGTGTCCTTCTCACTGTACATCCAGAACGAAAGGCAGTTGCCGCCGCTCTTCCAGTCCTGCGGCACGGTTTTGAGGCCGATGTCCTTGAGGTTGGCAAATTCCCACCGTATCGCGGCGCGGCCTTGCTTCACATGCTGGGTATCCAGAATGACCGGGCGATTCCAGGCCGAGACGTCATCACAGTCGCTAATGAGAAGGTCGGCGTGTGATAGTGAGACCGAAAGGCAGAGACAGAAAAGCACGAAATAACGCATAGTACCCCTCTTGAGGTTCGAGTGAGGGAAAGGTTCCCAACTGCGCACAACATTTCCTTCGCCCCGTCGTCAGACCCAAGGGTAGCAGCAACTTCTTCTTCTTGCACTTCCTCTTGATAATGCGTAGCATGGTTAGGTAAATTGCACAATGCCTCTGGCCGAAACGCCAGGTGGCTATCAAGCAGCCCAAGGAGTGGATGATGGAGCGCAAAGCATCGGCGGTATGGCGGGGAGATCTGAAGAAGGGCACGGGCACGCTTTCAACAGCAAGCGGGGCGTTGAAGGACACCAAGTACGACTTTCGCAGCCGCTTCGAGGAGGGGATTCTGAGCAATCCCGAGGAGCTTATCGGCGCCGCTCATGCGGGCTGTTTCGCCATGGCCCTTTCAGGGGTGCTGGGCGAGGCCGGCTATGTGCCGGAACAGATCAGCGTCACGGCGGCAATCACGATGAAGCCCGTGGATGGCGCCCCGACGGTCACCCACAGCCATCTTGAGGTGACGGCCAAGGTGCCGGAGGCGAGTGAACAGGATTTCATGAAGGCGGCGAACGAGGCCAAGCAGAACTGCCCGATATCGCGGCTCCTTAAGGCCGAGATCACGATGGAGGCCAAACTGGTCTAGAAGCTGTTTCGATGCCCTTCTGGCACCGTGGGAGCGGTCTCCAGACCGCGAATGCCGGGCTCTGGAGATGCCTCCCACGGGTTTTGGAATGGCTTCCAATCCGTCTGTCCCATCACCGCATGCAAAAGGGGCAGCCACGAGTGGCTGCCCCTTTGTCGTATGTCTGCGTCTGTCGCGTGGCTACTTGGCGGCGATGGTTACCGTCGAGGTGCCCGACCAGGCGGTCAGGCCGCCGCCGGTTGCTACGGCGCGTACCTGCACAACTGTGCCTGCAGTCAACGTCTCCGTGGGCAGCGTGAAGCCGGCAGAGAAGGCGTTGGTGCCGGACGTGGCCGCCGTGCGCATGATCGTTCCGCCGTTGATCGTGTACTCGAGGTACGTAGTGGCGGAGCCCTTCCAGTTGACCTGCGCCTTCACGGCCAGGTTCTGTCCGGCGACGCATTGGGTCCCTGCGCCACTGAGCGACACGGAGATGGCGCCCTGGGCACCATCGGCCGCGGGGGCGGAGGCCGACGAGTTGTCATCCTGGGCCGGGGCCACTTCCGAGGTGCTATCAGTGGCGCCCGCCGAGGCTGTGCTCGTGCCGCCGACTGCCGGGATGGCACTTGCTTCGGCAGTGAACTCGGAGATTTGGCTGTACCGGCGGTAGCGTACCTTGTAGTAGTACCTCACGCCATTGGTCAGCCCCGTATTGGCGTAGGTCATGGGGTTGCCGCTTACGGACTCGTCCACTACAAAGGTCGGCTGGGTGCTGTAGGAGCCACTCGCAGTTCGGCGGTAGAACTCATACTGGCCGCCATAGGTGCCCTGCGTATTCACACCAGTCGAGAAGATGCTCGGCGGCGGCGGAGGCGGGCCAATCTCATCCTCGCTGGTCGAGCGGGTCCAGGTGAGGGTGATGCAGCCACCGGAGTCTCCGGGCCGGTCAACTGCCGTGAGATTGGTCGGCGGGTTGAACACCACCACGTTATTGTTCTCAGAAGCGGCGCGTGCCGGGCCCGCGGCGCTGGATTCGACGCTGCCGGACGCAGCCGTCACGGTGTAGTCGTAGAGGATCAACTCCATTGGAACGGCCGTATCGGCCCACGTGTAAGTGGCGGCACCAGTAGCGGTCACCGTGGCGATGAGATCGGGCGGTGTCACCACATTGGCCATTCTCCGGTAGATGTTGTACTTGATCACATGGTTGTACCCCGCGCCGTCGTCGGCGGAGCGGCTCCACTGTAGATCGATCACCCCACCGTTGTCATACGGGCGGTCCGCGGCGGTCAGACCGGTCGGCGGGCTCACTGACCGCTGGTCCAGCGGCTTGGCCACTACCTTGGCGGTGGCCGTTTCTCCGGTGCCGGCCACGGCCACGACCCAGTACCAGTAGTTGGTGCCGGCGGTCAGGCCGGTATTGCGCCATTCGTAACGGCTGACACGCGTCGCCGTGATGGCCTTGACCACGGCGCCGGTGCCGGTGGCACTGCCCGCGCGGTAGATGTCATAGCGCGTGACTTCGCGATCAGCCGTCGTGTCATCCAGGGAGGCGTCGAACTTGATGACCAGCGAGGTGCCATCATCGCCGGGGTAGTCCTCGACCGTAAGGTTGCGTGCCGGCCGCGGTGCGGTGTTGTCCGCGGACGTACCTGAGGCCGTTACTCCGGTGGATTCCTGGTAGCCGTCAAAGGCGGTGACCTTCACGTTCAGTGTAGCGGTTGTCGCCAGGCCGCTCACGGTATAGGTGTACGAACTGGCGTTGGTCGCCGTGACGGTCGCGAGCAGGCTGTAGGTGCCGGTGCTCGACTGCTGGTAGATGCGATATTCCTTCACATCGTCGAAGCCGATGCCGTCGTCGGCCGAGCGGCCGAACTTCACCTGCAGCACGCCACCGTCATCGTTCGGGACGTCCACTACCTGGACGTTCTGCGGCGGCCCCGGCGGGAGCGAGTCGGCGACGATGCTCACGATGGTGGAGAGGTTGGTGCCATCCCAGGCCCGGATCTGGAAGTAGTACCGCCGCCCGGGGACGAGGTTCTTGTAGGTGTAGGAGTAGCTCGTAGCCTGCTTGGCGGTGACCTTGGTCACGAGTGTAGTGGTGCCACCGTACCACAGGTAGAGCCAGTATTCGGCCACGTCGCCGCCAACTTTGTCATCCACCGACGGGGCCCACCGCATCTGCATGGTATCACCGGCGTCGGTGGTGGGGTTGACCAACCTGACATTCTGCGGCGGGCCAGGCGGCAGGTTGTTCACAGCGGCGCCGCTGGCCCAGATGGCCGCCGACTCCTGATAGCCATCGAAGGCCGCTACCTTGATGCTCATACGCGAGCTGCGGCTGACTGTCTTGGTTATCGAATAGGAGGCGGCATCGGTTGCGGGGACCGTCTGCATCAGGAGGTAGGCGGACGAGCCCAGCTTGTAGATGCGGTACTCGGTCACATCATTAGAGCCGATGCCGTCGTCTGACGAGCGGTCAAAGGAGATCGTCAACGCGGTGCCGTTGTCGTTGGGCACATCGGTGACCTTGACGTTCTGTGGCGCCCCGGGGGGCATCGAGTCGCCGGCCACGCTCCCCCAGGTGGAGAAGTTGGTGCCATCCCAGGCGCGAATCTTGAAGTAGTATTTCCGCCCCGGCACCAATCCCGTGTAGGTGTAGGAATAGGTCCAGGCCTTCGTAGCCGTCACCCTCGCCGCCAGGGTCGTGGTGCCACCGTACCACAGGTACAGCCAATACTCTTTGACGTCGCCAGTGGAGACATCATCAAGCGACCGTGTCCACTGCAGCTCCATCGTCCCGCCGCTGTCAGTGGTGGGGTTGACGAGCTTCAGGTAGCGCGCCGGCCGCGGTGCCACGTTATCGACCGTGGCGCCTGTCGCCCAGACGGAAGACGATTCCTGGTAGCCGTCGAAGGCGGCGACCTTGATGCTCAGGCGGGAACCGGCCGTCACGGTCTTGGTGATGCTGTATGAGGCAGAATCAGTGGCGGCTACCGTGTTCATGAGGATGTAGCCGCTAGAGACGAGCTTGTAGATGCGATACTCGGTAACGTCGTTGCTGCCGATCCCGTCATCCGCCGAGCGGTCGAAGGAGATCTTGAGCGCAGTCCCGTTGTCGCCGGGCACGTCTTCGACCTTAACGTTCTGCGGGGGGCCCGGTGGGAGGGAGTCCGCCTGGAAGCTCGCAAACGAGGAGAAACTGGCGCCGTCGTAGGCTCGAATCTTGAAGTAGTACTTCTTGCCTGGGGTCAAGCCGGTGTAGGTATAGGAGTAGGTCCAGGCCTTCGTCGCGGTGATCTTCGCCACCACGGTCGTGGTGCCTGCATCCCACAGGTAGAGCCAGTACTGCTTGACGATACCCGAGGGGACCTCATCCAGCGACCGGATCCAGGTCATCTGCATCGTGGTGCCATCATCACCGCTGGGGTTGATCAGTGTGACGCTGCGCGGTGGCCTGGGTGCGGTCTGGGCCATGGCTGCGGCGGCAATGAAGAGCAGCATGAGGGCGCAAAAGGATAACCTACCAAGACGCATGATCTCACCTCAGGTGATGGACGGGGTGTTCCGGATGGCAAAATGATCGCCAGGACGTGACGGCTACAGGCAATAGAATCACAGAGGCCCGCAGTCACGCTAGCGCGGTATGCAGGCGTCAGGCAGCTTCCCAGGTTGTTGATGTGACCAACAGGGCCCCCAAAAGGTTCCACAACTACAGCAGCTTCCTGTTCCCCGCTGCGGCCTCTGGGGGCCAGAACCACGCTTGGGGACGGCACAGGGCCCACCATGGTTCAACAACATGTTCATCTTCCGAAGAGTCTAGCCGCTCGCCCGGCCTTTCACACCAGGACTTCGTCGTCCGGGTCGAAGGCCGGCGACGTCACGATAATCGCCTCAAAGTCCCCCGAGCCCCGGTGCCTGACGCCAGGCGGTATGTACACTGTGGTTCCGGGGCTCACCGCCACCTGCTCTCCATCCAGCTCCAGCGTCCCTTGCCCCGTCACAATGTAGTAGATCTCCTCGGTCTGACGGTGGTAGTGCAGGTCTCCGGAGGTGATGTGGGTCACGTGCAGGCCGAGGTTTGGCGTATCGAAGCGGGTGATGAGCCTCCGGCTCTCGCCGCAGGGGACGCTGCGCGGGGTGATACTGTCACGATGGCGGATGAGCGGCGCGGCTTTTCGCATGACAGAAGCTTCGACGCCAGGGCCGCGGAGACCTGCCGGAGGCGGCGGAGGAGCTGGTCCCTGGGCGGATGACTAGCAGGCCACTACCACGCTCGTGAGTCCGGCACCTCCACCCAGGTTCCGCCCTGCGCGATGGACTGCTGGCTCATCAGCCCAGGCATTGTCATATCCAGCGCCTCGTGAATCCCGACAGGTGGTGGCACCCCGTCCAGCACCGCGCTGATGAAGTCCTGCACCTCAAGGTAATCGCCGCCGCCGTGGCCGGCTTGAAGCTGCGCCTCCGAGGGACGCAGCCATTCCTCCGGCAGGAACTCCTCGGCCAGATCCTCCAGCGGCATCCACTCCAGCTTCTCGCAACGGTCGGCCAGCCAAATCTTCGGCTGATCCCCCAGACCACGCGCCGCCTCATAGCACCCCGTAGTGCCCTGCAGCGAGTAGTAGGTCATGTTGTGCGGCCGGTTTGACAGCATATCCAGGCGTATCTGGACCAACCCGCCGCCACTGGTGCGGCACAGCATGGTGGTACTGTCCTCATTCTCGTACTCGTCCCCTCGGGGGTCTCGGTAGTGGTGCCCGGTCCCAGTGCACAACACGCTAACCACGCGCTCGTCCAACCACTGCAGCACCGGACCGAGGCTGTGCGTCGGATAGGTGCAGCCGTTGACCCCGGTCTGCCACCTCCGCCGCCACTTCGTGACCTCGTTGAGCTCCTTGAGTTCGTGGAGGTACTCGCCCTCGGCGAAGTACATCTGGCCGAACAACCCGGCCCGCGCGATGGCCTTCACCAGCGTGTTGGGCCGCATGTAGCAGTAGTTCTCCGCCATCATATAGGTGGCGCGGCTGCGCTTGCAGGCTGCAACCAGCCCCTGCGCCTCCTGCATGCTCACACAGGCGGGCACCTCCGACAGGACGTGTATGCCACGCTCCAGGGCCATCATGGCCTGCGAGGCATGCAGAGGCATCGGCGTGCCGATCACCACCGCGTCGATCTCGCCCTCGTCCAACAGGCGCTCATACTCCGTGTAGGTCCTCGAGACGCCGGCCTCGGCTGCCGTCTTTTGCAGCCCCGGCTCATCCAGATCACAAAGCGCCTGTAACCGCGCCCGGGGATTCGTTGTTATGGCGCTGAAGAAGCTGGCTCCGCGTTGTGCCGCACCCACGACACCAAATCTCAAATGGTCCAGGGGAATCACACCTTCCCAAGTAAGTCTGTCGGCGCGCGCGTGCGCGTGATGGGGGACTTCGTCGCCGGAGGAGACGGCACCTTGCGGCTTGCCTGTGCAGGGGGGTGGCGGGAGACGCAGAAAAAAACGGACCAGCACGCGTCCCGGGGGGTGGTCGCATCGGCTGGTCCGGCATGTAATGACCCGAAGATCATTGCATGCGCCGGAATTGTACCCTCTCCATCCTGCACTCAATCATTAAGATTAGCGTAATTATATATGACAAATATGGATTGTGTGTAGTCAATGGTTGCCATCCGACGATAGAAGGGGAGACGCCCAACCAGAAAGAAGATTCCAGCGTCCTGGTGATTGATGGCAAAGGAGAGACCAAGCATGAATGACCTCATCAATATCGGCGTCATTGGCGCCTCCGGTGGCATGGGCAAGTCCCGCGTGCGGCAGTTCCAGCAGGATCCTCGCTCCCAGGTGATTGCTGCCTGCGCACGCGACATCCGCAGGCTGGCAGAGGCCGTGCCTGACGAAGCGATCTCGCTCGTGGCTCATGCGGATGAGATCTACAGCGACCCCCGCATTCAGGCCGTCGCCATCAGCGTTCCGAACACCCTCCACTACGACCATGTCCTGCGCGCCCTGCAGGCCGGGAAGCACGTCCACTGCGAGTATCCCCTGACCCAGACACTCGAACAATACGACGAGCTTGTGGCGCTTGCCCGCAGCAAGGGCCTGATCCTGCACCACGCCGTCACCTGCCGCGCCGAAAGCCTGCATCTCACCATGAAAGGGGCTCTGGAGGGCCTCGGTGAGCCTCGGGCAGCCTACTACCGCTACTACGGCGGAGGGGGCTGGTATGTGAACCCGGCGCTACGGGGTGACATGTTCTGCGCCCTGCACATCCACTTCATTGACCAGTTCACAGATTTCTTTGGTCCGCCACAAAGCCTCGTAGCCCACGGGGGGGAGAAGGACGGTCAGGTGTGCGCCGTCGTCATGATGCAGTGGCCGGGCGGCCTCGTCGGCACAGTGGAGTTCGCGATGGGGTTTGCAGACCGCCCCAGCTATGCCGGGACGATCGTCACCAGCGACGGCTGGGTGGGCTTTGACAGTGAGGGTAGTGTGACGGTGACGGTCGGCGAGGGTGGAGAGACCGGGCAGATGACGCCTCCGCCCGACCTGTCTCAGGTGGAGGACGCCCAGAGCTTCCTGGACGAGATCCTCGGCACGGGTGGCCCGCAGTGTGACCTGCAGACGAGCCGGGAGACGCTGGCCATGTGTCTGCAGTGCAGCCGGCAGCTCAAGGAAAAGGCCAAGGCCTGGGGTGAGAAGTAGATTACGGACCAACCGCCTGCGTACAAAAAGGCCGCCGGTCACAGATGACCGGCGGCCTTTTAGCTTGGCTATGTGCTACTACTGCGCGTTGATGCGTCCCACGCCCGTGTAAGATACGGTGCCCTGACGGCCTGCGTAGTCGACAATCGTCTCTGCCAGACCGGTGGTTCCCTGGTTGAAGATGGCTTCCTTGGTGAAGAACTTGAAGAAGCCTGAGCCGCCCTTGGCGAGGGACAGGGGCATGGCGACGGTATAGGTCGCGCCGTCGGAGAGATCCCCCAGACCTGCCCGGGCAGCCTTCACGCGCTGGTCACGCGGTGCGGAGGCGCTGTAGTCGAACGAGAGCCCCGACACCTGCAGGAACGAGTTGTTGGGCAGCGGTGCGGTGCGCACAGCGTGTTCCAGAGCGCCGCGAATCTGCGCCCCGGTCAGCCGCGATACAGCCCAGCTCTCATTCGGATTGGCCAACAGCGCCGTCACACGATCTACCGTGATGGGGCCGGGCGCCAGTGTCCCGCCGCGGAAGCTGATTGCAGCCACGAGGCCGATGTCGGCGTTGCCGGCGGCGCGGACTGCATCCGCGGCCAGATCGCCGAAGCTGCTCTCCTGGCAGTCGCAGACTGCCGTCATGAGGGGCGTTGCCGCCTGCCCCTGCGCCTGCACGGGCCGAGGCCAGATTAGCACTGCAGCCACCACGCCGACCGCCACGACCAGGCCGGACCCCAGCAAAGTAGCCTTAAGTCTCGTCATCTGACTCACCACTCTCTCCCACCTGCGATTGCAGGTACGCCCGGATCAACTGATCCAGGTCGCCGTCCAGCACCGCCTGTACGTTAGCGGTCTCAGCGCCGGTGCGGTGATCCTTTACCATTGTATACGGCTGCATCACATAGGACCGTATCTGGCTTCCGAAGTCAATTTTGGAATGCTCGCCCCGTAGCGCCGCCAATTGCTGCCGGCGCTTCTGGCGCTCCAGTTCAAACAGCTTCGCTCTCAAGACCGACATCGCGGTGCGCCGGTTCGCACCTTGCGAACGTTCATTTTGGCATGATACCACTATTCCGGTGGGAATATGTGTGATTCTTACCGCTGAGTCGGTCTTATTAACGTGCTGACCACCTGCCCCGCTCGAACGGTAGGTATCTACGCGCAGGTCGTCCGGCGGTATGTCAATCTCAACTTCCTCACCGATCTCCGGGATCACGTCCACGGAGGCGAAGCTCGTGTGCCGCCGTTTGGCGGAGTCGAAGGGCGACATCCGCACCAGCCGGTGCACACCCGCCTCAGCCTTGAGATACCCGTAGGCCAGGTGACCGACCACGCGCGCCGTGACGCTGCTATAACCGGCTGCCTCGCCGGGCACGAACGAGAGCAGTTCGAACCCGTACTTGTGGCTGTTGGACCACATCTCGTACATCCGTAGCAGCATTCCGGCCCAGTCGCAAGCCTCCGTCCCACCCGCTCCGGCGTTTACCGAGATGATGGCATTGCTCTGGTCATACCTGCCGCCCAGGATCGCCTGGAATTCAAGGTCCGCTATCTGCTTCTCAAGCTTCTCCAGATCCGCCTCAATCTCACTGGCCAGCCCCTCATCCTCTTCCTCCGCGCCCATCTCCGCCAGTTCCTTCAGGTCTTCAAGCTGGTGGATAATGCCTTCCCAGGGCTCCAGAAACCCCTCCACCCGCGAGACCTTCTGCATGTGCTTCTGGGCCTCGTCCGGATTGTCCCAAAAGCCGTCTTGCTGAGTGACTTCCTGTAGTGCCATCAGTTCCTGCCGCTTGCCGGCCAGGTCAAAGACGATCCCCCATTTCGCTCAGCTTCGATAGACTTTCAACAATGCGTTGCGTCAATTCCTGCATCATGACTGATTAGAGTCCCTTCCCCATCAAATGTCTTGCGTGTCTCACGGTTCCGCCGCCAAGGCTGTCATTCTGAGGAGCGTAGTCTGCGACGAAGAATCCCCCGCCAAGCCCCCGCCCAGAGATTCTTCGCTTCGCTCAGAATGACAAGGACTTTGGCACTGTTCTGTTCCCTGTCTACTTCATACAACAAGCCTTGTACTTCTTCCCGCTGCCGCACGGACACGGGTCATTGCGGCCGATCTTCGGCTCGCCATTGCTGACTGTCCGCACCGGGCCGCCACCGGCCTCTGGCAGTTCGGCCGCCTGCGCCTGCATGCCACGCACCATGAAGGCATCCATCTCCGCCGCCTCAGTGCCGCTGAAGGCCTTCTGCGTTGTCCGCTGGGAGATGACCATCATTAGCTGGTCAAACAAGTCACTGGCTTCACGCTGGTACTCGACGAGCGGGTCGCGCTGGGCGTGACCGCGCAGGTGGATACCGTCGCGCAACTCGTCCATGTTCAGCAGGTGATGGATCCAGGCCTTGTCCACCGAGGACAGCAGCCAGTACCGCTCCAGGCGACGGAATTCGCGCAGGCCCACCGGATTTTCGCCCTCGGCCGGTTCCACGCGGATGAACTTCCGTAGCGCCTCGCTGACGGCCAGTGCCGCCGGCTTCTCGGGCGTAGCCTCGGCGACAATGACGTTCCGCAGCCACTGCGTCGCCAGCGCCACCGGCGCCGTGCCCCAGACCTCGGTCAGGCTCATGAGGAACGCGCTGTGCGCCAGTTTGCCGCCACTGAGCGAGGTGGCGAGCAGGTCGGCCACGCCCGGCCGCACCTTCCCCTCTTCGAGGAACGCCAGCGGCTCGGTGTCCTTGTTCTTCTTATCGCGCTCCTGCCGCTCGATCATGAGGTTCGTGATCGCCAGGATGCGCCCGGTCAACAGGTCCTCAAGCTCGGTCTCCGGTATCTCCCGGAGCACTGCCACCGCCAACCGCTGGATGACATCATGCAGGTGGTAGTCGAGGTACTCCAGTAGCTGCAGGAGGTCCAGATCGCTCTGCTCGCCGCCGACCAGATAGTGCCTGACCGCCTTCTCGATCTCCAGGTCAATTCGTCCGCGCTCGCGGTTGATGTAGACCTCGCGGACCCCTCGGCGCACTTCGTCGTGCAGGTCCGCGTGCGGGATGGCCAGCAGGCCCTCACGCCCCAGGTCGTCCGCCACGCCCTCATACCGCTCTTCCAGCACCCGCACCAGGTCACCCAGCCGCCACTCGCTCGGCGGGCGTTCCTGCGGCGCAAACTCAGCCATGAGTTCGGCTACGGCCTTGCGCACTTCCTCATCGAGCATCTGCTTGGCGGTTTCGGCCTCCACGTTCCGGCGCAGCTGCCCGTGCGGCACGCTCATCTGCCGCAGGTAATCCGCGATGTCGTCGCCCTGCTCGGCCATGACCTCCAGGTCACGCTGCGCCAGCGCCACCGCTATCCCGCTGCCACCCCTGCGCTTCTGTCGCTTCTTGCCCTCATCCTCCGGCGGCGTCGAGAAGATGCGCACCAGGTCGCCGTACAGTTCTTCCCGCTGCCACTCGTCATGCGGCCGAATGGGGTTCGCGCGCTGGTCGAGATACCGCTCGGCGGTATCGTCGATCATCCGCAAGATGACCTGCTGCACGTTCTCACCATTGAGCACGCGCCGCCGCTGCGAGTAGATAACCGTGCGCTGCTGGTTCATGACGTCGTCATATTCCAGCGTATGCTTGCGGTAGCCGAAGTTGCGAAGCTCCACCTTCTCCTGCGCGCGCTCGATGGCCCGCGAGACCAGCTTCGCCTCGATTGACTCTTCCTCCGGCCAGGAGTTCATCATCATTCCGAACCGCTCGGGGCCGAAGAGCTGCATCAGTTCGTCCTGCAGCGACACGTAGAACCTGGTGCTGCCCGGATCGCCCTGACGGCCTGAACGGCCACGAAGCTGATCGTCAATGCGACGGCTCTCATGGCGCTCGGTGCCGATTACATGTAGCCCGCCGAGGCTCTTTACATACTCATAGCGCTCGGGGAAGATGTTCGTGCCCTTCTCAGGGTTACGGCCGCCCAGGATGATGTCCACACCACGACCGGCCATGTTGGTGGCGATTGTGACCATGCCGGGCTCGCCGGCGCGGGCAACGATCGTGCCCTCAGTCTCATGCCGCTTGGCGTTAAGCACGTTGAGCTGGCTCTCGTGGTCCTCATCGCCTGGCTTCATGCCGTTGCCGACCATGTTCGCCAGCCGCTCGCGGTATCGCTCCACCAACTCCGGCGAAGTCTTGTCATTCACCACCCCGAGCATCTCCAGCAGGTAATCGAGGTTCGCCGGGTCTGTGAAGTCCTCGGGAACCTCAAAACGCGCCACGAGATCGCCCAGAGTGACGTCAATCTGCTGCTCCTCTTCGCCGCGGCGGCGCTTGCCTCTCTTGACTGCCGCCTCGCCGGTGCTGCGCCGCTTGAGATACCGCGCCTGCTCCACCAGCTTCTCCATGGGCTGCCGCAAAGCCGCGAGGTAGGCCTCTTTGTCGTCCTTGGACAGCTCCTTGCCAGCGGCATGGACACGGCCCAGGAGTATCTGGACGAGGGTGTGCGCCTGCAGCCAGTTCTGCTGCAAGCGGCTGGCCAGATGCTCGGAGACATCGACCGACCGCGTACCCACCAGCACCGGCTGCTCGCGTACGTGGCAGGAGATGATCTCGTTGATGATGCCGCGGTACTTGGCTTCCTCGGTCTTGAAGACCGAATCCGGGTGGTCCTTGCGCACTACGGGCCGGTTGGTCGGGCAAATGACTACGCGGCAGCCGTAGATCTTCGTGAACTCTGTCTCTTCCGACTTCGCCGTACCGGTCATGCCAGCGAGCTTGTTGTACAGCCGGAAGAAGTTCTGGTAGGTGATGGTCGCCACGGTCTGCCGCACGCGGGGCGCGTAGACGCGCTCCTTGGCCTCGATGGCCTGGTGCAGCCCATCCGCATAGCGACGGCCCGGCTGCAAGTGCCCCGTGAACTCGTCAACGATCACGACTTCGCCATTCTGGACGATATACTGCACGTCTTTCTCGTACAGCTTGTGCGCCTTGAGCGCATTGTCCATGAGCTGGCCGATCTCGATGTTCTCAGGGTCTACCAGCGAGCCCTCGAGGTGCAGCTCCTTTTCCACGAAGTTCTGGCCGGCCTCGGTAAGCGCAGCCTGATGATCCTTCTTGTCCCAGGTATACAGGGGGTCCTCGTCGCCGCTGGCCCGCAGCACCTTGCGGGCGATGTCGTCAGCGCGACGGTAGTTCTGCGATTCCTGCTCAGTCTCGCCCGAGATAATCAGTGGCGTGCGCGCCTCATCGATTAGAATGCTGTCCGCCTCGTCAATGATGGCGAAGTTAAGCTCCCGCAGCCTTAGTGAGGCGGGATTGACTGTCATGTTATCCCGCAGGTAATCAAAGCCCAGTTCGCTGTTCTCGACGTAGGTGATGTCCCGCTGATACATGGCCCGACGCTCGTTGTCGGCCATGTTGTGCTGGATGTAGCCAACAGTCATCCCGAGAAGCTCAAAGACCTGTCCCATCCACTGGGCCTGCCAGCGTACCAGGAAGTCGTTGGTGGTGACCAGGTGGACGCCCTTGCCGCTGATCGCGTTGAGGTACATCGGCAAGGTCGCGGTCAGCGTCTTGCCCTCACCGGTCTTCATCTCGGCAATCTTGCCCTCATGCAGGATCATGCCGCCGATGAGCTGCACGTCATAGTGCCGCTCTCCCAGCACGCGTCGCGAGGCCTCCCGCATGACGGCAAAAGCCTCCGGCAACAGATCGTCGAGTGTCTCGCCCTTGGCGAGGCGCTGCCGGAACTCAAGGGTCTTGCCCCCAAGCTCCTCATCGCTAAGCGCCTGCATCTGCGGCTCGAAGGCATTCACCTCCTGCGCGCGCCGCCGCAGGCGGGCTATCTCGCGCTCGTTAGGGTCGAACGCCTTTGTAATTGAATCCAGAGCAAAAGCCATATAAATCCTCTCAAATCAAAGCGCCACCGCCGGGAGGCCAGACCCCCACACGGCACAAAACAGGCCCACCGCCCTGAGGCCGATGACCTAAGGCAGTGGCCCCTCATCCACTCCACCATTCCATTATATACAACACATTTGGGCAGGGAAAGGTTTGTGCCCCCGGGTACGTCACGCCATATTATACCTCAAACGGCTCCCAACGGCAATTTCACTACCTCCTGGCGCTCCTGCGACAGCCTCGCCCCCTGAGCCGCCTCCACGCTCCGCAGCCCCGCCTCCCCGCCAAACAGGTCCTCATTGCCGGGGTCATCGAAGCTGCCGTTCACCTGCGCCGCCATGGCCCGGAACTCATCGGCCACCAACTCCCGCAAAAACAGCGGCACCTCTTCCAGCGGGCTGCCATGCACCCTTCCCTTGCCCATCTGGGAGTACGCGTCATCAGACGAGCGCTGCTCCTCCGGATCGTCATAGATGGGCCGCATGATCTCGCCTGAGCGGCCGCTGATGGTCAGCGTCCCGCCCTGCAGGTTGATGATGATGGTGCCCTCGGTCCCGTGAATACGGAAATAGTGCTGCCGCCGCCGGTAGGCCGACCCGAACTCAAACGTCCCCAGCACCCCCGACTGAAACCGCGTAGCCACCTGCACCACATCCTCCTCCGCCTCCGGCCCCTCGTCGGTATGGGCGAGGTTGCCCATCTGCGCATAGACCGTCTCATAGTCGCCCAGCAAGTACCGCGCCGTACACAGCTCGTGGATGTGGTGGAACAGGTGCCCGCCGGACAGCTCCTTCACGCGCTTCCAACTTACTCCATTCGCCTCCCCACGCGTAGTGCGGGCGTCTCGCCCGCTCGGGACCTGCGGCTCAATCCAGAAATACCGCTCGACCCGCAGCGCCACCGGCTTGCCGATCTCCCCGGCCCGCAGTGCCGCCCGCGCCACGCGAACCCCGTCCATGAACCGCTGCGGATGCGCCGTGAATAGCGTCACCCCCGCCTGCCGCGCCGCCTCCATCATCGTCCGGCACTCCGCCGCTGTCAGCGCCATCGGCTTCTCGAGGAAGATATGCTTCCCCGCCCGGGCCGCCGCCACTACCGGCTCCAGATGCGCATGGTTCGCTGTGGCCACGACCACCGCGTTCACCTCAGGGCTCGCCAGCAGCCCCTCGACGCTCTCAAAGTGCTCGCACCCGAGTTCCCGGGCCAACTCCCCCGCAACCGCCGCCGTTCGGTTCCAGACGCCGACCAGCGAACACCCCGGCACCTGCTGTGCCAGCCGGGCCTCCAGCTTGCCCATGTAACCTGTGCCAATGACGCCAAACCGCAGTTCCATTGTTGCAGACCTCAGGTGATCCTATTTGCGCACAATAGCCGCCGTCCAGCCTTCGGCGAGACGCAGTTCGCTGTAAGTTTTGCCATTGATGGTCTTGGTAGGACCAGCGTAATCCATGACCTCGCGGCCCTCGTCGTTGAAGACGTGCACCTCGTGCCCGGACTTGTCTCCCCATCCGAACAGCCCGCTGCGGTTGGTGACAATGCGTTCTTTGCCGATGATGTAGCCCTCGTGAAGCTCAATCGGCGTCGTCGGGAACATGTACTGTGTCAGCGTCTTGTACTCTGGCCACACATTCGAGCCATACCAGCTATAGAGGCATCCGTAGTTGAGCGCGTCCGTCATCCAGCGGTACGCGTCAATCTCCTTGCGCTCGCTGATGTGGTCGCCGAGCGCGACGGGGCTATACAGGATCGCGCGCAGGCAGTTGCTGATGGCGGCCGTTTCCACGAAGGTCTGGTAGTGCAGAGCGCCCATCGTGCGCGTGTGCGGGGCGCCATTGGTCATCAGCGGGCCCTTAGCCATGATCCGCTTCATCTGCGATACGATCCACGGCTGGCTCAGCAACGTCACCGAGCTCTTCAGGCGCAGGAGTTTGCCGGTTTGCGCGTCAATGTCGCCGCTGATCCCATCCCATGGCTCGCCGTAGTGGTACTTGTACGCGCTGTAGGCCACCTCGTCCCAGTACACGCCGTCGGCCTTGCAGTCTCCGAAGATCTGATCGATGTTGACGGCAGTGTCCTTGCCATACTGGTTGGTCAGGGTCGGGAAGAAGATCTTGTAGTAGTCCTCGCCATAGTTGGCCTGCTGGCCGTTGGACAGCAGCGTGCGGGCGTCGGCATACTTGGTGTCGGCACCCTTCTCGACGTTAAGGAAACAGTGGAAATAGACCTGGGTCTTTACCTCCGGGCACAGTCGCCGCACCCGGTCGTTGTGTCGGGCGTAGTTGCTGTGGTCAACCCTCTGAAACGCCGTGCCGTGGGCGTAGTGACCCTCATAGCGCGGATAATCAATGCTCGCGCAGACTACATTCGCGCTCTTGTTGCGGATGAACTCCGTCAGCTTCTCATCGCTCCACTGCTCGACATCGGGCTTGGCCGAGAGGAACGCGAACATCTGCGTCAGGGTGAAGTTCACGTCCCGAATGCGGCGGCAGGCGTTCACGAAGTCCCAGAAGTCCGGCCGCTGGGTGGGGACGATGACCCACTCAGCCCTATAGGTCGCGCCGGGCTTGATGACACAGTTGTTGTCTGCGAGCCCCAGGACGCCATCCAGCGCCGAGTTCATGACATGGACCTGCATCTCGTCGCTCATCGCCATGAGCCCGATCCCGGCCTTCTCGGTCACCGCATAGCTGGTCGGATTGGCCGGCTCAGTCATGGTGGTGTTGCCCGACGAGGGCGAAACACCCGCACACCAGACCTGCTTCGCCCTCCCGGCGAGGTTGCAGGTATGCCGCTGCATGATGGGCAGCGGCTCTTTGGTCTTGTTGATGAACTGGTCGGTGATCCGGTAATAGCCGTTCATGACCTCAGTCTTGCGGCTGTAGTCGCAAAAGGCGTTCCCGCCCGTCTCGGTCAGCCACGTCCCGTCGGGCATCGAAAAGCGGCTCTCGACCGTGAATGTCTCGCCATTGACGGGGAAGCTGAGTTGCGAGTTGTTCCTGATGGTTAGCTTGCCCATCGGGCATTCCGGCTTGGCCTCTGGTTCGATTGCGGCCAGCGGACCCGTCGGGGCCGGGCGCTTGGGGGTCGGCGGCGGCGGCGGAGCCGCGAGACGCAGTTGCAGGTCCGCCACCACTACCGTCCGCGTGCTGTCGGCGTCGGTCAGGCTCTGCAGTTTCAGCGTGTTGCCCTCCGGCTTCAGCAGATCGCCCACGCGGAACTCCCACTCGTGGATCTTGATGTTGTCCTGCAGCCCATAGTGCGGATCCTTGTCATAGGACACGAAGTCCGGGG
The DNA here is from genome assembly GCA_039683575.1 of Armatimonadia bacterium. Lineage (GTDB taxonomy): Bacteria > Armatimonadota > Zipacnadia > Zipacnadales > UBA11051 > JAJFUB01. Next base: position 30,218 of record JBDKRC010000110.1, on the reverse strand, counting down.
CATACGGAACGTACATCAAGCCCTCGGGGGTCAGATAGTTCATCACCGACCCGCTGCGCATGGTCCCCTTGATCGGGCGGTTGGTCACCCGGTCGGGGGTCAGCGACACGCCGTTGAGCGTCAGCGACAGCCCACGGGTATAGCCGGACGGCTTCGGAGCGGTAATGCGCGCCTTGAGAAACAGGTGGGCTTCCTTGCCCTGCGGTACTTCCGGCGTGGGGAAGGTGACCTCGTCCGACTTCGACGGAGGGATCGTGAATTCGGCCTTGAGCGGAATACTGGACGCTGGCGGCGTGCCCTTGCCCGCCACGTCACCCAGCACCATCAGCGGCACCCGCAGGCGGCTATACACCCACGGCCTGGTGCTGACGGTCATGTAGGTCTCCTGCGCGGGTTCGGTGGAGTCGCAATCCGAGATCGCGACCTCGCACCCTATGGGCAGGTTGGCTGCAGGCGTCACGCCAAGCAGCGCGAACGGCACCATGGCCTCCATCACCCAGCCCGTGGCTGTCTTCAGCGCCGCATACTTCACGCCGGTCATCGCCATGCCCTTGGGCTTGTAGCAGTACATCTCGGGCTTGATGTCCACCAGCGGGTCGCCAGTGGTCTTGAAGTTGCCGGGGCTGAAAGCGAATTGGAACTGCCCCTGGCCGAAGCTGCTGCGCGTGGGCTCCACATCCGGGGTCACGTCAATAAACCATTCTACATGATCGCCCTGAAACAGCTTCTCATCTCGCTGCATCTGCAAAACTAGGTCGTCGGTGATGTCGCAGGCCAGGAACAGCCCCTCATTGCGCCACGCCAGCCGCACCGAAGCGCCCAGATCCTCCGGCCCGCGCCAGGTGCTGTCGTTGTGCGTGGCATGCTCCTTGCCTCGGACCTCGATCACGCCGGGAACAGTGGCCCATTCCTCGAGATTGCCGTCAACGGCAATCGGCGGGTCTGGCTTGAGCGGGATAACCCGCACAGGCTCCTGCACCTGCGCATGCAGGCCCAGCAGAAGTGCAAGCAAAGAGAGAGCTTTCATGGACGCGTCCTCTACAGATAGGGTACCAATGCCATTCTCCCTGCCGCGACGAAGGTCCTTTCCAAGGTTGACCGCCAACCCGCGGCGAAAAGTCCTCTCTCAACGCGTGGTAGGCATGCTCCGCATGCCGGAACCTCCCTCAATGCGTGAGGCATGCTCCGCATGCCGGAACATGGAAACGGAACACAGATGCGAATCACCTTTCTCGGCACCAGTCACGGCAATCACACCTACGAGCGCTACAACAGCTCAACTCTCCTGTCGGTCGGCGACTCAGACTACCTCATTGACTGCGGCGAGCCCGTCGCCGGTACCCTGGTACGCAGTGGCATCGGCTTCGAACGGCTGCGGGCGCTGTTTGTGACCCACATGCACGCGGACCACGTCGGCGGACTGTCGGAGCTTATCAACATGTCGCGGAAGGTGGGGCCGCCGGGGCAGCTAACGTGTTACTTGCCCGAGGAGGGCGTGGCAGCCACGGAGGCCTATCTCAGCGCCATCTACCTCAGCCAGCAGGCAAATCCCCGTCGAGCGCCACTGCAGCCCGTTCGTCCCGGTCCGGTATATAAGGATGACAACATAGGCGTGACAGCCGCCGTCAGCGCCCACCTCGCTGGCTCCTTCGACGGCGTGCGCCTCGGGCCGGAGCCCAATGGCAAGCAGGCCTTCTCCTACCTGGTCGAGGCCGAGGGCAAGCGCCTGGCCTTCAGCGGCGACATCTGCGGGCCCATGAAGGGCCACGCCATGGATCATCTCGCCGAGGAGCAACTGGACCTGCTCGTCATGGAAATGACTCATTTCCAACCCCAGGACATCCTGCCGGTCATCGGCCAGCGCCCGGTGGGCCAGTTGGCCCTTTACCACATTCACGACCCCTGGCATGGCGACGGCGAGCAGGATTTGCGCGACCTTTGCGACAAGTATCTGCCGTTTCCCTACATGGTTGCCCATGATGGAGACATGCTCGAACTGTAACAGGCCTTACGGGAATGACCAGGAGGCATGACATGCAACGGTTTATGCTGGTGCTGGTGATCCTTGTGCTGAGTTGTGCAGTCGCAATGGCGGCGGATCAGGCGACGGTGTACGTGTCGCCCGCTGGCAATGACAACTGGTCAGGCAAGCTGCCTGCCCCCAACGCCGCCAAAACCGACGGGCCGCTGGCAACCCTCCCTGCGGCAGTCGCAGCCGCCCGGAAGCTCCCGATGCCACGCCGGATCGTCCTGCGGGAGGGCAAGTACTGTCTGAACGAGACACTGAAACTCGGCCCTGAGGACATGGGGCTGAGCTTCGTGGCTTTCGGCACTGAGAAGCCCCAGCTCATCGGCGGCAGGCTCATTACGGGCCTGAAGAAGGGCCCCGACGGCAAGCTCTCGGTCGTCCTGCCAGACGTGAAGGATGGCCAGTGGAGCTTCAAGTCCCTCTTCATGGACGGCCAGCGCCTCGTACGGGCGCGGACCCCGAACGTGGACACGACCGACCCTTACCGCAAGGGGTTCTTCTACACCTCGAAGGACAAGAGCGCGTTCGGGATCAGCGTCGGCTGCATCCACAACCCCGGCGACTGGATGGACTACAAGCTCACCGTCCCGGCGGACGGTGACTATACCTTCTGGATGTACTACGGCGCGCTGAATGAGCCGTTCGGCAACAAGACCATGGCCGAGCGAACAGTCGTCAAGGTGGATGGCGGCGAGGCCGTGCCGCTGATGAACCTCCCCGACACCGGCGGCTGGGGGACGTATAAGTGGGCCAACTGCGCCACAGTCAAGCTCACAGCGGGTGAGCACATACTGCGCTGGGAGAACGTCAAAGGCGGCGGGCTGAACTTCGAGGCCTACGCGCTGACCACCGACCCAGCCTGGAAGCCAGTGAACACCAACCTGCCGCCGGTCGCGGCGGACAAGCAGCTAATGGTCGTGCAGGCCGAGAACTTCGTGAAGTACAACGGCAAGCAACTCGCGGTCGGCGGCAGCGGCGCGGGCGAGAAGGACCGCTTCCACTATGGTGAGGGTGAACTCAAGCCCGAGTTCGCTCAGGCCCCCGGCGCCGAAGTTCACATCTTCCAGACCGGCAACTGCCGCGCGTTCAAAGAGATCGCCGGCATCGCCTCCATCGACCCCGAGCAGCGCCAAATCGTGCTCTCCGGTCCGGAACTCAGCTCCCAACTCCACGCCGGTGACCGCTACTTCGTCGAGAACATCGAAAGCGAGTGCGACGCGCCGGGTGAGTGGTATCTGAACCGGCAGACGGGCACGCTGACCATCGTTCCGCCCAAAGGCTGGAACCCAAAGTCAGAGGTCATGGCCCCGACTGTGGGCCGGATCATCGAGATCAACCCCGGCAAAGACGTCAGCTTCACCGGCCTGACCATCCGCGGCGGCGACTGGGACAGCAAAGACGGCGTCATCAGCTACGGCATGGGCACCAACGGAGTCCTGTATTTCAAGGACGCCACGGGCTGCGTCGTGCGAGGCTGCACCTTCCGCAATATCGGCAAGGACGCGGTGTGCTTCGAGACGAGCAACAACAACACCATCGCCGACAATGACATCACCGACAGCGCCGAAGGCGGCATCAACCTCAATGGCAGCAACAACACCACGGTCAGTGGCAACCACCTCCACCACTGCGGGCAGGTCTACAAGCACAATGGCGGGGTGACGCTACAGAACAAGGCCAGCAACAACCTCGTCACCGGCAACGTCGTCCATGACATGACCCGCTATGGCATCACGATGAAGTTGGCCGGGCACGACAACATCATCGAGTACAACCGGGTACTCAGTACCAGCCTCGAGACCTACGATACCGGCGCAATCGAGGTCACCCAGCAGGACCGCAACGAGCGCAGCGGCACCAAGATCCGCTACAATATCGTCGGCGACTCCGTCGGCTACTCCTCCACCAACGACAAGCCCTGCTTCCTGTCCTGGGGCATCTACCTCGACAGCTTCGCCGGGGGCTACGAGGTCACCAACAACATCGTCTACCGCAGTTGGAACGGCGGGATCATGTTCCAGGGCGGCAAGGACAACGTTGTCACTAACAACGTCTTCGTGGACGGCCAGGCGGGCCAGGGCCATATCAGCAACTTCGCCAACAACCAGACCGGCTGCGTGCTGGAGCGCAACATCGTGGCCTACAGCAACCCTCAGGCCCTGCTCTTCGTGGGCGGCGCGGTCACTCCCGAAGTCATTCGCTGCGACCGCAACCTGTACTGGTGCCCCGGCGTCACGGAATATAAGATGATGTGGGGCGGCAAGTCGTTCGAGGAATGGGAGAAGCTCGGGCATGACGCCAATTCCGTCATGGCCGACCCGCTGTTTACCGATCCGAAGCACGATGATTACTCCCTCAAGCCCGGCTCGCCGGCCCTGAAGCTTGGCTTCCAGCCAATCGACACCAGCAAGATCGCCAGGCCGTGCAAGTGCAAGATCGTGCCGCTGGCACCGGTCTTCTTTCCGCAACCCGAAGAGAAGTAGTGGGGGACGCTGAGGAGGCAGACATGAATCGCAGGGATTTTCTGAGGCAACTTGGGCTGGCAGGTCTGGCCGCGATGGCAGGAGGTGGAGTGATGGCAGACGACAAGCCGGCCGGGCCCCTGGCGCGGCGGCCATACGGTGAGACAGGCCTTCAGCTCTCGATAGTGGGCTTTGGCGGGATCGTGGTCATGAAGTCCGAGCAGAGCGAGGCCAACGATGCCGTCGCCTGGGCCGTGGACCGGGGCGTCAACTACTTCGACGTCGCGCCAAGCTATGGCGACGCTCAGGACCGCCTCGGCCCGGCGCTGAAGCCCTATCGCGACAGCGTCTTTCTCGCCTGCAAGACCGGCAAACGCGACGCCGCTGGTGCCCGCGAGGAGCTTGAGAACTCCCTGCGGGTGCTGCAGACGGACCATTTCGATCTGTACCAGATGCACGGTCTGGTCAAGCCCGAGGAAGTGGACAAGGTCTTCGGTCCCGGCGGGGCGATGGAGACCTTTGTTGCGGCGCGTGAGGCCGGCAAGGTACGCTACCTCGGCTTCTCCGCTCATGACATGCAAAGCGCGCTGCTGGCGCTAAGCAAGTTCCATTTCGATAGCTTGCTGTTCCCGTTCAACGCCGTCTGCATGGAGAACGGTGGCTTCGGCCAGCAGGTCCTCGATGAGGCCAAGCGCCTCGGGACCGCGCGCCTGGGCCTGAAGGCCATCGCCTGGACCAAAGTCCAGCCGAACACCGAGCGCAAGTACCCCAAGTGCTGGTACCAGCCCCAGGACAGCCCCGAGCAGGCCGACTTGCTCCTGCGCTACGCCCTGGACCTGCCGATTACCGCGACAGTCCCCCCGGGCGATGTGCGGCTGATGAAGCTGTGCGTCGAGCTCGCTTCACGCTACCAGCCCCTCAGCGACGCCGACCGCGCCCGCCTCAAGCAGCAGATCGCCGGCCTCGAGCCGATCTTCAAGCATGCCTGACGCCCAACCGCGCCTGTCATCCTGAACGCAGTGAAGGATCCCTCTGGAGGGGCCGAGTGCCGACAGCCTCACCGTCGGCCTCCGGCCCGCCATCACACCGGTCGACAAACTCTCTCACAATGTCCTAAGCATCAGCTCCCAAGCTGCTCCATGTTACGGTGCAGGCGCATCAACGCCTGCACCGTCGCTTCCGGTATCACTCCCCGCCGGTCTGGCGGCACATCCAGCAGCAGGTTCGTCCCTCGCTCCTGCGCGATCAGCCGCATCCCCAGCAGTTCCCGGTCGCTGCGGAGCGTATCCCCCTCAACCCAGAACCACTCGTAGCCGATGGGGTCGCACACTTCGCCCGGCAGATAGTAGTCCTGCACATCGGTACGCGTCTGGGCCACCGTGTGCCACGGCTTGTACCCCCGGTTGGACGCTGGCATGAACCGTTCAATCGCCATCAGATCGGTGGGCCACGCATACTCGTACCGCAATGACGAGCCATCGGTGCAGCCGTGGTTCATCATTATCACCGCGTCGGGCTGCAGGCTGGCAATCTGCGCATACTGCTCCCGGCGTCCCTCATGCCCCAGCGGCCCCGGTATGTCAACCCACACCTCTCCCACGGGCCCGTAGCGCGTCAACAACTCCTCGATCTGCGCCATCTGGAAGTCCCGGTAGGCTGCCGTGGTGAACGTCCTCTCCAGCGGAGCCTCGGACCAAGTCACCGAACCGAACCGGTGGTGGTTGTCCCAGGTGCAGTAGTAGAACCCCGCCCTCAACCCATGCTTGGCGCACGCGGTCACAAAGGCCTCGACGACATCCGTCTGGTTGCCGCTGGTGCCGACGTGATAGTCCGTATGGTCGCTGGGCCACAGGCAGTGGCCGGAAACATGCTTCGTCGTCAGCACCGCGTACTTCATCCCTGCATCGCACGCCACCCGAATCCACTGGTCCACATCCAGCGCGGTCGGCGCATACAGGCTCGATGGCTCACTCCCCGACGGCAGTTCCTGCCCCACGAACGTACTCATGCCGAAATGAATGAACATCCCGTAGCCCAGGGCTTCCCAGGCATGGAGCTTGTCCAGCGGCAAGCGCTGTGCCCCCTCAGGCGGATTGTGGGTAGTCGTCATGGTCAGGCTCCCTTGGTCGCGAACTGGTGCGGCCGCTAATCGAGCTTGAACAGCGATAGGATATTGCCGCTGTTGATCTTCTCCCGTAACTCCGGCGGCGCCCCAATCTCGTCGAGCAGCCGCTCGTAGAAGCGAATGTAGGCGTCGGAGCCAGGGTCCCCGCCGAAGTACCCGGCATCGGTGCCGAAACACAGCTTCGTGGCACACTCCTCCAGAAGCTCACCGTTCGGCGCGAACATCTCCCGCCAAAAGAGCATCGAGCGCTTGATCGCGGTGCCGCCGGACAGATCGGCGTACACGGTCGGGTGAGCCCACATGACCTTCCAGCACTCCTCCCAGTACGGGTTGCCGAAGTGGCTCATCAGCACGCGCAGGTGTGGCACCCACCGCTCAATGGTGTCAATGTGGCTGGTTCTGAGGTCATCCAGCTTCACCTGCCACCGGGGGGAGTAGTTCGCATCGTGCATCAGGTACCCCGTATGGAAGACCGCCACCCCGTCCCGCTCTTTGACGGCCTCGTAAAGCGGAAAGTACCGCTCGTGGCCCAGTGCGTGAAGTGGGCGAAAGAACTTGATGCCCCGCGCGCCTCGGTCAAACAGCCGGTGTACCACCTCCGGCCCGTCGTGCTCCATGTCAATGATCGGTACCGGAATCACAAAACTGCCCATCTTGCGCGCCGAAGCCAGGACAGCCTCCGGCTCATCGATGAGCACGAGACCGTCAATCCCCTGCTCCGCCATCCGCGCCGCATAGGCTGCCGCATCTTCCTGCAATCCCCCCGCACTCCCATGGGCATGTGAGTCGATGCGCATGTTGCTCTCCTGTAGTGGTAACGGTGGACGGCGAAGAGGGTTTGGCCGTTCGGCGCTGAATACCTCCTGAATGAACCTCCAGCTATTCACCGACAACCAGTTCGACCGCCTCGCCGACGAGGTCCGGCAGGTGCTGCGCGAAGTCGGCTACCATGTCGGTCACCCCCGCGTAGTCGAAATGGCCCTGCAGGCCGGCTGCCGGCAGTCGCCGCAGGGCCGGATGCTGTTCAGTGACGCTCAGATAGCCGACCTGACGGCCGCCCTGCAGGAGCAGTACCGCGACAAGCCTCCCGCGCAGGCGCAAGACCTGATCCGCCCCTACACCGAACTGCGCACCGGCTATGGCAACATCACGCCGAAGCTCTACGACTGCGAGCGAGAGCAGGCCGTGGGCGGGACCCGCGAGCGCCTGGAGTGGGTGGTCAAGTTCGCCCACGCCGAGCCCCGGATCACCGGCCTGACCATCCCCCTCTCTCGCCAGGACGTGCCGCCGGAGATCGAGCAACTCGACAGCCTGGTCCGCATGGCCCGCCTGACCGACAAGCCCCTCGGGTCAGTTGATGTCACCATGCCCGAGGCCCTGCCTTTCGTGGCCGCGATCGGCCAAATCCTCGGCCGCGACATCCCTGCCTTCGTCGGCTGCTGCAACTGCGTCAATCCGCCCCTGCGCCTCGAATACCGCACGTGCGAGACGATGCTGCGCCGCGCTGCTTACCATAGTATGAGCATGATCACCCCCATGCCGGCAGTAGGCGGCAGCGGCCCCGTGGACACCTGGGGCAGCATCGTCCTGGGCACCGCCGAGATCGTCGGCGGGCTAATCCTCTCGCAGATCATTGACCCGCAGGCTCCCCTGCTGGGCTGGATCGCCTCCACGCAGGTAGACATGGCCGGCGGCACCATCACTTCCTCCTCCCCGCAGACGGTACAGGTGGACGCGGGCGTCTACCAGTTGATGGAGCGTCACTTCGGCGGCGGGACCCGCATCGGCGGGCGGACGTACGTCACGGCCAAGCGCCCCGGCATGCAGGCGGTCTACGAAAAGCTCCTCAAAGCCATCGGCTACGCGGCTCTGGTAGACCACCACGCCCTCGGCTACCCCGGTGGCGGCACGCTAGACAACGGCAGCGTCACCTCGCCCGAGCAACTGCTGCTCGACCTGGAGATACTGGAGGGCTTCAGCCACCTCTGGCAGGCCCCGCGCGAGCCCGAGCCGGGCGAGGTGCCCCAGCGCCTCCAGCAGACCATCCTCGAAGCGGGCGGCAACTTCCTAACCTCCGACCACACACTCGACCATTACCGCGACGAAGCCTGGTTCCCGCGCTACTTCACCCGCCAGACCGAGACGCAGACCGAGCAGCAGATCGTCCAGCAAGCCCACGAGCAAGTACTGGAGCGAGTAGCGGCCTACGAACCCGCCTCGCACCCGGAGGAAGTCGTCAAGGCGCTGGAGGAAGTGCTCGAGAAGGCGAAAGCGGAGCTACTGTAGGGGGTGCGAATGTTCAGACGCGGATTGTCAGAGCGTTTCGTGGAGGACTTGCGAATTGGCTGCCTCGCAGAGCTTCTGCCGGCCGCGCGAGCGGCAGAACTGGACGTGCAGATCCGTGACGACTATCTGAACCTCTACCACCATGGCCAGGCGGCTCTGAAGCTTGTCGGCCTGAAACGCGGCGACTACCGTGCGGAGATTCATCACAAGTACCTGGTCAGTGTCCCCTTGGCCGGGGGTAGACGTGCCGGTGAGTATGTAGCCTTCAAGGCTGACGCCTACTTCATCCGGCGATACGCGATGCACCTGCCATCCATCTTGACCAGTATTGACCCCTTCTGCAGACCCGAGGCCACCGCCGAACAGAGGTTGGCGCTGGGCAGCCACGCCCCTGACTGTCCGGTCGTGTTCGTCGACCGCCAGGTGTGTCAGTCAGGCCGGGCTGATCAAATAGACCTGCTGGGTGTGACACGGGATGAAACTCCACGTCTGGTCGTCGCCGAGGTCAAGCATGGCCTCAATAGCGACATCCAGGACCTGGCGGCACAGCTGGGCCGCTATCAGACCTGGCTTACCGCTGACGACGGCGCAGCCACTACGGAGGTCGCGCAGGTCTACCGTACAGTCATCAGCCAGCGCCAGCAGCTTGGGCTGCTCGCGCCGCAGGTGCGGCTGCCCGAAGACCCGGTGGAGGTTGAGGGCCTGATCGTGCTGTGTGACTACAAGCCCAGAAGCGTCTTGTGGGAACGTGCGGCGGCTCGACTCGCAGGAGCCAGGTTCCCCATACACGTCATCACGCCGGGACAACCGGAATACCCAATCCCGCCTCGCGACATGTGGGAGCGCATCGCATGAACTCCCCCCTCATTCTGACCCATGGCGATCTCGACGGCATGGTCTGTGGTATCCTGCTGCTGCGCCAGCGGCCGGAAGCCGCGATCAAGATCAGCAACGGTGAGAAGCTGGCGCAGCACCTGTCCGAGACGCTCGTGAAGCCCTCGCTGCCCGGCGCCATCTTCGTGACCGATATCCACTGCGAGTCGAGAAGTCGCCAGGCCCTACTAACGGCATTGACCGAGCTTCACCAGCACAGCATCCCGGTGCATCTCTACGACCACCACTTCGGCTGGCGCGGGAACACAGAGCTTCAGGGGCTGCTGGCGACCTGCTGCGTAGATGAGGCCAAGACCACGGCCGCGGCCATCGTCAGAAACGAATTGTGCCGCTCCGATGGCGGGAGCGGCCACTGGCTGGGGCTGCTGAGCAAGAAAGACCAATCGCCCGACCCGCAGGTTCGGATGCACTTCGGCCTGCTCGCGGCCCTGATGCAGCCCCGCAACTATCGCCACACTGAGGCCGCCCTGCGTGCGCTGGCGGCAGGCGTACAGTTGCCGCCGGAGTATATCGAACTCAGCCGCCAGCACTACGCTGTCCAAGAGGCGCAACTGCGCGAGGTGGTGGGCGAGGCAGAGGTCATTCCCACTGGGGCCGGGCGGCGTGTGGCATGGCTCGATCGGAGAGCGCATCGCCAGCCTCTCCATGTCCCCGAGCAGGTCATGGCGGCGCAGGAATGGGACCTCGTGGCAACAGTGACCCACAAAGGCGTTATACTGGGTGGCCCAGGAATTGATCGCGGGCTGAACCTGCAGCCTCTTCATGGCGAGCACGACTTCTCCGGGGTGAGGCTGCTAGTGGCAGGGCACAGGACGCCGGTGAAGATCACGCCTGTTGACGCACCCGCAGTAACCGAGGAAGTCCTCGCTGCCGTTCGCCAGTTCATCGCCGCAAAGCTCTGATGACTCGAGGTGTACAGTGCCTACGCTGACATTGATACTGCTGCTCTTGCTGCTAACCCTCACCCTCGCCGCCGCCGAACCCCTCCCCCCGCCGCAGCGCCATACCTTCAACTGCACCGCGGACGGCTCGAAGTGGCCCTACCTCGTGCAGCAGCCCGCCGGCACGCCTGTTGCCATCCTCGTCAACCTGCACGGCCACTACGCCGACGAGACGCAGATGATGACCGAGGGCATCTATGGCGACGCCTTCGGCAAGCTGCGACGCGAGTGCCTGCAGCGCAACTGGGTCTATGTGTGCGCATGGTATGGCGGGAATAGCTGGATGGGGCCAATGGCTGAGGCGGGGATGGTGGACCTGATCGGGGTGCTGAAGCAGCAGTATCCGGGCCTGCCGGTCTACCTCGGCGGCGGCTCGATGGGCGGGACCTCAGCCCTGATCCTCGCCATGCGCCAGCCACAGCTCTTCAAGGGCGTATTAGCCCGCTGCCCGGCGGCGGACGTGGCGGCCTTCTACGACTGGTGCCTGCAGCGCGCCGGGGGCAATGCGACGATTGCCAACCTCGCCGCCGCGATACGCATTCACTACACGACCGACGGGCACGACCTGCGGCAGGAGCTTGAGGCGCGTTCAGTGCTGCGCCATGCCGAGCGGCTGACGATGCGCGTGCATATCTGCCACGGCGACGCTGACACGCTGATTCCGGTGGAGTGGTCCCGCCAACTGGTGGCCAGGCTGCAGGGACTGGGGCGTGAGGTACAATACGAGGAGATTCCGGGCGGAGGGCATGATTCGCCGGTCGATAGCGTGGATTGGTCGAAGGTGCTGGACTACATTGCGTCAGAACAGGTAGGAGCGCTCCCCTGAGCGCGACCGCAACGGGAACCCAAGCCGTACGAGCGGCATCCATGCGACCGCCGCGCGGTCGCCACGCGAGATGACGCCGCTAGAGCCCGGCTTCCAGCCGGGCGGGAAGACGACCACTATTCCGGTTTGTCGAACCCAGCCACTACCCGACCAGCACCACCACCAGCCGTTTCGGCCCATGCGCCGGGATGACCAGCGTCTTCTCGATGTCCGCTGTCCGGCTCGGGCCGGTGACGAACACAAACGCCGTCGGCAGTTCGCCCCGCCGCTCCAGGTCCACCAGCGCTTCCGCCAGCGTCGTTAGCATGCCCTCCAGCGGCGCGACCACCACATGCACCTCAGCCAGCAGATGGCACGCGCGGGGCTGCGTGGCGTCCAGCCGCAAGCCCACCGTCGCGGTGTCCGCGATCACATACTCCGCCTGCGTCACCGAGGCCTGACACTCCGCCAGCCGCGCCTGGTCCGCCCGCTCGACCGCCAGGCCCTCAGCAAGCTCCCCCGCCAGCGGCCGCTCCGCCACAAACCACGGTCGGCCATCCGGCGGAACCAGCCGCGCCAACTGCTCCCGGGCCTCGCCCATGGTGGCGGCCCGGATCAGTTCCCCCTGCAGCGCCTCCAGTTCCCGCGCAAACACCGCCAGCAGGTCCTGTCCGGCTGCCGGTGGCACCTGCTCCGGAAGCGCCAGCCCCTCACCAGACGGTTTGGCCCGGCACACTCGGCCAATGATGGCATCGCGATTGCTCATGCTGCTATTCCTTTAGTTGATCCCTATTTCCAGGTCATGGGCGCCCTGCGGCACTGCCACAAACAGCCACCGCGCCCCGTGCTCTTCGCGCACAACGGCCTCCACTGACTGCCCGTCCACCAGCACCCGCGGCTCCTCTGCCCCTATCATCTTCTGGACGACGCACCCGCTCTCCCACTGGCACTGAACGCTGAAACTGGTCCCCTCCGGCGCAATCTCCACTTCCTCCACCCGCGCCTCACTCCGCGCCAGCCACCACTTCGTGACCCGGTCCGGCCCGTAGTGCAGGGCGCGCAGGCCAATCTCGTCCATATACTGCAATCCCTGCCGCAGGCCCTCCACGCTTTCCGGATGCGTCACTAGATAGAAGGGGTGGTAAAACAGATTCATTGGAATGTGCCAAAAGCGCGCCAGGTCCACCGCCCGCCGGAACTGCGTCAGGTCCACCCGCCCCTTCTCATACCCGACCTCGTAGCCGGTGATGGGTATGCCCAGGCAGCGGATGCGGTCATTCTCCTTGCGCCAGTCGCTGTAATGAAAGAACGGCATCGCCGTGCCGAAGGCAAACCCGACGTGGTTCACCGGGTTGCTAGGCGGGAAGTACCGCGGGAAGCGCGAGTTGTCCGCCAGTATCCCCGCCCCCGCCAGCCATTCCGCCGGCTCAGTCCAGCCGCACCACGTGACCCAGTGGAATACCGTACACACCGGCGTCTCCCCAAACGCCTTCCGGTACCAGTTCACCACCCGCTGAATGTCCGCGCGGTTGAACGCGTACGGGTGCTCGATTCCGGCGATGAAGTTGAAATGCAGCGACGGCTCGTGCCCGTTGGCCTTGATCTGCTCAAACTCCGTCTTACTCAGGCCGAAATTGCCCTCCGGGTCCGGCATGATGTTGATATGGTAGGGCAAGCCCAGCTCCCGCATGATCTCCGACGACGCCACCTGTTGGGTGGGGATGCCCTCGTCATCGCCGCCGTAGAAGAACAGCGCGTCCGGCACCTCCCCCTCATCCGTCGGCGGCAGCGCATGAACTAGCGGCAGCCCCTGCCGGGCGATCAGGTTGCGCAGCAGGTACAGCAGCATATCCGCATACGGCAGGTCCGTAGGGAAGGGCCGGGTCACCATCGCATCCGACATTCGGAGCTTCCCGTCGCCATCGTAGTCCTCAAGTACCGGCCGCCCATGGTGCAGCGCCCACGCCGTCTGCGCGACATTGAAACAGAAGTATACCGCCCTGCCCCGGCCCACCTCACGCAGCGTCACCGCCGGGCGCCTCAGATCCCGCCCGTACAGGTTTAGCAGCCCTGCCAGCTCCCGTCCCTGCACCTGCCCCAGCAGCTTCACCGGCGAAATGACCGGGATCGGCGTATCCTCTTCGCCTGCAGGCAGCAGCGGCCGCGCGAGCTCCGCATCCTTGTAGCGAATAGCCGCCGCCGGAGTGAAGGCATCGTCAGGCTGGGGCAGCGTATCCTCGACTTTGACACCGAACAACTCCCCCAGCCCGCCGGTGGCAAACCCGATCAAGAGGCCGCCCTGCTCAACCCACTGCCGCAGCGTGTCCTTCTCCTCTGGCCGCAGGTACTGTGGCGTCAGGTCAGGCAGGATCAGTACCCGCGCCGCACCCAGGTCCCCCGCCCGTAGCTTGCTCCGCGTCACGTCCACCGTGGTCAGCCCCATCTGCGCGCACAGTTCGCGCGTGTACACATGCCAGTAGTTGCGGCCGCCCGCGTTGGCGGAAGCCTGCAGATCGCGATCAAAGTAGATGGCAGCGGTGGCGGGCATCGAGGTAGCCTCCAGCCTGTGAGGTTCGCCTTTGGCACAGCGAAGGCCTCCAGTTCAGGGCGATGTGGAGGATACACGAGACATTCGGGGAAGCTAACACTGACGATCTGCCAACACGTCCGGAGACCGGGGAGTACCCGCTGCGGGCGTGGATTCCGTCCTGGCCTGGCAAGGTTGGGGGCAGTACCGGCAGCATCGAGACAGGAGCAATCACCATGTTAGCAGGCAGCGCCCGTTGCACCATCAATCCTGAGATCGGTGACGACCTGGCCGGACAGCTTCACCGGAGGCTGTGTGAGCGGGTTCGCGATGACCTCGAGGCCAACGTACTCTATCTCGCCCACGACGGTCTGCAGGTGTTGCTGCTCAGCCTTGACCTGGCGGGCCTGTTCGAGGCGGCTTACCTGGACCAGCTACTGGACACCATCGAGGCCGCGACAGGGGTGCCCCGAACCCAGATCATCATCACCAGCACCCACACCCATGACGCCCCGGACACGCTGGGATTGCTCCCGGACTCGGTCAAGAACGAGCCCTACCTCGAGCGGCTCAAGGGCTGGCTCGCAGGCGTGACCCTCCAGGCAGTGGAGAGTGCCCGTCCCGCCCGCCTCGGCTCGGCGCAGGGACGGGCTCATATTGGCTTCAACCGCCGCCTGTGCTGGGCCGACGGCTCCCACAGCATGTATGGCGACGCCATGCGTGAGGATTTCACCGGCCTTGAGGGTCCGGATGACCCTACTCACACCGTGCTCTTCGCGGTAGACGAAGACGGGCAATACCTGGCCATCGTCCACGCCAACTGCTGCCATGCCACCTGCGTCGAGCAAGCCCTCTTCGCCTCCGCGGACTTCCCCGGCGAGGCCCGGCGGCTGGTGCGTGACACCCTCGGCGCAGACCTGCCCGTGCTCTACCTTCAAGGCGCCAGTGGCGATACCTCGCCCTGGAACGAGCTCGGCCCCGTCCGCCGCTGGAATGGCGAGCAGCGCCTGCACGAGGTGGGCGCGCTGCTGGCGGGCGAGACTCTGCGGCTGGTGCGGTTGACACGCCCGGTGGACGACCCAATCCTGCGGCATGCCATGCAGGAGCTAACGCTGGCGGTTCGTCTGCCCTCGGCGGAAGAACTGGCCGAGGCCCAGCGAATCGCCGCCCTCGGCCCTGACGAGGCGGGGCGCGGGCCGTGGATACTCGCGGAGGCCGGTGTGCTGAGACTGCAGCGGGAATTTGCCGCCAACCCGGTGGAGAAGATTCGCCTGCACGCCCTGCGCGTCGGCGACTACCTGGCCCTCACCAACCCCTGCGAGCTATACTGCCAATTCGGCCACGATATCCGGCGGCGCTCTCCCGCAGCGGTGACAGCCATTGCCCAACTGGCCGACGGCTTCACGGGCTATTGCCCGACGATTCCGGGGCTGATGGGCGGAGGCTACTCGGGCTCGGCGATTCACTGGGCACGCTTGGAGCCGTACGCCGGCTACAAGATAGTAGAGGCGACCTCCCGCCTCGCCCGAGAGGTCTGGAAGGTCTGATCCTTGACCCCTGAACCCTGATCCCTGCCTTGCGGAACCTTTAGTAGAAGATGCCAGTCCAAAGCGGACACTCCACAGCGCGAGCGTCGAATTTGTCTACCCACCGGATCCCAACCGTCCTGCTGCTGGCGGCTGTCTGTGCTCTGACAGCCGTTCCGGCTTCTGCCAGCGTCACCTCCAGCATCCGCCGTGTGTTCAAGGACTGGGGTCTGTTTCAGGGCCTGCAGATCACCGGTAGCAACGAGCTCACGCTGCAGCAGAACGTGGTGCAGGGCTCAAGCTCGGCCTATGAGGGCCAGCGCTGGGACACCGACCCCATCGTGCGTCGCACCACCCTCGGTTTTGAGGGCCCCATCTGGAAGGAGCTCTCCTTCAAGGCCGACTTCTCGTCCAGCGGCTATGGCCAGAGCTATTCCAGTTGGATCATGGGCTATGTAGGCAATGACACGGCGCTGTACTATGGCGATCTCAACGTAGACCTGTCTGGCAACCAGTTCGCCACCTTCTCCAAGGCGGTGGAGGGCTGGCAGCTTGATCAGAAAGTCGGCAAGGGGCTGATGCGCGCCTTCTATTCCAAGGAGAAGGCCATCACCCGGACGCAGACCATCCAGGGCAACAACACCAGCGGGCCGTTCTTCTTGACCTATACCCCCATCATGCAGGGCACTGAGGTGGTCAAGGTCAACGAGGAGGTTCAGCGCTTCGGTGTTGATTACCGCCTCGACTATGACACCGGTCAGCTCTATTTTGAGGTCACCGGCAGTCCCGCCAAGATCATCCCCGACACTTCGACCATCATCGTCAGCTACCAGTCTCAGGCCAATGACAGTCAGGGCACGATGTCCGGCGCCCGTCTGCTCATGCCCTTGATGAACGACCGCCTGCAAGTTGGCGTGACGATGCTAAAGCAGGACCGCGGTGGCGGCAGCGGCGACACCGTTGGCTACCAGGAAGACATCTTCAACGGCTCCGGCTCTACGGGACCCTTTGATGTCAACTACCGCCCAATCATCGCCAACGGCACCAGTGTAGTCTACCAGGGACGCCAGCAGACCATTCAGCAGGCTCTGCTCGTGCTCGTGGATAACGTCGAGCAGGCCGAGGGTGTAGACTACGATTCCTATCGCACCATCGGCCGCATCCTCTTCCGACGCTCCGTTCCCCCGACTTCACTCGTGGTAATCCGCTACTACTACGATCTCAGTTCCACCTCAACCACTACGGACAACAACATCACCGGCCTGGACCTTGTCTACCATATCAACAAGCAGATGGACGTGCAGGCTGAGTGGGGCAAGAGCGACACTGGCGTCGCCTCGACTTCGGGTGACGCTCTGCGGCTCAATCTCAACTACAACGCCGACAAGATGCGCTTCGTGGGCGAATTCCGGGACATCTCGCCGAATTTCTCCTACCTCGACTCCGTTGGCTTCTACAGCCAGGAGAAGGGGCTTGACCTCGGGCTCAACTACACGCCCATGGACCACGTGGCGCTCTACGTCCGCCGGTCGGATGTCAAAACCAACCAGGGCTATTCCTTCGGGTACAGCGGTACCGGCTCCAACAACTACTACACCAGCCAGACAGACACCGGCACCACGTCCGGTCTCGGCATTCACAGCACCCGCAATGATTACGAAGTGCGTCTGGATTTCCCGAACTGGCCCACCCTGAGCTTACAGCGGCAGCAACTGGCGAACATCGGCGGTACCTCAGACAGCAGTTACACCAGTAACAACCTCAGTATGAACTGGTCGCCACAGGGCAAGCCGTTCACCCTCACGGCTAACCTCTACCGCACCGACCAGAGCTACGTGTCAACGTCGTCGACTAACACTTCCAGTGGGAGCACTACCGACCAGTTCCAGTGGGCGGCCAGCTACCGGCCCAGTGACAAGATGTCAGTCTCCTACAGCCGCGGCCGGAATTCCTCGGACGCCATCGGCACGACCAATAGCTCGTCCTCCAACTCCGACCAGCTCTCGATCCACTGGGCCCCCACGCGGAAGCTGGACCTCAACTACGACCGCACCAACACGAGTTCGCTCGGGAGTGTCACCAGCAGTACCTACTATACCAGCGGTTTGTATGCCAACGGCCTGTACAACAACCCGTATGCCAACGGCTTGTACACCGGTCCCCTGTATTTCCACGGCCTCTACATGGGTACCAGGGGTATCGGCGATGGCGACGGGATCGGCGACGGCGATGATGATGAAACCACCGAAAATCGCTACAACGACTCCAGTTCCAAGATGAGCATCCGCTACACACCAGCGCAGAGGCTGTCTTTTGACTTCTCGCTCACAAAGCGGAATTACACCAGCGGCGGCACCGTTGGTTATCTTGCCGACAGTGACCAGACAACCCGCACCATGGCGGCCAACTACCAGCTCAGTGACGCGCTGTCACTGAACCTGAACTTGACCGATGACAAGATGCAGTACCTGGAGGAGGGCCGCGGGGCGGTTACCAACAAGACTCTGGGTATCGGGGCGAACTTCCAAAAGCCCAACAGCCCGTGGGGACTGTCACTCAGCATGAGCAAGATGGATGGCCAAAGCCCCACCTACACTGGCTACGGCAGTTCGCAGACGATGCGGATTGTCCAAAACAACATGACCGACACGACTGCGCGGCTGTCTTACACCCTCAGTGACAAATCCCGCCTGCAGCTTACCGGGCAGCTCTCCGACTACGCTGGCGGCTACTCCAACTTCAACCGCCAGCAGCTTGAGGTCGGCTATGAGCGCGAGATCAGCAACCTGGCCCGTCTCGCCTTCAGCTACCGGATGGCGCGCAATATCTCCGGCGGCGAAGATGACCCCCGCCTAGGCAACACCAGCCTCGTTCCCACAAATCAGAACTACATCGCCAATACCTTCGCCCTCACCTTCACAACCCAGTTCAATAGCGGCATGGGCAACGGCGGTGGCAGCTCATGGGGGTCAAGCGGGAGTTCCATGAGCAACTTTGGAGGCTACCGGGCCGGCTCCGGGGCCTTCGGCAATAGCAGCCAGTACTATGGCACAGGCTCGAACTTCGCCAACATGAGTGTTTTCGGAAACGCCAACACGGGCAGCGGCTTCTCCAGCCCCTTCGGTAGCGGTTCCAACTCAACCTATGGCAGCGGCAGTGCCTGGGGCATGGACTATGGCGAGCGGCCGCAGGGCTACAGCACGTTTGGCTCGGGCTACGCTGGCGACACCGGCGACTTCTCCAGCGGTCTTGGAGACGTCAGCGGCCGGCAACGACGCAGTGGCGACGGCCTTGATGACCTCAACGCGCCTCCGCTCAACATGCAGCCCGGCGGCGAGGGTACGCAGGAGATCGAAGACTGGTACAGTCTCGACGACCTGAATTCGATTTGGTGGTAGAGCAACATGAGCAAGTCTATCGGCAGTGACAGGAAAGGTGGGCTGCAAGGCAGCCTCTGCTTTGCTTCCCCCCCGCGCCGCCGCTGCGCCTGGCTACCGGCGGTCCTCGTCGGCCTCGTGTTCATGAGCTGCAGCGCCAGCTTTGCCTTCAAGAACACCGTCAACCGCCGCTTTGCGACCAGGGCCAATGGCCCCCTCGGCGCAATCGTCATGACGCACCAGAAGAGCACCGCGTACCGAAGCACCACCCGGCGCAAGGCCCTCCTTGCCCAGCACCACCCCAACAGGCTCCGGCGAGCCGCTTCCAGCTACCGCCGCATGCTCAAGTACCGGCCCACCAGGCACGCCGGCTCTGTCCGCTTCCCCAGGACCCTCGTGGAGGTAAACGGCGCTGGCGCAATGACGCAGCCGAACCTCCTCACCACCCGGCAGACCAGGGCCCGAGTTGGCGACGCCGGCAACAACCTCACCTTTGAGTTCCAGGGCTGGAGCACCGCCGACGCCACCGCCCTGCAGGCCTACCTCAACACTGCCTACCCCAAGGCCAAGTCCATCTACGGCCCCCCGGCCTTCAACATGACCGTCAAGATCATCCAGGATACCACCATCGACAGTATCCAGGGCGGCATCTACGACGCGGCCAACAACGAGATCCGGATGCCGGCGCTCACGGGCAACTTCCCGGAAGACACCTACATCCTCCTCATGCTCGTGCTCAACGCCTTCCACGATGACGCGATCTTCTACTACGACGCGTGGGAGCAGGGCTTCATCGGCGCGGCTGCCTATGCCATCCAGACCCAGTCAGGCATCTCCCCCGGCTACGATCCGATCGATCCCGGCCCCTTCTACTGCCTCTCGGTCTACGAGGCCGAGAACCAGCCCGAACTGGGCAACAGCACCTTCTACCCGGCCTCCGGCTCCACGAACATGATGGTCTGGCGGATCGCCATGGCCCGGGCCGCCTGGCTCAAGTGCTGGATCGAGAAGCCCACCTTCTTCTCCGAAGTCAACCAGCGCTACTATGCCCGGTACACCACCGACCTCGCCGGCGACATCCCCACCCTCAAGGAGATCGTTGCCCAGGTCGTGCCAAAGGTAGAGGGCATCCCCTTCGCGGAGTGGTATCAGCAGCAATACGTGCTCGACACCAGCATCCGCGTCAGCCAGAAGCTCTATACCTGGAACATCCCCCTGCCCGACTCGGTGATGCTCATCACCGAACTCTACCAGACCACCGCCACCGGCGATGAGACCCCGCTCGGCGGGACGGCTGAAACCCACTACTGGGATGATACCTATACAATCGACCAGTACGCGGAAGAGGGCAACATCATCACCATCCCTGCCGGAGGTAGCACCCCCGGCGAGGGTTTCCTGGTGCCCACCTTCTACACCATCGGCGGCGCGCAGCGGATGACGGTGCAGATTGACGTCAACGACCTGCGTCGCTACTACCCATACCCCTATGGCCTGCGCGGCTTCGAGCTTGGTGAGAACAACTTCTACGGCGCCATCGTCGGCGGCCAGACCGGCACGATTGACGTCACGGGTGGCAACGGCATCACCGGCCTCGCTGTGAGCCGCGGTGTCTTCGGCAGTCGCGTGACCACCGCCGCACTCCGGCCCATGCAGGTCGCCGTTACCTACACCAGTTCCTCCAACCAGAAGCAGACCCGGCTCGTCAACATCGGCTGGGACTCCTACGTCTGCTTCCTCAACACCGGAAACCAGGTGGAGGCCAGCCACACCTTCACTTACGGCCAAAACGGCCTGCACCTGATGTCGCTGCCCGCGCAGCCCCTCGAGACCGATGCCTCGGTGGTGCTCGGAGTGCCCATGGGTGAGTTGCTGCTGGCCTGGTGGGATGCCCTTTCACCCGGCGATAGCAAGTACAAGCTATGGCCCTCCTTCCGCTTCCACACCCCCGGCAATGCCTACTGGTGGCGCGTCCCGTCTGACACCACCGTGAGTTTCACGGGCCTGCAGACCGATCCCGCGACCACTTACGAAGTGCCGCTGGGGGCCGGTTGGAACCTGCTGGGCAACCCGCGCCTGACCTCGGTCCCTCTCTCCGACGTGAAGGTCCGCTTTGGCGCGAACGAACCAGTCTCATGGAGTGAGGCCGTCAACCAGCGCTACATGCAGGACACGCTCTATAGCTACAGCCAGACAGCGGGCTATGAGCTCAAGGATACGCTTGAGCCATGGGCGGGGTACTGGGTCAGGTGCCTGATGTCTAACGGCGTGACTCTGATCTTCCCCGCAGTGGAGACCGAGTAATGAAGGTATACCTCCTCACAGTCTGCGTCCTTATCGCGCTGGCAACCCTGCTCCTCTCCGGCTGTGGTGGTGTCGGGCCGTCCACACCCTCAGAGCCCACCGCTGCCATCATCGTGGTCTATGCCAACGACGCCACCACCAACGAGGCCATCACCGTGGACGCCAGTGCCGTCGCGGGTGGTGTGCGCGGCGCCCTCACCGTCTCCGAAGGTAGTGTCGTGCTTCGCGATGTGCCCTTCGGCACCGGCACCCCACCGGTCCAGCCCGTCACCGTCACTGCGCCCGGCTATGTCACATACGCCGAACTCGTCCAGATCAGCACGACTGTTGCGACGTTCGTCACCGCCACCCTGCAGCCCGCAGTCCTCTCCGAAACCGGCACCGTCAGCGGCACCGTCACTTCCGGCGGCTCGCCCGTAACCTCGGCCCTCGTGAAGTTCACTCACACCTCCCCCGGCGGCACCCTCACCGAGGTCCGCGGCTATACCGACAACACCGGGTACTACAAGATCGGCGGGATAGCCATTGGCTCCAATACCGTCACCGCCGAGGCCGAAGGCTACATAACCAGCACCCAGACCGCCACCGTAGTCCAGGATGCCGGCGGTGGCCAGAACGCCGCCCTGGACTTCAGCCTGATGTCAGGCAACACCCGCGTGGATGTAGTCGGCAGCGTTGTGGATGCCTTCACCTCCGTTCCACTTTCCGCGGCCACTTTGACGCTGGCGGACTCTGGCACTGCCACCTCCGATGCCTCCGGTGAGTTCCGGTTCACCAACGTGCAGGTGGGCCAGCGGCTGCTGACCGTGACGCGCTCCGGCTACGACCAGGTGCAGCAGACCCTTACCGTGCTGCCGGGCATGGCTCGCCTGCGCATCCAGATGTCGCCCTCGGCCCCACAGCCGCCGGGCGGGCCGTACAATCTGCAGGGCGTGGTGACCCTCAACGGTGCCGATGACAACTCTGGAGCAGCCGTCACGGCCGTCAGCACCACCTCCGGGCGCACCCTCGGCACCGTTGTCACCGAGGCCTCGGGCGAATACCGGATGTTCCTGACACCCGGCGAGTACCGCATCACTGTCACCTATGGAACCCAATCGGTGCGCCGGACGGTCACAGTACCAGGCGGCGGCCGCATCATAAGCGGCGTGAATTTCGTGCTGACGGTATCTTGAAGGTCACTACCGGTAGGAGCGCTCCTCCTGCGCACGCAGGCGTCCGCGGCGCGATCCGAGGCGCGACCTGCGTCCGACACCTATTGAGTGGCCCGCACAATTCTGCTACACTGGCTTCATCTACTTGTCCTTGGGACGGGAGGGCCGCATCTTGCGCTTAATGACCATCGGCTCATTCACTCTGGCGATCCTGTTGCTGTCGGTGCCGCTTGTGCTGACCGGGTGTGGTGGTGGCGGCGGCGGCGACGATACCGGCGGCAGCTCTGTTAGCGGCTACGTCCGCGATGCCGGAAGTGAAAATCCCATAGAGGGCGCTCGTGTTACCACCAGCGGCCGCACGGCAGTCACCAACAGCCAGGGCTTCTTCACTCTCACGGGTGTCTCCAGCGGCGCCCTGACGCTCACTGCCACTGCCACCGGCTATGCCGCGGGCACCGCGCAGGTAGCAGCCGGCAGCGGCGATCGTCTCCTTGGAAGCCCGATATTGCTGGTTCCCGCCGCCCTGCCCAATGCCGCCAACATCACCGGACGCGTCACCCTCGGCGGAGAGGGACGCTCTGGCGCCACTGTCCGCGCGGGCGGAGTTGAAGCCGTCACGGATGCTGACGGCTACTACACGCTCTACAATGTCCCGCTGGGCTCGCAGACTGTGTTCGCCTCAGGACTTGACGACAACGGCCAGACTGTCACCGGCAGCACCACCGTTACTCTCACGGGAGCCACGGTTGAGGCCAATATCCAACTGACGGACCAGCCGCCGCTGCCTCCGACACTGTAGTCGAAGTACCACTCATGCGTCGTTATCGTAACCTAATCGTGGGGCTGGCAGTTGTTGTCATTGCTTTCGTGGCAACCTTTCTGGCCGTGAGCTGGTGGCGCTACTTTGCCGCACCGGCCCCCGGAGCTGCTGCCCCACAGGCTCAGACCGCCCAGGCCCCCTCTGGTGGCCGGCCGCGGGAAGAAGTCATCATCAGGCGCCCGAGCCTCAAGCACACTGAGGGCGGACGTCTCGCCTGGCAGGTGCGGTTGCGTGAGCTCAAAGTTGCCGCCGGGGGGCAGGCTGTCGCGGCTGCCGGAATGCGCGAGGCCCTGATCTACGACCAGACCGGCGCCCCCGTAATCCGCCTCGCCGCCCGCGAAGCCCGCGGCAATACCTCCGAACGCAACCTCGAAGTCTCTGGCGACGTCCGAGCCGTCTCCGCCCAGGGCGCCATCATCACGACCGACAAAGTCCGTTGGCTCGAGCAGGAGCGCCGTCTCCTCTGCCCCGGCAAGGTAACCATGCGCAGCCGCAACGTCGCGGTCACCACCAACGGCTTGAACTACTTCGTAGACGCTGACACGATCAAGTGCCCCAATCCCGTACGAATGTACAGCGGGCAAAACAAGCTGATCGGCCGCCAACTAGTCTACAACGTGAAGACCGAGGCCTTCGAGATGAAGAACGTCCAGGCGATCTTCAATCCCGAACAGGCCAAAGCCCTTGCGAAGACCCGCTAACCATCCGGCCGCCGTCATCACCGACCCGGCCGCCTGTAGGAGCGCTCACCAGAGCGCGATGCCGTCATCACCGACCAACCGACGCCGACACATGAAGCACCACCACCTGATAATCCTCGCCTTCCTCCTCTGCGCCAGCCTCACCCTGGCGCAGAACACCCCCGTGGCCCCGCCCAACGGCAAGGCCAAACCCCGTGCCGCCTCCACCCCCGCCGTCAAAGACGCCTCCGCCAAAAGCAAAGAAGACGACCGCGTCAAGGTCGAGAACGTAGACAACCTCATCTACGACCCCAAGACGAAGATCTACCACATGACCGGCAACGTGGTCTTCGCCAACAAGGACATGAAGCTCTACTGCGACGAGGCCGACTATAACGAAGAAGCCGACACGGCCAAGGCTCGCGGGCATCTGCGCGCGGTGGACCCTCGCAGCGTCATCACCGGCGATCTACTGGACGCCGACTTCGGCAAGGACCTCGCGATCATCACCGGCAACGTTCTGATCGTCACGCAGAAGAAGGGCAATAAGGTCGAACAGGAGCCGAAACCCGGCCTTGAGAAGCCCGCGGCAGGCTCTTCCACGCTCGCCAGCAACGAACCCGGCGCGGCGCCTGACAAGGCCGCTGCCGACAAGTCGGGCAAGAGCAATGAGCCCGAGCATCTTGAGGACTACTGGAAGAACAAGACCACCATCACCTGCGAGCGGCTTGAGTACTACTACGCCGATGACGTGAAGAAGATGATCGCCACCCCCAGGGTCAAGGCGATCCAGGAAGACAAAACCGTCTGGGCCGACCACGCCGTCTACGAAGACCTCACAAGCATAATCACCCTGACCGGCAACGTGATCCTGACGAAGACCAACGGCGACGAGATGCGCTGCAACAAGGCGGTTGTGTCTACGGAAGAGGATTGGATCCAGGCCGAGGGCATGTCAGGCTTCACCCTGCGCAAAAAGAAGAATGGCAACGAGAACCCGCCAGTGCCCAAGGCCGGCCCCTCAGAGCCTGCCGGGCCTGCCCCCTCTGACAACAAGCCTGCCGAACCCGCGCCAGCCCCCGCCCCGGCCAAGCCCACAGGCGGCATGGATGACAGCGGGGGCTAACATGCTGCAGAGGGTCTTGCCGGCGCTGCTCGTGGTGGTCTTGGCGGCGGGAGCGGCTGGCGCGGCCCCTGTCAAACTCGCCCGCCTGCGCTACGGGGGCGGTGGCGACTGGTACGCCAACCCCACATCCCTGCCGAACCTCATCGCCGCCCTGCGCGCCCGCACCACCCTCGACCTCGCCCCTCGCGAAGACACCGTCACTCTCACCAACGACCGCCTCTTCGACTACGCCATGCTCTTCGCCACCGGCCACGGCCGCATCGCCTTCACCCCTGCAGAGGCAGCGCGGCTGCGCAAATACCTTCTAAGCGGCGGCTTCCTGCACGTGGACGACAACTACGGCCTTGACGAGAGCTTCCGCAAGGCGATCAAACTGGTCTTCCCGGACCGCTCGCTGGTCGAGTTGCCCTTCAGCCACCCGATCTACCACTCCTTGTATGCTTTCCCAAACGGCCTGCCCAAGATCCACGAGCATCACGGCGGCCCACCCCACGGCTACGGCATCATCCACGAAGGCCGGGTGGTGCTCTTCTACAGTTACAACACGGACCTCAACGATGGCTGGGAGAGCGCCGAGGTCCACAACGACACCCCCGAGCGCCGCGAATCAGCCCTCCGCATGGGCCTCAACCTGGTCCTCTACGCCCTCAGCCACTAACGAACACTGGAGGGGCCGACCCGGCTGCCTGTAGGAGCGGTCACCAGACCGCGATGTCCCCGACCACTGTCCGCAACTGCGCCGGGTTTCGACCGGTGACCGCGATGTCCCCGACGACCCTCCGCCCTCACCACCTCTCCTCGATATCACGCCCTGGCCGACCGTCCCGGTCGCACGCTCCCTATCCCCGACCTCCTCCTGCGCCGCTACTTCCCATCGCTCTCCAAGCCGCTCTCCAAGCCGCTCTTCAGGCCGCTCTTCAGGCCGCTCTTCAGGCCCGAAGGGCCGTCCGGCTTCTAGCCAGGGCCGCAAGGCCCTGGTAACCGCCACCTAACCCATGAGCCCCGAAGGGGCGGCAGCCGACTCCACACCCCCCTCAAGGTTGACGCGCAGCCCCTGGACTGGTAGGCTACCGGGAAAGACAGCGTGGGAGAACAATGGTGCGCGTGTTGATCACCGGCGCCGCGGGCATGCTTGGCGGCGCCTTGCTGCGAACGCAGCCTGAGACCTTTGAAACGAGCCCGGTGGACCTGCCCGACGGGGACCTCACCCAGCCGGGTGTGGCCTCGCGCCTGCTAGGCCAGCATCGGCCGCAGGTCGTGCTGCATTGCGCCGCCATGGCGGACGTAGACGGCTGCACCCGCGATCCCGCCCTCGCCCACCGCGTCAACTGCGAGGCCACCAGCTACCTCGCCCGGGCCTGTCGCGAGCACTCGGCGAAGCTGATCTACGTGAGCACCGACTACGTCTTCGCCGGCGATCTGGGTCGCCCGTACCACGAGGGGGACACGCCCCGGCCGCTCAACCCCTATGGCGAGAGCAAACTGTGCGGCGAGCAGGCCGTTGCTGAACTGCCGGACCACCTGGTCGTCCGCACCCAATGGCTGTACGGCCCCGGCGGCAAAAACTTCGTCGCCACCATAGTCAACGCCGCCCGAACCCGCGACACCCTCCGCATCGTGTCAGACGAGTGGGGCAGCCCCACGTACACGCCGGACCTGGCGCGGGCCCTGTGGCAGCTTGCGGCGAGCAGCCACACCGGAATAGTGCACGTTACCAACAGCGAGGTCTGCACCTGGCATGACCTCGCAACTGTCGCCACTCGCCAGGCCGGGCTGAACGTGCGGCTGGAGGCCATCTCCAGCGCCGACTGGCCCAGTCCGACCGTCAGGCCGCGCTATTCGCCTCTCGAAAACCGCCGCTGGCGCGAGCTGGGCTACGCTCCGCTGCGCCCGTGGCAGGAAGCCGTGACAGAGTACGTTCGCGAACACTTGAGCTCCGAAGCAGGGGTGGTCATATGAGTGAGATGATCCGCAGCCGCGCCCCCGTGCGAGTTGACTTCGCCGGTGGCTGGACCGACGTTCCGCCCTTCAGCGCCGAGGTAGGCGGCTTTGTAGTCAACGCCGCCATCACCCGTTATGCCTACGCCACCCTTATCCCCCACGCCCAGGGCGACTACCGGCTCGAGTCCGGCGACTATGACACCTACATCGAGGCCCGCGACATCCGGCAGATGGAGTACGACGGCAACCTCGACCTGCTCAAGGCCGCTGTCCGCCGCATGGACCTGCAGCTCGGCGGGCACATCCTGACCCGTAGCGATGCCCCTCCGGGGTCAGGAACCGGCTCCTCCGCCTCGATGGGCGTGGCCCTGGTAGGAATGCTGGCAGCCGCCACGAAGCACGACGACTTCGGCCGCAAGGAAATCGCGGCGCTTGCCAACCTCCTGGAGATCGAGGAACTGAAGATTCAGGGCGGCAAGCAGGACCAATACGCCGCCGCGCTCGGCGGAATCTCCTTCATGGAGTTCAAGGACCCCGAGGTCAGAATCGAGCCCCTGGGGGTCTCCAGGGACTTCCTGTACGAGTTGGAGAAGCATCTGCTCCTGATCTACACGGGCAAATCCCGGCTCTCCGGAGACATCATCAGCCGCGTCATGGGGGCCTATAAGCGGGAGGATGAGCAGGTCAAAAGCGCCCTGCTCAACATCCGGCAGGCCGCAAGCGATATGAAGGACGCGTTCCTGGCCGAGGATCTGAAGCGGGTTGGGGAGGTGCTGGACTTCAACTGGGAAAACCAAAAGCGCCTGTACCCGGAGATGACCACCCCCAAGATTGACGCCCTGTTCGCCGTAGCGCGGCCTGAGGGGCTTTTGGGCGGTAAGGCCTGTGGGGCGGGTGGGGGAGGGTGCATCCTGCTGCTGTGCGAGCGGGACCGCGAGCATCATGTCCGCCGCGCCGTAACTGACCTGGGCGGGATGCCGATTGACTTCAACTTCGACCACGATGGACTGCAGGTCTGGCACCCCAAGGTGGACTGACTTGTGCGCCAAATCTGCCGTTAAGTCGCGCAACCGAAGTTAACCAATGTAACGATTCGGGCCCCTTTTTGAGGGCGTGCCGAGGGGTTATTGTACTACTCCCTGGCACAATGCACATTTCAGCGTCTTGAAGGTGTGGAATGGACTTCTCTGCCGACCAGCCAGCCTTCTCTTTTGCATACGACAGTGTACCCTTTGAGGTCTCAGAATGGCAGGTTGAGGCCGCCGCCAACGGGTGGACCTACCGCCATCCCAGTGGCCTTACCATCGCCGCCGAGTATCGCCGGTTCGACAGCAGCGAGGCCATTGAGGTATTGTTGCGTCTGACCAACGAGGGGGCCGAGCCGACCGGGATCATCTCGGAGCTCCAGCCGGTGGATATTTCGCTGCCCGTGTCGGGCGGGGCGGGGGCGACCTTGCACCACGCGCGGGGCAGCCTGTGCAAGATTGACGATTTTGAACCACTGACCACGGACCTGCCGCAAGGCGGGGAGATCGCCCTCGAGCCAAACGGCGGCCGCTCGTCCAACGGCGTCCTGCCCTTCATGAACCTGCAGGGCCCGGAGGGTGGGCTGGTGGTCGCAGTGGGCTGGTCGGGGCAATGGCGCGCAGTCCTCTCGCGTGGCGGGGAGGCCGTGCGGCTGGCCGTGGGCATGGCGCGCACGCATTTCCGCCTGCAGCCGGGCGAGACGGTGCGGACGCCGCGGGTGCTGCTGGTGCCGTGGCGGGGCGAGCAGCCCGCGACCGGCCAGAACCTCCTGCGTCAACTGATTCTCAAGCATTACTCGCCGCTCGACCCGGACGGCAACCCGTGCCTGCCGCCGCTGTCGCACAATACGATGATGACGTATTACAGCCAGGGCACGACCAACGAGCGCGAGATGCTGAAAATGCTCCAGCGCTGCGCGGAGTTGGGCCTGGAGGCGTTCTGGATCGATGCCTGCTGGTATGGGACAGTCGGCAACTCGAAGAATCCGGAAGACGGCTGGGCGCCGAATGCCGGCAACTGGTTCTACAACCGCCAGAACTTCCCCGATGGCCTGGCCAGAATCGGCGAGGCCGTGGCCGCCGAGGGGATGGACTTCGTAGTCTGGTTCGAGCCCGAGCGGGTCTATACCGGAAGCATGATAGACCGCGAGCACCCCGAATTTGTGCTCAAGCTGCCTGACAACCCGACGGGCCTGTTCGACCTGGGCCGCCCGGAAGCGCGAGAGTACCTCGTCGAGTTGATCTCCGGGTTCATCAGCGACGCCGGGATCACGATCTACCGGCAGGACTTCAACATGGACCCGCTGGCCTTCTGGCAGGCGGCCGAGGCGCCGGACCGCGTCGGCGTCAATGAGATGAAGTACGTCGCCGGGCTGTATGACATGTGGGACGAACTCCGCCGGCGGCATCCGGGCCTGCGGATTGACAATTGCTCCAGCGGCGGGCGGCGCATCGACCTCGAGACGGTGGCCCGGTCATACCCGCTGTGGCGCAGTGACTTCTCCGACGCGGGGGGCCCCAGCCACGGGCAGGGCCTGGCCGTGGCCGATCAGGTCGTTAACGGCCTGTCGGCGTGGGTGCCGCTGCACGGGGGCGCCGTCTGGTCCGCCCAGCCCTATCCATGGCGCAGCGCCATGGCCACGGGGGCCTCGCTCTATGGCGATATCCGTGGCGACGGCTTCCCGATGCCGCTAACCAGGCAGGCGCTGGAGGAACTGCGGCGGCTGCGGCCGCTCATGCTGGCAGACTACTACCGCCTGACCCCGACCACGACAGACATGGCGGACTGGTCCGGCTACCAGTTCCATGACCCGGAAAGTGGCAGCGGGTTTGCGATGTTCTTCCGGCGGCCTGAGAGTCCGAGGCTGACGCGAGAGGCGGGGCTGCAGGCACTCGAGCCAGAAGCGCAGTACACCATCGTCGCGCGGACGGGGTATGAGGAGACTTCCCGCGAGGTCAAGTCGGGGAAGGACCTCGCGGAGATCATGGTTACCATCGCCGAGGCGCCGGGGTCGGTGTTGTTGGAGTATGTGAGGTTGTAGAGGCGGAGACGGGGCGGCAGATGAAGAGGTCGCGCTCAGGGGAGCGCTCCGCTATAGAACGGAACGTCAAGGCGCAAGTTCAGGCGTCGTTGGGCCGTTGGTGCTGCACTCCGCTATCGGCGATCGCTGGCAACCTTCGGTCGCGAGCGTCACA
>JBDKRC010000109.1:0-27457 GCA_039683575.1 Armatimonadia bacterium | reverse complement strand
CGGCAGCATGTCGAGCACATATCGCCACTCAGTTCCGATAAGCTCGGTGATTTCCATGCTACAAGTGTAGCCGGAACCGGGATGGACGTAAAGAGCTTAAGTTTACGCGTATGCCCCGTTGGGGTCAAGGGGGAAGGTGGCGACGGTACCAGGGGTTCCACCCCTGGCTATATTCGGTGACCCCGTTGGGGTCAGGAGAGACGGCGGGGCGGAGTGGGAGGCGCTGATCAGCCTGAGAGGCCGCCCATGTCCGGGATGATCTGCTTGCCGTTCATCGCATTGATCTCGATGAGACTGTTGCCTTCAAACTCCACAATCCACTCGGGGCCGTGGTCGGCCACACCGGCTCCCCACAGGCTGAGTCTGGCGCATTTGAGACGCAAGCTCTTGGGAGCTTCGGGGTCGGCTGCAGCGACGCGGCGGGCAATCCTGATTGCCCGATTCCGCGAAACCCGCACCTTCGACGGCTCCATGTGATTGGGCGGACGGATCTCCATATAGGACACCACTCCCGCCGGGCCGGCGGACGCGGACATCCAGTTTCCAGTCAGTACATCTGGCGTTAGCTCTTCACAGGCGACGAATTCGAAGCCTTTGGGCTCGGAAGGTTGTGGCCCGCCCGGCGGGAGTTGGAGCGGCATCGGACGTGGCTGCAGCTTCCACACCATTCGCTCGTAGACCGAGCCCCAGCGCCGCCGAGCTACCTGTTGCAGAACCTGCCGGGCCTGCTCCGGGGTATGCTGGTTGAGCGTGGGCAGGTTCTGCCAGTGAGTGAGGCAAGCACTCCAGCCATAGACAGGGTCTCCCGTGACGCTGTATAGCTGCTTCCCGGCCTGAAGCTTCCATACCTGGGAGGACATGTCCGGAAAGACTTTGTGCTCCAGAACTTCAACCTGGCCCGCGTTTGGCCCCCAAACGTCGGCGATTAGTTGCCGGGCCATGGTGGCCGTGACAGGTGGCAGGGGATGGGCCGCAAGGAAGACGGTCTCAGAGGCCGACGTAATGCCAGGTTCGGAGGGGACGCGGCAGCCGCACAGGAAGACAACGGTAGAGAAAACGATGAAATAAAGTGGTCGGTGCATGTGCCACATCTGAAGCCATTATGCATAGCGTGTGTGGGTTGTCAAACCTGAAGGTTACGTCTCGACGCAATGGAGAGGGAGCGCGAGGAGGGAAGAACGGGGTGCTGGTGAGGCCGGAGTTCGGCGAGTTGGACGGCGGGTGACCCCGTTGGGGTCAGGGGGAGGGTGGCGGCGGAACCAGGGGTTTCACCCCTGGCTATATTCGGTGACCCCGTTGGGGTCAGGAGAGACGGCGGGGCGAGGCTGAGTCGGAGGCGGGCGAGACGCGTGGCGGAAGGACGAGGCGTTGTCGAGGATGATGGCGACTGCACATCAGCGCAGGGGCGTCGCCCAAAATGGGGACGGAGCCTTCGCGCCGATGTTACCTGGGTGGAACACCTGAAGCCTCCGCCGGCGCGAAGGCTCCGTCCCCATTTTGACCACCCGGGCCAGGTAACGCAGGCGGACCACGGTCCGGCCCTACGCGGGGGCGCGGCGGTGAGGCTTGCACGAGGAAGGCTCGGGTGGGCCATGGGTCCCGCCCGTATGTATGTTGCTCATCTGATTACTGGAGGGTTTTCCATGAGCCGTACTGACCGGGTTGGGTTTGTTCTGCTGGCTGTCGTGGGGCTTCTGAGCTTGCTGCTTGCCGGGTGTGGGGGTGGGGGCGGCGGGAGTGATGACGGTGATGACAATGGAACTACGGTTACTTTCACTCACTCGCCGATGGACCTTGACGATGTTCTGCATATCCAGCCGCTCGGGAACCTGAACCCGCCGGGGCATACCTACCCCAGCGATCACATTGGCTTCTACTTCGCCGACCCCAACCAGACGTACCCGATCTATGCCCATGCCACAAGCACGATCACCCGCATCTTCAAGCGGACGGCCTCCAACGCGTCGGGGTATGACTACAAGCTCACGTTCCGTCATACCTCCAAGATATCCAGCTATCTCGACCATGTAGTGCTGAGTGAGGCGATGCTCGCGGCGGCGGGTAACCTGCACGAGGGCTCCAATGAGGTCTCTATCGCCGTCACCGCAGGACAGACGCTGGGGACGGCTGGTGGACCTCCGGGGGATCTGAAGGGCATGGACATAGGAGTGATGGATACCTCTTCTTCTCTACCGGGCTTCATCCACCCAGAGAGGTACTATGACAGCACGCGGTACTGTCGCGCGCCTTTGAGCTACTTCACCGAGCCGTTGCGCGACAGCCTGTACGCGCTGGTCCGCTGCGATGGTGAGAACAAGGACGGCAAGATCGATTATGATGTGCTCGGACGACTGGTCGGCACGTGGTTCTCTGAGGGCGCCGGGATGGATGAGTGGGAACGGCAGTTGTCGTTCGTCTATGAGCCCCAGCACCCGGCGCAGGTGCGCATCTCCATGGGCGGCGAGCTCGGGTTGTGCGAGGTCTTCTCGATCCAGGAGGGCGCGCCACGTCCGGCGGAGGTTAGTGAGGCGACGGGGAAGGTGGCGTACCAGTTGCGGTACCCGTATTTCAGCGCCACCCAACCCGCGGCGGGGTTGTTGATTGTGCAGGTCACGGGGCCGGAGACCATCAAGGTGGAGTTGTTTGTTGGGAGCCAGGCGACTGACGCGGAGTTCACGGCGGCGGCGCGGACGTACGTGCGGTAGAGACGGCGGGTGACCCCGTTGGGGTCAAGGGGGAATGAGGCGCGGGGACCAGGGGTTTCACTCCTGGCTATGTTCGGTGACCCCGTTGGGGTCACAGAGAGACGGCACGGACGACGCGGGGGCGCAGAGGGCGGCGAGACAGCCCGGAAGACGCCCCGGATTCGGTGACCCGTTTGGGGTCGAACGACTGTTATACTACTAACCATGCCTGTAATACGTGTCTTGCCTGAAAATCTGGCCAACCGTATCGCTGCCGGAGAGGTGGTGGAGCGGCCTGCTTCTGTGGTTAAGGAGCTGGTCGAGAATGCCATTGATGCCGGGGCGACGCGGATTGAGGTGGAGCTTCGCGACGGCGGACGGAAGCTGATCAAGGTCGTGGACGACGGTTGCGGGATGGCCGCTGAAGACCTATTGATGGCCGTGCAGCGGTTTGCGACCAGCAAGATTGCGGAGGCTGAGGACCTCGACCACATTCTGACCATGGGCTTTCGCGGGGAGGCACTGCCGAGCATCGGGGCGGTGGCGCATCTGCGGTTGACCAGCCGGCGGCATGAGGCGGCAGAGGGGGCGTCGCTGCTGGTGGAAGGGGGCGTGCTGCAAGGGCCGGACGCGGTGGGCTCCCCACCGGGGACCACCATTGAGGTGGCGAACCTGTTCTTCAATACGCCCGCGCGGTTGAAGTTCCTGGCGACCTCGGCCACCGAGCGCGGGCACTGCGTCTCGTGGGTGCAGTATCTGGCGCTGTCGCGGCCGGACATCGCGTTCAAGGTGGTGAGCGAGGGGACGGTGGTATTCACCAGCCCCGGGGGCGGTGACCTGCTGGCGGTGCTGGGGGCGATCTACGGGAGCGCGGCGGCGCGGGAGTTTCTGCCGGTGACGGCGGAGACGCCGGAGTTGCTCTTGAGCGGGTATATCTCCGGTCCGCGGCTGACGCGGGCGACGCGGCAGCAGCAGTATTTCTTTGTGAACCGGCGGTTTGTGCGCAGCCGGCAGCTTAGCCATGCGCTGACCGAGGCCTACGGGATGCTGCTGCCGGCGGGGAAGCTGCCGGTGTGCGCGGTGCACCTGGAGGTGCAGCCCGAGGAAGTGGACCCGAACGTACACCCGACGAAGATCGAGGTGCGGTTCCGGACGCCGGCGCGGGTGCATCAGGCTTTTTTGCGGGCTTGTGAGGAGGCGCTGGCGGCGGCGGGGTTCCGGTCGCTGACCCATGCGCGGCAGCGGCCTGAGGGGGCGGCGACGTGGGCGCCGCCGGAGGATCTGCAGCGTCAGCAGGCCCAGAGGCTGCGGGTGAACCCGTTTGCGGACAGTCTCGACACGCGGGATGATGGGCTGAATGTGTTCGAAGCGCCGGTGGCGGAGGAGGAAGGCGAGGAGGGGCCGACACAGTCGCGGCTGATGGCGCCACCGCCGGTCGTGGGACCGGTGCCCGAGGCGCTGGGGCAGCTTGGGGACAAGTATATCGTGGCGCGGCTCGGGGCGGACCTGCTGCTGATAGACCAGCACCGGGCGGCGGAGCGGGTGCTACTGCACAACCTGGAGGCGACGGAGCAGGGCGTGGCGCGGCAGCTTCTGGCAGTGCCGCTGACGCTGGAGCTGTCGCCGCACGAGGCGGCGGCGGTGGAGCAGGCGCGGGAGGGGCTGCTGGGGCTGGGGTTTGAGTTCGAACCGTTTGGGCCGAACGCGTGGCTGGTGCGGTCGGTGCCTACGGCGCTCCTGGGACACTATGAGGAGGCGGTGCGGGAGTTGGTGGAGGATCTGGCGCAGTGGGAGGTGCCGTCGGTGGAGAGCAAGCGGCGGCAGCAACTGCTGGCGATGGTGGCCTGCCATGCGGCGATCAAGAAGGGCCAGACGCTGAGCCAGCGGGAGATGCAGGAGCTGGTAGAGGCGCTGATGCAGACCGAGGCGCCAGCGGTGTGCCCGCATGGGGACCCCATTATTGTGTCCATGAGCGGGGAGCAGTTGGATCGGCGGTTTAGGGGCTGAACGGCGAAAACGGAAGAACAGAGAACGGAAAACAGTCGGAGGGGAACGGCGGGAACGGGTGAGGCGGGAACGCGGGAACAACGGCGTGAAACGTGAACGGGGACGGACACTGTCTGTCGCCGTTTTTGCTTTGCCGCAGGAGGGTGGAGGGGAGGCAGGGAATGAGGTGCGAGAGTGGGATCAATCACATGTTGAGAGGCGTGCCATGAAGCTTGGTATGAAGCTGACGCTGGCGGCTATCGTGTTAGTGCTGTCGGTTGGAGCGCTGGCTGCTGCTGAGCCGCTGGTGCGCAATGGCGGGTTTACGCCGGGAGCCGATAGCGGGCGCCTGCCGGAGGGGTGGAGTGTGCCTGCGGGTGGCGGGTGGTATGGCACGGATGCCGATGGGCGTATGGGCAATGATTCCTTGCAGTATGCAGCCACGGTGGCGAGTGCGGCTCAGCCTGTGACGCAGACGCTCTCGCTGCCGGCGCATGCGGACCTGGTGCTGACTTGTGCGATGAAGTCTGACGGGGCCAGCAAGCCGGTGGTCAGGCTGAGGATGGCGGGGGCGGAAGGGGTTGAACTGGTGCGGCTGGTGGGTGAGGCGCCGGCGGGGGTGTGGCGGCAGTACGCTGCTGAGTTCAACACGGGGAACGGCGGAGAGGCGGTTGTTGAGCTTTGGACCGATCTGACGCGGCTGCACTCGCCGGAACGCAAGGCTCCGGCAGGCAAGGTCGGATTCGACGAGGTGCAGGTGGTGTCCAGGCAGGAGGCGCAGGCGCTGCGGACGGAGCAGAGCGGCGGCTTCGCATACGAAAACGTGGCGCGGGGGAAGTCCTATACCTTGCAGCCCACGCCGGGGTATCCACACTGCACGGACCCGGGCGACAGCACGCAGCTTACCGATGGGCAGTATACGGTGGGGTATTTCTGGACGCAGAAGAGCACGGTGGGCTGGGTGCGGATGCAGGACCTGGTGGTTACACTGGACCTGGGGGACGACTACCCGATCAGAGGGCTGTCGCTGAACTCGGCGGCGGGGATCGCAGGGGTGAAGTGGCCAGCGGCGATCAGGGTGCTGGTGAGCGCGGATGGGCGGGCCTACCACGAACTCGGGGACCTGCTGAAGCTGAGCAGCACACCGCCTGCGCCGGATGGCACGTACACGGTGCAGCGCTTTCAGACCGATGCGCTGAAGACGCATGGGCGGTATGTCAAGCTGCTGATCACGCCGGTGGGGAACTGCACGTTTGTGGACGAGATCGAGGTGTACCGCGGGGACGAGGCGTTCAAGCAGTTCGCGTTGCCGGGGAAGGCTGTCAACTATGCGCCGGAGTATTTCGACGCCGATCCCTTCATGGTGAACCTCAAGCGCCGCATGGGTAAGGACCTGGAGACGGTGCGGACGGCGATTGAGAAGGAGAAGCTGCCAGCGGCGGTGCGCCAGGGGCTGGCGCGTCAGGCGGAGAAGCTGGACGGGGACATTCGGGAAGTGCCGGTGGTTGACCCAGCCACTTTCCGCGGGGTGCTGCCGTTCAATGCTGTGCACGAGCGGGTGTATGGGCTGCTGGGGACGGCGCGGGCGGCTCTGGGGCGGGCGCCTGTGGTGGCGTGGAGGGCCAATCCGTGGGACTACCTGACGCCCGCAGAGCTGCCGGCGTCGCCACCGACGCCGATGCTGAGCGTTGCGGCGATGCAGGGCGAGACGCGCGCCTGTGCGCTGAACCTGACCAACTGCACGGCAAAGCCGCTGACGGCAGAGTTGAGGCTGGAACGGCTGGCGGCGGAGTGTGTGCGGGTGCATGAGGTGGCGTGGACCGATACGCCGGAGGGAGTGGTCGTGGGCGCGGCTTTGCCGGAACTGACGGCGCGGGAGGGGCGGTATGAACTGGCGCTGCCGGCGGGCATGACGCGACAGGTGTGGTTCTCGATCACTGCGGCGGGCCCGAAGCCGGGCAGGCACACGGGGGCGGTGGTGATTGAGGGGGCGACCGCGAAGCCGCTCCGGGTGCCGGTGACGGTTAGGGTGTTTGACCTGCAGTTCCCGGCTCAGCCGAGGCTGCACGTGGGCGGCTGGGACTACACGGATGGCAACCTGTACGGGGTGACGCCGCAGAATCGGGCGGCATTCCTGGCGCATCTGCAGAGCAGGTTTGTGGACTCACCGTGGGCGACATCGGGCGTGATGGGGTTTGGGGAGTTCGATGCGGCGGGGCAGTTCACCAAGCCGCCGCGCACCGGGAGCTTTGACAACTGGGTGAAGGACTGGCCGCAGGCTCGGCGCTACCATGTGTTCAAGCGCGTTGACGCCGGGGGCGAGCTCAAGATTGATGATCCGCTGTTCGAAGCGAAGGTGGGCACGTGGATACGGTTCTGGGTGGCGCATCTGAAGACTCTCGGGATCGGGCCGGAGAAGCTGTTTGTGCTGCTCGTGGACGAGTCTCAGAACGTGGAAGATGACCGCATGATCATCGCCTGGTCGCGGGCGATCAAAGCGGCGGAGCCGGAGGTGTCGATCTGGGACGACGGCACGCGGGAGCTGGAGCGCTGCACCCCGGAGATACTGGCGGCGGTGGGCTATATGTGCCCGCACCGGCCGTCGCTCCTGGCCGAGAGGAATGAGGCGGTGAAGGCGGTATACCAAAGGCAGAAAGAGGCTGGCAAGGGGATCTACATGTACTCATGCTGGGGGCCGACGCGGAGCCTGGACCCGTACGCTTACTATCGGCTGCAGGCGTGGAGCGCGTTTGAGCTGGGCGGGGAGGGGAGCTTCTTCTGGGCGCTGGGGAGTAATGGCGGCGGGAGTTCCTGGAATGCCTATGTCCAGCAGGATACGTCATACACGCCGCTGTTCATGGACAAGGATAGCGTGACCGCAGGCAAGCACATGGAGGCGATCCGGGAGAGCGCCGGGGACTTTGAGTATCTTTGCCTGCTGCGCGACCGGGTCAGCGAGTTGGAGAAGCAGGAGCCGAAGCACAAGCTGCTGCCGCGGGCGAAGGCGCTGCTGACGGGGGCGCCGGGCCGGGTTCTGTCGGCGCCGGGAGCGACGATCGCCGAGTACAACGTCAACCATATGCGCTGGCAGGCGCCGCGGGATCGCGGCGCCGCCGACGCGGTGCGGGTACAGATCGGTGAGATGCTTGAGAAGCTGAAGTAGGAGAGGCAGCGCCTATGAGGCGTTTCTAGCGGCGGGAGGGCCTACTACCGCCTTGGCAAGTGATAGGACGTCATCTATGGTGAAGGGCTTGCTCAGGATGGCGTAGGGCTTCTCGTCGCCGAGGGCCTCGACAGCCACCTGGGTGGCGTAGCCGGTCATCAGCACCACCGGGAGGCCGGGGAGGTACTTTCTGGCCTCTTTCATGACCTCGACGCCGGTGACGCGGGGCATGGAGAGGTCTACGAAGGCGAGAGCGGGTGGCGTGAGGCGTATTCGTTCGACAGCAGCGCGGCCGTCGTTGGCCTCGATGGTCTCATAGCCGACGGCATGGAGCAGGTCAACCAGCAGTCCCCTCATGGCAGCATCGTCGTCCACCACCAGGATGGCACCCTCGCCGACTGCCGCCGACGTCTCCGGGATGGCCATGGATTCGGCCTCTTCCTCGGCACCCTCGGGCAGCTTCACCTCAAGGTCGAATTCCCCGGTCGACGGCTGCAGCACATCCACCAGTTCAGAAGCCTGATCGCTGAGATCGATAGTTGACTTCATCGCGTCGCGAAGACGCTCGATGTCGTCAGAGTAGACGCTCATCTCGGCGTAGCCACGGATGACGTTGAGGGTGTTCTTGAGCTGGTTGGTGACCTCGGCAGCGAGGGAGGGCTGCAGGGGCCAGTTGTTGGGCATGGCAGGAGAGCGTTCGCCGGCGGCAGCTTCCTCGGAGAGGACGGTCTCGTCCAGGGTTGCCGGGCCGGAGATCGGCAGGTCGAAGATCACGCGCCGGTTGACGTCCGTGGGAGAGCACTCCCACCGGCCGTGATGCTCCTCGATGATGCGGAAGATGGGCAGGTCGCAAAGCTCGCCGAATTGGGCGGCTTCGGCCTCGCTCAGGGCCTCGGGCACGGCCCTGGGGTTGAGCCTGTTGACCAGTTGGAGCATGAAGACGACTTTGCGCTCGGCGGAGCGGACGTCTATGACGAGCTTGTCGTCGGGCTTGCCGATAGCCATGAAGGCTTTGCAGATCTGCAAGAGGCTCTGGCCGAGGCGGCTGCGGTCGGCGTTGACCTCCGGCAGACCCTGCTGGCAGAAGATCTCGAGTTCGAGGCCCTCACCGACGGGTTGGATCTCAAGCAGGCGGCGGGTGTTGGCCAGGAGGCTGGAGACGTCTATGAAGTCGAGATCGAGGCTTTCCTTCTGGTCCTGGCCACGGTGCAGCATCTCGGCGAGGATCGCCTGCAGGGCCAGGGTATGCTTCTCAATGACCTCGACCGCCTGCCAGCGCTTGCTCTCGTCGAGGTACTCGGCCATGCCGTAGAGGGCCTCGGAGAGGGCGCGAAGGTTGGAGAGCGGGGCCAGCTTGTCGCAGGTGGCGCGGCGAGTTGACTTGGGGTCGACTTTGAGGTCGCGGAGGTCCTTGCAGACCACAACCCAGCCGCCGCCGTCTTCCTTGAGGCCACAGGGGATGGTGGTGCACTCGGTAAACGGCAGGTCGGCTTCGGGGAAACAGCCGATGCGGGTGCGGAAGCCGTCGGCATCGGAGCCGACGTCACCGAGGATCCAGCTCATCACGTTGTCCTGGGCCGCCAGGTCAGCGCGGGTTTTCCCGATGATATCGCCCTCTTCGCGGTTCAGCAGGCCAAGCAGCGTGGAATTGACGAGAGAGACCTTTTGGTCCTTGTCGAAGAGCAGGACGCCCTCGGTGAGGTGGCGCAGAAGGCGGTCGTTGTTTTCTTTCTCACGATGGAGCACGCCCGAGAGCAGGTAGGCGTACCAGGCAACGACGATCATCCCGATCAGCCGGGCGGAGAGATGCCAGGCGTTGAGGCCCAGGGCGAGGTAGTGATAGGAGACGCCAATGTAGAGCAGAGCGGCGAGGGCGGTGAGCAGGGCGAGCTCGAGGCCGCGGAAGAAGGCAGCGGCGAAAATGAGCGAGACCAGGTAGAGGGAGAAGAAGCCGCTGTGCAGCCCCCCGGTACCGCGGAGCAGCAGGGTGACGGCTACGAGATCCAGGACGGTGAGGGCTACAGCATTCAGTTGGAACTGCTGGGGGCCGATGGCTTGGTCACGGGAGCTGAAGAGACTGATGAGCAGGCTGCCGACCATGAGGGTGACAGCGAGGTAGACTGAGGCAAGATCGGTAATGGCCCCGCGCCCGGCGAGAAGAAAGACCACCAGCAGGGTGGTGATAACCAGGCGGATTTTCTGCTCCTGCTGGAGCAGTTTTCCCCCCTGCCTGGTCCATGATGAGGGCTGTTCGGGCATGGTCCTATCGCCTCTCTCAGGCTGCGGATAGCCTGGGCATGATACGAGGCGGCCAAATGGCGCTCGCAGTGCCAACAGGCCGGAGCTTGGTATTCGGGGCAGTGAGGCCGTCAGGCACGCTCCCCGGCGCGGATATCATACCACGTTTTCCTAAGGAATGGTCAAACAGAGCATCAAGAGCAGGTAAAGCGGACGGCGCGGATTGAGCCGTGGCTGAGACTTCTGAGCCCGTTTGCCGGAGTAGGTGGGTTCGTCTCGAACCCACTCCCACCCCGCGTCGGTTCAGGGATGAACCGACCTACGCGCATTGAGGTGTACATTTTACGAACCGTGCCCGCTCCCCCAGCGCCCTCCGCTCGTTCTGCTACTGCGCCGGCGGGGGCGGAGGCAGGACTGTTGGTATCTGCGCTGACGGTGCGGCCGCCGCTCTCTTGCGTGACATGCCGATGCCGACGGCGACCACTACGACGAGCGCCAGGGCTGCCAGGATGGCCACCAGCCAGAAGAACTTCAGGGCAAAGGTGGCTACCGCGACCATCAGGGCGCTGAAGACGAAGGCGCCGAAGGCAAAGGCCGCACCGAGAGAGCCGCCCACGAGGGGCATTCCGCCGAGCAGACCGGTCAACGGGGCGAAGATGGCGATCAAGCCGAGCCAGATGGCGAGACCGGCACCGATCTTGAGCATCCAGTAGAATATCTTGTACTCGGTGCGCAGGGCCTTCTCTGTGCCTGCCTCGTCGAGGGCGCTGACGACGAAGGTGGAGCCTCCGCAGCAGGTCTTGCCGTCGGGGTCGCCGAGGACAATCAGAGGGCTGTTGGCGTCAATCACGCGCAGCTCCAGTCGCCGGTCTCCCACAGCAGGGCTGCTGTCGCTGACAGCGGGGTCGAAGGTCGCGGCATTGCGCTTTTTGACACCCTTGAAGACCATCTTCTGCCCAATGGGCTTGGCTTTCTCGGGGTTGATCTTCAGGGGGCCGATTGTGAAGGCAGCCCACTTGGTCTCGCCGCCGACACTCTCCCAACTGTGCGTCCTATCGCCGTCGGAATCCCGCTTCTCCTGGTACTCCTCGATGTCGGTATCCCAGTAGAGGACCGGCTTGTCATAGCGGGGGACGCGCAGGAATTCGCCTTTGGGCTGGCCTCTGAACTTGACCAAGCCCTCCTTGACCTTGGCAGCGGCTTCGACGGGGAGCATGGCGGTGCGGGCGAAGACGACTCCGTGGTTAACGAGCTTGGCCTCGCCATAGTAGACCATGTAGAAGCCCGCTGGTACGAGCAGGAGGCCGAAGAGCAGGCCGAAGATGGCGCCGCAGCCGGT
The DNA here is from genome assembly GCA_039683575.1 of Armatimonadia bacterium. Lineage (GTDB taxonomy): Bacteria > Armatimonadota > Zipacnadia > Zipacnadales > UBA11051 > JAJFUB01. Next base: position 16,047 of record JBDKRC010000109.1, on the reverse strand, counting down.
GCTGCACCCAGCGCAACCGCCGGTGCCGGCGCTGACGCCGCCACTGTTGCCGAGGCTGAAGTTGAAACTCACGCGGGTCCCTCCCTGAAACGCTCCCAACCGCCCCTTCCATGGTTGTTATTCGTCGCAGTAGCGCGGGATTCCTGCGGGGGAATCAGATCGGCGTGGCCGGGTAGGCCACGCCGATCTGATTCTGACAGGCCGGGGAGAGAGCCTGTGCTAGTTGTTGTAGAGGTAACCGTCGACTACCCAGCGGGGATCGACCCGGGGTTGGAGGCTGGTGTTGACGGTCAGATAACCCCGGAACGTACCGCGGTAGAAGAGCCGCGGGGGCGTGCTGGTGTAGGGGTTCCAGGGGCTGAGCGCGCTGTTGGCATCGCCGTAGGCGCACTCGGAGTTGAAGATGCTGGTAGCGGACCAGCGGCTGCCGAAGGGGCCTTCGGGATTGGCGATCGAGTCCTCGCGATAGTAGTCGCGGGCGAAGAAGCCAAGGTAGGCGCCGTCAGCGGCGTAGATTTCGCAGTCGTCGATATAGCTCCAGTCATAGGGGCGCTCGCGGCCGTAGTAGACCGGCACGGGCACCTCGACATAGACCGGGTAGGCATAGGAGTAGGAGAAGGTGAACAGCGGGCGCCACCAGTGGCAACTGGAGTTGCAGTGGTGCCGGGCATGACCGTGTTCGTAGATGTAGTGGTCGTGATCGTAGTCATGGTCATCGTGGTGACCGCCGCCGTAGCCATAGTCGTGATGACCACCGCCGGGGCCATAGTTGTGGTTGCCGTCATTGGGGTTGTGGTCCAGCTTGGCTTCATCGCGGTTGGGCGACTGGTACTGGTGGCCGTCGTTGAGGACGGCGGTGTCGCCGGGATGGAAGCCCTGCTGTCGGCCGTCATTGTTCAGGACGGCGCCAGAGTGGCCGCCGGAAGGCCCGGAGCCGCCATTGGCAGGGGGAACCTTGCCGTAGGAGTACTCTGGGCGCGTCTTTTGGGAGTCTCGGAACTGTGGGCCGTCAGACTTTTGCGGCACACGGCCGGGCTCGGAGGAGGAGTACTGCGGCTGCGTCTTCTGAGAGTCCCGGAACTGCGGGCCGTCGGACTTCTGCGGCACACGGCTCGGCTCGGAGGAGGAGTACTGCGGCTGCGTCTTCTGGGAGTCCCGGAACTGCGGGCCGTCAGACTTCTGCGGCGTGTAGGTCTGGCCCGAGCCGTAGCTCTGAGGCTTCACCGGGGCTTCGTACTTGGTGCGCGGCTGCACGCCACCGTAGTTGTAGGTGGTGCCACCGGGCTTCGGTTGGTAGTCGTAGGTGGGCCCGTTAGCGGGCCTGGGGGAATAATCCTTGGGCCCGTAGCTGTAGCTGCCCTGAGAACTGGGCTTTGGCTGATAGCTGGGGCTGGGCTTTGATGAGTAGCTCGGCCTGGATTCGCTGCCCGACGAAGGCGAGTAGCTGGGCTTGGACTCGCGACTCGACGAGGACGAGTGGCTGGGCTTGGACTCGGAACTGGACTTCACGGACTGGCTGGAGCCGGAATCCGAGTGCTGCTTGCCGGAGGACTCGTATTTGGCTGAGGAGCCGGAGCTATCGCCGCCCCTGCTACCCTTGCCCCCGGCGTAGGCGAGGCTCGCGATCATCAGGAGACTGAGAATGGTTGCCAACCACACCATACGTTTCATTGAGATCACCTTCTACGTGCAGAATAGTTGCGGTGGCAGGTGAAGCTATCGCGATACTCCTTCAATGTACTACTGCCCGTAGTATTTGTCAAGGGGTAGTTCGCAATGCAGCAGTGCTACATGATCAATCACTTGAGGCGGGGTTTTCTTCCCGGTGGGGAGAGAAGTATTTTGGGGAGGGGCGAGAGGGCAGGCGGCCGGGCAGGCTGGAAGGCAGGAGAGATCCTTCACTTCGTTCAGGATGACAACCCGAATGGCTGGCGGCGCGGTCAATCTTCCCAGGGGAAGAAACAGACTTTGACGGCCTCGCGCCGCTCGAGGAGGGCTATGCCTTCGTCGTAGCGCTCCAGCGGGAGGTTGTGGGTGATGATGGGGGCGAGGTTGAGCTTGCCCTGCTCGATCAGGTTCACGGCGTACTGGGCGGATTCCCAGGAGTGGCCTTTGTAGCCGCAGAGCGTCAGGCGGCCGTGGCGGTGGGCGTAGGTGTAATCTTCGCGCTGCACGCCGAACAGGGCGACAACGTCCTGGGTGTGATCCATGGAGAACTCGACGGTGCGCCGGGCGCCGACGCAGTCCACGGTCGTCTGCAGCCGCGGGGCGCGCGGGCGGGCGGGGAATTCGGCGGAGAGGTCGGCGGTGGAGTCAAAGCAGGCGTCGGCGCCGAGGCTGAGGGCCAGTTCGCGTCGCTCGGGCAGCGGATCGAAGCCGAAGACTTCGGAGGCACCCTCGGCGCGAGCCATCTGCAGGGCCATGAGCCCGGCGGGGCCGAGCCCGGTGATGCCAAAGCAGCGGCCCGCGATGGCGTTCATGTCGCGAAGCATCCGGAAGACGGTCGCGACGCACATCGCCATTTCCACGGGAGCGGTGGCCTGGGGCGGCAGGCCCTCGGGGACGCGGATGACGTTGGGAGCAGGGTTGAGGTAGAACTGTGCGTAGGCGCCCACGACGTCCTCCGAGCGGTCGCGCCAGGCGCTGACGCGGTCGCCGACGGCGACGTTGGTGACGCCGGGGCCGACCGCCTCGACGGTGCCGGTGGCCTCGTGGCCGGGGCGCCCGGGGGTGTAGGGGTACTTGAACTGGTGGCCGAGGATCATCGGCTCGTTGTGGCGGCAGTGCAGGTCCCACTGGACGCAGGTGCTGATGGCCTCGACGCGGACGAGGACCTCGCCCGCTTTGGGCTCGGGGATCGGCACGTCCACGATGGTGGATTGGCCAGGGGCGGTGATCTGGAGGATTTTCATTGGTGGTCTCCTGGAGGCGCGGGTTCGAGACGAACCCGCCTACGCGTTTGTTAGCGTACTTGCCAGCGGATGCTGCCGAAGAGTTCGCGCAGGTGGGATAGCTGCTTCTCGCTGAGATACGGCGGCTGGGCGGCTTGCAGGTTCTCCTGCAGACGCTGCGGGGAGCGCATGCCGACACAGCAGGTAGTTACCGGGTGGCTGAGCACGAAACGGATGGCTGCTTCGGGTATGGAATGAGGCTGCAAGAAGTCGAAGATGGTCTCCTCGGTGTATGGGGGCTCGGCGGGGAGGTCGCCGTGCTCCACGTAGCGCCGCACAGCTTCGAGGGCGGCGGGAAGGCTGATGAGGCCGCAGACGGGCGAGGGCTGGTTGAGAGGCATCATGGTGGCGACGCCGACGTCGTGCTTCGCACACAGCGGGAGCACGCGGTCGGCGGCAGTCTGCAGCAGGAGATTCAGAGTCAGCATGACCACGTCGAACGCGCCGGTGGGTATGGCGTGCTGGAGCACCTCGTGGGTGCCATCACCTTCGGATAGCTCGCTGATGCCGATGAAGCGGACCTTGCCCTGGTCGCGGAGCTTGACCATGGCGTCATACGAGCCGTCGGACATGAAGCGGTCGAAGGATTCGATGGTGCGCATGCCGTGGCCGAGGAGGACGTCGAGGTAGTCGCGGCGCAGGCGGCGGAGGCTCTCTTCGGCGGAGGCGACGAGGGCCTCGGGGGTGCCGACGTAGGGCGCGCCGACGGCGTAGGTCTGGTAGGGGCAGTATTTCGTCTCGATGATGACGTCTTCGCGGCCCTCTAGGACCTCTCCCAGAGCCAGCTCGGAGTCGCCATAGCCCCCGGCGGTGTCGAAGAAGTTGAGGCCGGCATCGAGGGCGGCGGCGACGGTGGTCTGGAGGCTACCGTCCTGGTAGCCTCGGGCGGCTCCATAGCCGAGTTCGGAGATTTGCAGGCCGGTGCGGCCGAGGCGACGATAGAGCATGATGGAGGCTCCGGGTTGGGGTGTATAGGGCAGAGTTCGTGCATTCAGATGCCATTACCTCCGCAAGGGGCGAAGGCGGTGACGATTTTTAGGGGTTTCAAACTGGGGGATTGTCGGGTATAGTTGTCGTTTCCTGGACCATTTTGGGTCTGTGTGTTGTTCTTCAGTGTATATTTTGTGAAGGAGATGGAGTATGTCCCGACGCGGTTTCACGCTAATTGAGTTGTTGGTCGTGATTGCGATCATCGCGATTCTGGCGGCAATCCTGTTCCCGGTGTTCGCCAAAGCCCGCGAGAAGGCCCGGCAGTCGTCCTGTCTGAGCAATCTCAAGCAGTTGGGCCTTGGCATGATTTCCTACGCGCAGGACTATGATGAGATGTTCCCGGCGATCGGCGGTGCCCCGCTGTTCACGGACGCGGCTCTCGGCAGCTTCAACCTGCGCGCTGATGGCACGAACCAGCATGGCTGGGCCACGCGCATCCTGCCGTACGTCAAGAACGGCCAGGTCTTCAGATGCCCGAGCAACACCTATCTGAACTGCGGCATCAACTATGCCCTGCCGTACAACGCCATGAACTCGTCTGGCACGGTAGTACCCTATTTCGCCACCAACCTGAGCCTGGGCCAGTTCGCCCGCCCGGCCGAAAGCCTGATGATGACTGAAGAGGGCAACGGCGGCGGCGACCAGTATGTTCTCAACGGCCAGTACTACGCCTGCGCCATGCCCCACAACGAGGGTGGCAACATGACGTTCGTTGACGGACATGCCAAGTGGGCCCGGTTCCAGGCAGGCGCCATCGGCGGTAGCTGGGTAGCTCCGAATTCGACATCCTACTCGATCCACCCGCCTCTGGAAGTCTTCTCCAACGTGTGGTAGAGCCTCCGGATAACACAGGACAGGAAGTCAAAACGCCTTCCCTCGATGAGGGAAGGCGTTTTTCTTCGTGGTGCATGGGGGTGTGGGGTCGGGCGTCGGTTCGAGACGAACCGGCCTACGCGGATGGGTTACAGGAACCAGACGATGTAGCGCTTGACCCATTCACCGGCCAGCAGGCCGACGAGGCTCCAGATGCCTGTGGCGAAGAAATGGCCGAGGGTAAAGGCCAGGAAGCCGGGGGCGATGCGGCGGTAGAGCTTGATGCCGCCCAGATGCAGCACCGCGGACTTGATTATCCACAAGAGGAAGCACGGGAACCAGATGAACGAGGACCCGTGGCAGAGCGACAGGGCGTAGGCGCCGGCGTGGAAGGGGAAGCGCACGGAGGCGCGCCGGCCGAGGATCATGCCCAGGGCCATCACGCCGCCAACGATTGTGTAGGCCATTTTGCGCTGATTGGGGTCCTCGGGCTTGTCGAGCCATTGCGAGATGGCCGTGAACTGGCTGAGGACCTCCTGGGTCATCTGTCCGCCCTCGGTGCCGCCGGGGCTGGAGAGGACGAGCCCGCCATACTCATAATACGAGGAGAGGTTGACCAGGAAGGCGGTAATGAGGCCGAAGATCAGGGCGGCGATGACCACTTTGGCAAGCGTGCGGCGGCTCTGGCCGAGGCGGGAGGCCGCCACATAGCCCTCAACGCCGATGCTGGTGATTGCCTGGTTCACACTGCGCTGCAGCCACGAGAACATGGTCAGGAGGGTCAGGGACTGGCTGTCTCCGCCGGGCAGGAGGCGCTGGGTGCCGAGGAAGTTGACCATGAACGGGCGCTGCTCGTAGAGCGGGTAGCCCCAGACGATGGGAAAGCCCATTTCGGCGCGGTTGCGGCAGTAGACCAGCAGGACGATGAGCATCAGGCCGAAGTACATCGCCGACATCCACCAGACCACGCCGAACATGATCGGCATCGTGATGATGACGAAGATGCCAACCACGGCGGCCCAGAAGGCGAGCTTGAAGTTCAGGGGCTCCTGGTCTTCGCCGGGGAGGGGCTCATTGGAGACGGCGCGGCGGGCGATCTGCATCAGGCGGTTCCGGCCCTGGTAGAGGAAGTAGATGCCGAGCAGGATGAAGGCGCCCATGGCCTGCTGGGTCATGAACGGGAAGCCAGGGGGCTGGTAGCCCACCATTTTCGCGAAGGGACGCACCAACCAGGCCATGAGGCTGAAGAACCAGCAGGAGAAGAGCACATCAGAGGGTACGAGGTAGCCGAGGCCGAGAATCTCGGGCTTGTAGAAGATCGAGAGGCCGCGCATGGTGTCCCAGGGGGATTCGGTAAAGAGCGAGGCCAGAGGGTAGGAGATGCCAAGCGCCGGGATAGCGGGATTGAACACCTTCATGGCGTTCATACCATTGTAGAGAATCGCGAGGCCAAAGCCGATCCACATGACCGGGTCACGGAAGAAGCTAATGCCTGAGAGCAGGCTGCCCTCGGGGCGGATCATCTCGACCGCGAAGCTGGAGACAGGGAAGGTGAGACGCTCATCCTCCTCCCAGGAGCGGCGGAAGAGGGTGATGAGGCAGAAGGCGGTGACGAAATAGGCGCTCAGATAGCCGCTCCAGAGCAGGAACGGCACGAGCCAGATGCGCCAGGGGATCAGGCTCGGACCGGCCAGGAAGCGGTAGGCGCTTTCGATCACCGGGCCTACGATGGGCACGTTCTCCATACCGAGGGTGGGCGGGTTAGCGTCGCCCCCCTCCCAGAAGACGCGGGCGACTTCGGTATCGGTCGGGGCCCATTGCCAGGGGATGTCCTGGGACATCTCGGTGAGATGATTGGTCGGCATCCCAAAATACTGCGTGACCATCAGGCACGGCATGACCTGCCGGAACAGGCCGACGCCGGGCATGGCGGCGGTGATGGCGAGGAAGATGAAGACCACGAGGATTTCGCCGGGGGAAAAGCGCAGGCGCTTGGCGAGGCGGCCCAGGGCGCTGCAGGAGTCTCCGTGGGTGCAGCGGTCGGCGATGCGGTGGCACAGGCCTCCGAAGCCGATGAGCAGGAAAAGGGCGAGGATGGAGGCGATAGGCGGGGTGCTCTCGGAGATCTGGCTGGTGAGCGTCACCAACTCGGCCTGCTTGGTCCAGGCACTGATCAGAAGAGAGAGGATGATGGCAACAACGATGGCGCGCAGCGTGGCGGCATGGTAGGGCTTGGCCAGAGCGTGCGGTTCGTGTGGAGTTGGGTCGCCATGGGCATGCGCGGGATCCGGGAGCACGGAAGACACTAAGGACACCTCGGGCAAGCGGAGATGCGCTGGTCGCTGGAGGGGTTTCGACGAGAAGGCGCGAGGCACCTTCCCGGCGAGGTTGACGCTGCGGGAGCGGCCGACGGGAATGTCCGGCGTGCATGACTATCGCAATTGGGCGAAGTCGTGGATGGCGCGGATGATTTCCGGGTAGCTGGTGCGCCAGACGCCCGGGGGGACGTTCTCGGAGACCTGTATCTGCAGGCGACCGGAGTGGTTGTCCTGGGCGAGGAGGTCCATGGTGGTAGCGTAGATGGCTTCAGGGGCGGCGAGGTGGACGGAGGAGGGGAAGTTCATGAACAGGCGCATCTCAGGCCAAAGAGAGAGGGCCTGGGCAACCGAGGTGTCGTTGTCCGGCGGCGGAGAGAAGGAATCCAGCCCACGGATGCCGGACTCGGCGATGGCGCTCCACAGGGGCTTGAGGTCGCCGTCCATGTGGACGAAGACGGGTACGTCGAGAGAGGACATCATGTCCGCGAAGCGCTGGTAGAGCGGCAGGCAGTACTGGCGGAAGTAGCGCTCGCCGATGGTCGGGGCGGTGATGTTGTCGGGGATGTCCACGAAGTGAATGGGCTCGCGCCGCGCTACCTGATAGACCACCTCGAAGACCTGCAGTTCGAGCTGTGCCAGCAGTTCGAGGCACTCCCCCGTTACGTCCGGGGCATCTACGAGATGCAGGCAGAGGTCCTGCAGGCTCACCCACTGCACCCAAAGCTGCTGGTAGGGCGTGCGCATGACGGCAGGCATCGGGAGGCCGTCGTCGCCGAGGTCACGCTGGGACTGGTGGAAGCCATCAGTGCTCTCCCCCACCTTCAAGTCGCGCAGGTAGGCGATCAGTATCTCATAGTCGGCGATGGACTTGACGTAGTGGGTGTGGGCGGCGGTGGTGTGGAAGACCGGCTCGTACAGGCGCTCCTGGGTGAGAGCGCCGGCGGGGGTGAAAAGGGTGTTGCGCAGGGCAGGGCGGCCGTTGAGGCTGATCTGCTCGCTTTCGATGCTGCAGTTGGGGGCGTAGAGGGTGTGCAGGGCGCTCCAGCGCAGAACGCCGAGGTTGTCGCGGCCCACGAGATCCCAGACTTCGGTGTTGGGTGCGGCGATGCCGTCGTACTGGACGAAGGGTACGCGGTCGTGCTCCTGTCCGTGGATGACGGCGAGCATGCGTTCGCGCATGGTCATGGGGGGGTACCTCGCGGGTGTTGACGGGCGAGAGGCCCGTCCTACGACGGTTTGCGGCGATAGCTCTGCTGAATGTCGTGTTCGGGGCCCTGCGGGCGGGAGGGCGGGTGCGCATGGACTGCCCAGTGACCGTTCAGTTCCAGTGTCACCTGTGCGAACTGCCCGCCGTGCCGGAAGGCCGGGGCGACGAGGTGGTAGTCGATCAGGTTCTGGCACTTGTGCAGGCAGCGGTGTTTGTGGCCCGCGAAGACGCCGAGCAGGCGGTCGCTGTGGGCTTCGAGCAGCCTCTCAAAGGGATTGCCCGGAGGCCAGAAGTTGCGGTTGTCCTCATTGACCCACAGCGGCAGGTCCGATTGCTGAAAGCCGAGAGCCTCGTGGGTGAAGACGAGGAGGGGGGCAGTCGAGGTCGCTAGGTCGTCAGCGAACCACGTGAGCTGTTCGGCGAGCAGTTCGGGCTGGAGATGTGCCCATGAATCGAGCACGCAGCAGTGGAGCGGGCCCTGATCGAAGCTGTACCACCGGCTGGGCAGCTCCCAGATTGCCAGTAGCTCGGGCCAGGTTAGCTGGTGGAAGACCTCTACCGGCTCCAGATCATGGCCGCCGAGGACGTAGTAGTGGGGGCATTTCAGGCGTTGGATGTGGAAGTGGTACAGGCGCATATCGGCGGGGCCGTCGCGGTGGGCGGCGCCGTAGATGTTGTCGCCGAGGGAGACGACGAACCGCGGTAACGGGTCAAGGGCGTTGATCCGGTCGATGATGCCCGGCAGGGTGCGGGCGTCGCCGTCCTGCACGTGGGCGTCGGCGATTAGGACGAAGTCAATGATGTCAGGCATCAGGCCGGTCTCTGGAGAGCCCTCCCGCCCTTTGCTCCGCGTTGTCACAAGGCCGAGCGCTTTGGGAAGAAGGGGAAGAAGCGATCCCAGGCATCGTCGCGCAGGGCGAGGCCGTATTGCGAGATCATGATGGCCTCGCACCACTTGACGGCCTTGCCGCGCTCTTCGCCGTAGCAGCGCACGAGGGCTTCTTGGCACCTTTCGGCCTGGTGGCCGAAACGGCGGTACATGTTGGCCCGGGTCATCTCGCGGCGACCGGCGTCGTCGGCCGGGACCTTGTCCAGGATGCCATCGCCGTATGGCAGCCACTCGTACATCTGCGAGACATGGCAGCGCACCATGTCTATCTTGCGCTCCATGACCTCCTCGATGTCCACGGCGAAGGTGGCGCGGAAGGGTGTGGGATCCTGGAAGTCGTCGAACATGTACCCGACGACCGGTGGCATCCTGAGGGGCTCGGTCAGCGGCGCGACGTTGGGGACGGTGACGGTATAGGCCGCGTCCTGTACGAGAGTTCCGACGGCGCGGTGGTCGGGATGGTAGTCGTTGGCGCGGTGGCACAGGACCAGGTCGGCCTTGAACTCGCGCATGATCTGAATGACGAGCTTGCGGTTGGGCACGGAGGCGTCAAGCTCACCATTGTGGATGTCCACGACCTGATACTCGATATCGGCGACTTTGGCGGCGGCCTGGGCCTCGGCATAGCGGCGCCGGGCGAGGTCCCCGCCGCCGATCTCGTGGTGTCCGGTGTCGCCGTTGGTGAGCGATACGAAGCGGACGTTGTGACCATGTTGGCGATAGAGCATGGCCGCGCCGCCGAAGCGGAGGTCGCAGTCGTCGGGATGGGCGCCGAAGACAAGGACATTCAGGGGACGGTCGGTATCGGGCATGTCAGTCCTCAAGGGCGTACAGGGTGTTCACGGCCTGATCGGATTGGCGGATCTCGGAGTAATGGGTGGTAGTGGCGACGACTTTGCCCTCGCACATGATCGGCGTGGGTCGCTGGATGACGAACTCGGCGCCAGTGAAGTCGTTGAAGGCCACATAGGCCCACTCAAAGCGGGACATCGCGTCGGGGGCCTCGCTGCCGAAGCTATATAGCGGTACCGGGCCGGTGTCGGTCTGAAACATCTGAAGGTCGGGGTTGACGTTCATCGTCTTGACGGGGTACTCGATAACCGCGACCGTGCCCTCACCATCGCTCAGCTCAGTCCGGCCGATGATGACCTTGTGGTCCAGCGTGGCGCGGATGATGGAGGCTTTGTCGGTCAGGGGCGTGACCCGCGGGACGTCGCACAGGTGGCGTACGAGCCCGCTGAAGCGCCCTGCGATGGTGCCGACGTCGGGTTGCTCGTCGTCGGTGCAGGCGTGGATGCGGGCGATGCAGTAGTCGTGCTCGCCGAAGATACCGGAGAAGTCATAGTTGGGGACGCGGAAGAGCTCATCTTCGGCATAAGTGTCTTCCGACTTGCAGGAGGCAAACATCAGGAACTGCTGGGAAGAGCCGTCGGGGGCAGTAAGCACGCAGCGGGCTTCGACCTGAATGCGGGCGTTGTTACCGGGCACCTGAAAGGTGACGAAGGAGCGGGAGTAGTCAATGAAGTTCATTGTGAGCCTCCAGCGCAGAAGTGGAGGAGGGTTCGCCGGGAGAGGGTGAGATTCCTGCCGGGCGCGCTACCAGCAACGACCGGGTTCATCTATTTCGCCTGCGCCTGTATAATGAGCCCGAAGGGAGCAGCCATGGCAGAGCACGAGCCGGGGGGCCACAACCAGCGACGGCCACGGCGGCGGCACCATAGCGGGTGCGGCTGCGCGCGGGTGCTTTGCCTGCTGGGGACACTGCTGGTGTTTGTGTATCTTACCATCATCATTGTGGCGGAGAAGTCCTTTGGCGAAGAGCATCACCTGACTTTCATGCTCGTGTACATGCCCCAGCCGCCCCTGCTGCTGCCGATGGCGGCGATGGTGCTGCTATCGCTGCTGGCGCGGGCACGGAGGCTGGTGATAGGGAACGCTGTGCTACTGCTGGTGGGAATAGTGGCACTGTTACCGCCGACGATCCCCCATCGCGCCCGGCTTGGCGGGAAACAGCCGTTGCGGGTCGTGACGTGGAACGTACACGAGAGCTACCACGAGACGCCGCAGATGCGCGAGGTGCTGGAGAGCCTGAAGCCGGATATCGTCTGCCTGCAGGAGGCGCGCCGAAAGGACTTCGCCGAGGTGCTGCCGGGGGCGCAGGCAGCGCACACGCATGAAGTCACGACACTGACGCGGGGCAGGATTGTGAGCAGCCGCGCACTGAGGCTGGGGGCGTACCCGAACTATCGCCATGGGCTGGAGACGGTGATAGACCTGCCGCAGGGGCGCGTGCGGGTGCTTAACGTACACTTCATCACGGCCTTCACCGGGCGGACGGTGAAGCAGAACAGCTACGACCTTGCGGGCTTTTTGGACCACACGCGAGAGGGGCGGGAGAATGAGACGGCGACGGTGGTGAAGTGGCTGCAGGAGCCGGGGGAGAACAAGATCGTGGCGGGGGACTTCAACACGCCGCCGAATGCGGAGATCTACCGGCGCATCTCAGCGGAGGCGACCAACGCGTTCGTGGCCGGGCGGGGCTGGGGGCTGACCTACCGGCGAGAGCGGCCGATGGTGCGGATTGACCATATCTTCGTAAAGGACGGCCCGAAGCCGGTGCAGACGTTTGCGAGGGATGGGAAGGTATCCGATCACCGGCTGGTGGCGGCGGATTTGGTGCTGAGTAAGTAGCAATGAAGTACAAACGTGCCGCAATTGCGCTCATCATCGTGGCTGTAGCCATGGTCGGGGCCTATCTCTACCGGTTCCGGCCCCCGGCCATGTACACGATGTTGCTGCCGCACATGGAGTCGGCACAAGAGCGTGAGCGCCGGGCACGGAGGCACTTCCTGCGCGAGCATCCGGGCCAGCAGCCGCTGAACGTCGCCATCGGCAAGGCCGCTATCGAGCTATACGAGACCCGGCCAATGGGCAAGTTCGTGCTCGGGCTTGGCGTACGGGACGAGGGGAATGACTGCTCTGACTTCGTCAAATGCGTGATGGATGAGGGGCTGGGAGCGAAGGCGCGGTTCAGGCGCGCCTCGGAGAGGCATCTGTTAGGGAGCAACCCCGAGTACTTCCAGAACCTCGTCTGGGATCACAAGAGCCCGCTGCTGCCGGGTGATGCGGTGTCAGTGGCACATTCCCCATGGTACGCCCCATATCCCGGAGCCTGCTGGCATGTAGGCATCATTGGCGCGGACGGCATGGTGTACGACTTCGTCAAGCTCAAACGGTGGAAGACTGCGCGCTATGGCCGCAACGATGTGGCATGGTTCGTACGACATGCGACGGAGCCGAACGGGGTTATTGTGACGCGGTTGCGGCCTGAATACCGCTACAAGCTTCAGGAAATCAGAATCCCAGACGGCACTTAGTGTATCGCCGTATGCCAGGCTTTGTCGTACTGTGACCGATTCGCGGTTTTGGCGTGCCCGTCGCCGTAGAGGATATTCCACCGGCCATCCTCGGCGTCCCCCCCGCCGTGCCAATCCCCATCACTGTCGAACAACACATTGGTGCCGACCGCATCCAGCATGCTCTCCTGCGAGGCCTGCAGGAACGTGATTTCGGTGCGGTACATGTAGCTGGTGCCGAAGGTCGCAAAGCCGGTGGGATGGGCGGGGAGGGGCAGGCCGGTGTCTTCCAGTACATCGTAGCCCTTATCCGACGGGCAGTGCCAGACTTCGCGGTTCTTGACGTACGGGTCCACTACCTGGTGCATCAGCGGCATGTACGCGATCCAGGACTGCCACTGGGGGAAACCGTTCCAGATCTGGGGGAGGTTCCTATCGGCCGGGTCCACGGCCCACGGGAAGTAGCCGTCGTAGTCGTCCATATACATGCGGATAGCGGAGCCGAGCTGCTTGAGGTTGGAGACGCAGCGGATGGAGCGGGCGCGCTCGCGGGCGCGAGCGAATACGGGGAAGAGAATCGCCGCGAGCACGGCGATGATGGCGATGACAACCAGGAGTTCGATCAGCGTGAAGCCCCGCCGGCGGGAAATCAGCACAATGTCCCTCCCATAGTGACGCGGCGTGGCCTGCGCCGGATGATAGCAATATTATACCCAGGTGAGTGGGAATAATGCACCGCAGAGGTTGAGACGTACGTCAGATCCCCGTCTCCTCACCTTCATCGTCATCGTCAAAATCAAACTGTTCTTGAGGCTCGGTGGTGAAGGGTGAGAAGCTCATGCGGTGGACGGCGCAGGGGCCATGCAGCCGGATGGCTTCGAAGTGGCTGGCCGCGGAGTAGCCCTTGTGATTGGCCAGGCCATACTCCGGATACAGCGTGTCCAGATGGCACATGATGCGGTCGCGAGTGACTTTGGCCACGATCGAGGCGGCGGCGATTGAGAAGCTGCGGCGGTCCCCACCGATGAGGTTCTGCTGGTCGAATTCGATGTCCGGCAGGGCCCAGCCGTCGACCAGGATCAGCTCCGGCGGCGGTTCGAGTGCCCGAATGGCCTCGCGCATGGCGATATAGGTGGCGCGGAGGATGTTGCAGGCGTCTATCATCGGCGCCGGACACATGCCAATGGCCCAGGTGACCGCGACCTTCTTGATCTTCTCAGCCAGCATCACGCGCTCTTCTGGCAGCAGCAGCTTGCTGTCGGTCACGTGCGGGATGTGGGCGTCAGGCGGCATGACCACCGCAGCGGCCACCACGGGCCCGGCCAGCGCCCCGCGGCCCACTTCGTCCACGCCGGCGATATAACGGATGCCTCTCCCCCACGCCTCGCGCTCAAAGGTCTTGGGCGCAGCGGTCGGAAGCTTGCGGCGAGACGGTTTCTTTTCGTTTCCAGACATAGTGCGACCAATCAGAAGCGGGTATTGCGGGTGCGACGGGAACAGGTGGCGGACGATGGAAACTGAAGCGTCTCAGGGCTCTACGTTCAGACGCTTGAGGCTGTAGTGAAGCTTGGTCAGTTGGTTGGGCTCCAGCGGCACGGTGAACTCCAGCGTTGCGGCGTCACGCCTGGTGTACTCGTGGGTCGCCTTCAGCACCTGCCAGTCGCCGGGCACGTGCTCCTGTACCGCCACCACTACGCGTCCGGCGCGGTGGTTGGCAAACTCAAGCTCGTACTCTTCTTCCAGATCAAACACCGCCAGCTTGCGGTAGACGTCGGTGCGGACGTTCACCTGATCGCCCCGCAGCTTCGTGCGCAGAACCGTGATCTCCGAGACGTTGCCGAGGTCCAGTTCGACCTTCTCGCGCCGGGGCGTGTAGGGCAGGGCGTTGTCGCCGATGAAAGTGGCCGCGTCCCCGGCAGCGGGGGCGTAGACCTTGAGCTTGCCCGCAGGGAGAGCCTGCTTGTCGAAGTCGCTGTTGCCATCGCGCGGCATGGTCAGGATGGCCCGCACGCTGTCCTTGAAGCGGCTGTTGTCATAGAGATAGCTGGTCTGGTACGGAATGCCCTCAATGCGAAACAGGCGCTGCTGGACAGTCTGCCCGGGCTCCAGAGCGGCGGTGAGGCGCTGGCCGGAGGGCAGAACGACCTGAACCTGCGGCAGGCTGAGCTTGCCGCCGTTCTTGAGGGCAACCTGGGCCTCGAGCGTCAGGTCCTGACGCGCAGGGCGGAGGTTCAGGGTGTATGAGACCTCGGTCTCGAGGGCCTTCGCGGCATAGGTCAACTGCAGGCGTGCTTCGACCGGCTGCCGGGCCTGCACGAGCCACACGCTCTGGCCGGAGTTGGCGGCGATCTGGCGGCCAAGCACCTGAACGCCCTCGCGGGGTGAGAGGACGCGGAATTCCACTGTAGCGGGGTCTACGTCTAGACGCCCGTGATCGAAGAGGAGACAGTTCTCGCCCTGGCGAAGCTGCGTGACTGCTTCGTGGCGCAGGTATACGCCGGCCTGGCGGGTAAATACCACCTGCGGTGGCTGGAGCGGCAGAAGATTGCCAAGCTCGGCCGCCAGGGCGCAGGTTGTGGCAAGTACGGCGATTGTCAGGACCATGTATCGGAGCCGCATGAGGGGGAACCTGCCTCCAAAGACTGTTTAGGACACCGATGCATTCCGCAGTGTTCCAGAGTATACCTGCAAAGGTTCGCCGCGTAGTGCGGGCGTCTCGCCCGCATCCGGCTGTAGGGCGCAGCGACGCCCGCGTCGCAGGGGGCTCGTGCCCCGCCGGCCGTTATCCATGGTCCGTGCTACCTCACCCACCCCGCGTAGTGCGGGCGTCTCGCCCGCATCGTACGCGACGGGAACGCGGAGCGGGCGAGACGCCCGCACTACGCGGGGTGGGGCCGGGAGCCGGGCGAGACGCCCGGCCTACAAAGATCGAGGTTGTACCGGAGGGACGCCAACATGAGCCAACGCGAACTGCCACCCGAGTGCCGTGGAGTCTGGTACTGCTGCGGACATCAGGTCAACACACTGCCGGGGCATGAGTGGGTTTACTCTGGGCCGATGGCCACCTATTGCGCGTGGCACCGGCCGATTGCTGTCTATGCGGCAAAGGTCAACAAGACGTTCTTCGTCTATGGCAACGCCGACAATGCGCCGACGATCAGCGTGTATGACCACCAGACCGGGGAGTTTGCGTACCCGGTGGTACTGGGGAGCAATCCGGATGGGGATGCGCACCGCAACCCCACGCTGCTGATAGACACGGATGGTTTCCTGCACGTCTTCTATGGCGCGCACGGGCATGAGTCGCGGGTGCTGCGGTCGGTGCGGCCGTACGACCAGACGGAGTGGGAGACGGTGGCGGCCCTGCCCGACTTGAAGACCTCGTATCCGCAGCCGTGGGAGCTCCTGCCGGGGGAGATGTTCGTGTCCTACCGGCAGGCGCCGACGTGGGAGACGAGTAGCTGGCGGATGACGGTCTCGCGGGACGGTGGGCGATCATGGGACCCGCCACGAGAGCTTGTTA
>JBDKRC010000108.1:0-8353 GCA_039683575.1 Armatimonadia bacterium | reverse complement strand
GGCGACCCGATCCGGATCAGCGCTCCTGGCCTGCCGAAGAAAGGCGCTTTCGAGGCCTGGCAGAAGCTCGGGCAGGAGACGGACGGGCTCGTGGCCGACCCGCAGTTCGTGAATCCGGCGAAACGGGACTACAGCCTCAAGCCGACTTCGCCTGCGCTCAAGCTCGGGTTCAAGCCGATTGACCTCTCCCAGGTGGGCAACTACGCCAGCCCGGACCGCCGCACCTGGCCACGGCCCGAGGAGAAGGTCGTCCGCGACGCCACTGATTACTCACCAGAGGCGATAGCGCGCCCGGATCAGCCGCCGCTGCGCACCTATGAAGACTATACCCTCGGCGAGAAAGAGCGCGGCGCGCATGTGGGCGAGGAAGGCGACCTCGCGACGGTCATGGTGACCGACGAAACCGCCGCCAGCGGCAAGCACAGCCTGCGCATCGCCGAGAAGCCCGGCGTAAAGCTCAGCTTCGTTCCCTACATTACGTACCCATACGACAAGGAAGCGGGCATACTTAAGGCCGGCTTCGACCTTCGTTGGGAGACCGGGGCCGACTTTGTCTACGAGTGGCGGGACGACCCGTACCAGTTCAATCTGGGCCCGCACCTGAGCGTCGACAAGACGGGACAACTCAAGGCCAGCGGTCAGCCGCTCATGGTCCTGCAGCCGGGCCAGTGGGTCCGTTTCGACATGACCTGCAGCTTGGGCCCACAGAATACGGGCAAGTACGAGCTGACGATCAAGCCCGCGGGCGGCCAAGCGAAGACCTACACGATTGCCCACAGCGAGAAGTTCGAGACGCTCAATTGCGTGGTCGTAATGTCAATGACTCAGGGGGAGAGCAGGTTCTATCTGGACAACGTATCGTTTGAGGTATTGAAGTAGCAGCAGAGAGAGGATGACCGCATTTGCTCAAGTTTCTATCCCGCGTCGGCAAGGTCCTGACCGGGCGCAGTGCTATTGATGATGATCTCCTTGAGGAACTCGAGGAAGCCCTGATACAGGCCGACGTCTCGGCCCCGCTGGCGATCAAGCTCGTTGAAGAACTGCGCGACCGGGCCGAGCGCGAGCACATCACCGACCCTGCTGGCATGCAGGACCTGCTCAAAAACCGCGTCAAGCGGATGCTGGCCCCGTGGCAGACTGCGCTGAATACCGGCGAGACCGCGCCGACGACTTTCCTCGTCCTGGGCGTCAATGGCACCGGCAAGACCACGACCATCGCCAAGATCGCGAACTGGTACAAGTCCGCTGGCAACAAGGTCATGATGGTGGCCGCTGACACGTTCCGCGCCGCCGCTATCGATCAGCTCAAGATCTGGGCCGACCGCATCGGCTGCGACATCGTCCACCAGAAGCCCGAGTCGGACCCCGGCGCCGTGGTATATGATGCCCTGCAAGCCGCCAAGGCCCGCGGGACGCAACTGGTCGTCATCGATACCGCCGGTCGGCTGCACACCAAGACCAACCTCATGGAGGAGCTGCGCAAGATGGGCCGCATCGTCGAGCGCGAGCTTGGCCGCCCCGCTGACGAGCGCCTGCTGGTCATGGACGCGACCACCGGGCAGAACGGTCTGGCGCAGGTCAAGCAGTTCCATGAGGCCATCGACCTCACGGGCCTCATCCTCACGAAGCTCGACGGCACCGCCAAGGGCGGTATCGTCCTCACCATCGCTGAGGAGTTGGGTATCCCGATCAAATTGATCGGCGTCGGCGAGAAAGTCACCGACCTGCGCCTTTTCAACGCGCAGGAGTTCGCAGAGGACCTCTTCTAGCCTGACTATGGATACCAAACGCTGCCCGCGCTGCCACAAACTTGACGCCAACGGGGCCGTCCGTCCGAGTTGGCGCGACAGCGCGCTCGCCAACTGCCCCAAGTGCCGCACGCCGATACTCCCGGAGATGGCCTTCTGCACCAGTTGCGGCGTGAAGGTGCAGGAGATGACCTCGGTGGACCGGAAGGCATAGTATGCCACGACCGGCATTCTCAGTAAGGAAGCGAACGCGATGAGCAAATGGTTCGGTGGTTCTCGCGGCCACTCAAGCGGGCGACGCCCTGCCCGGCCCTCAGGGCGGCCTCGGAGCCAGCGTGCCTCGCTCGAGCGTAACCCGCTGATCGGCCTCGAATTGCCCGAGGTCAAGCAACAGCAACAGCCCGACGACCAGCAGGCGCCACCGCGCCGCAAGAAGCGAATCGCCCGGAAGATCATCGGCCTGACCGTTCCACAGTTCGTCCTTGTCACCTTAGGCCTGCTGCTCTTTCTCGGCCTCTTCTTCGGGGTCAACTGGTATTACGACCGCAAGCAGGCTCCGGCTGCGCAGGCCGCCGCTGTGAAGAAGGCCCCTGCAGGCAAGCCACCCCCCGCGCCGGCACCCGCGCCACGCCTCGCCGTCTATCAAGCGACCTCACCTGCTGAGGCTGTCCGCGCGATGGTGAAGGCCAGTCTCTCCGGCGACGAGGAGACTGCCTATGGCCAGTGGGGTATCACACCGCAGGACATAGGCTGCTTCAAGGCCGGGCAAGAGTTGACCGTGGCGGAGATGGTGACGATTGCCGGCCAGCGCGGCAAGGGCGCTGCGGTCGAGGGAATGCAGTTCGAGACCCGGGAGCAGTCCGGCAACACCGCCAAAGTCGTCCAGCTTCGCGATGGCATGATCCAGCAGGTCTACTCGCTCCGCCGCCAGGGCCCCTACTGGAAGATCTTCAACGTCAGTATCCCGTGAGTTAGCCATGAACTTCCGCCACACCATTCTCGACCCCAACCCGCCGGGGGCCCTGCATGACCTGCTGCTCCTGACCGATCTCACCGGCAATGGCCTGCCGGATGTCATCATCGGCGGTAAGCGCGGAGACAGCGCTCTCTTCTGGTATGAGAACACTGGCCCCGACCAGCCCTGGCCGCGCCACAACCTCGGCACCGCGGAGTATCTGGAACCCTCCGGTGCGCTGCTGGACGTCAACTGCGACGGACGCCTCGACCTCGTCGCCGGGCAGGGCTCCGGCTATCACGAGCTATACTGGTTCGAGCAGCCCACCGACCCCCGCCAGCCCTGGACCCGCCACCTGATCGAAGACCGCTTCGACAAGTACCACGACCAGGTTGTGGGCGATGTGGACGGGGACGGCGAGCCGGAACTCGTCATCTTCTCTCAGAACTCCGGCGTGCTCGGCTACTATGACCTTCCCGCCGACCCCACGGCTGGCCCCTGGCACGATCAGTTTCACCTCATCGCTGATGACGTCCATAGCCACGAGGGTCTTGCGTTAGCCGATCTGGACAACAGCGGCCGCCTCGCCATTGTCGCCGGGCCGCACGTCTACCGCCGCTGTTGCTGCACCAGCGAGGCCTGGCACCGCGAGCCCGTCGCCCCGGGCATGAAGATGACCCGCGTCGCCGTCGCCGACCTCAACGCTGACGGTTGGCCGGATATCGTGCTGTGCGAGGGCGAAAGCCACCCCGCCACCCTCCTGTGGTTCCAGGCCCCGCGCTGGCGTCCCCATCTGCTCGCCGATGACCTGTTCCACCCCCATAGCCTCCAGATCGCGGACTTCAACGGCAACGGCCTGCCGGACATACTGGTGGGCGAGATGGGGCTGGGCGAGAATCCCAACCCGCGCCTGATCATCTACCTCAATCAGGGCGACGGGGAATTTGAGCCCGTAGTCATCTCGGAGGGTATTGCGACCCACGAGGCGAAGGTAGCTGACCTGACAGGAAACGGCCGCCCCGACATCATTAGCAAAGACTATGCGGAGCAGGGGCGGGTGGACATCTGGTGGAATGAGACGTAGCTCAACCAATCGTCATCAACGCGTAGGTGGGCTCGTCTCGAACCCACAACCGAAAACGGAGGCGTTTCTCCAAATGGCAAATCTCGCAATCAATGGCGGCACCCCAATCCGCACTGAGGGCTATCCCGGTGTCGGTAACGCCGCTGGACGGACCATCGGCGCGGAAGAACTCGCAAATGTCACCGAGGTGCTGCAGTCCGGCATGCTCAACCGCTCCGGCGGCAAGTTCGTACCCCAGGTCGAGCAGAAGTGGGCCGAGCATCTGGGCGTGAAGCACTGCACCGTCTCCACGTCCGGCACCGCCGCCATCCATGTGGCCGTGGGGGCCATCAACCCGAGCCCCGGCGATGAGATCATCACGGGCGCCATCACGGACATGGGCACGATCATCCCGATCCTGGCCCAGAATGCGATCCCGGTCTTTGCGGACCTGCGCCGCGACAACGTCGGCCTGGACGCCGCCGACGTGGAGCGCCGCATCACTGAGCGCACCAAGGCCATCATCCCCGTGCACCTGTGCGGCAATGCCACCGATATGGACCCGCTGATGAAGCTGGCGGAGAAGTACAACCTCTATGTGATCGAGGACTGCTCGCAGGCCTACGGCACGCTCTACAAGGGCCGTCACGTAGGCACCATCGGCCACATGGGGACCTTCTCGCTACAGCAGAGCAAGCACATCACCAGCGGCGATGGCGGCATGACCGTCACCAACGACGAGAACCTCGGCCAGCGCGCGGCGCTGTTTGCCAACAAGGGCTGGCCCAACTATGGCAAGAGCGAACGCGACTATGTCATGTTTGGCATGAACTACCGCATGACCGAGCTACAGGCCGCCGTGCTGGATGCGCAGATCGGCAAGGTGGACTGGGTCACCAAGCGCCGCAGCGAGATGGGCAACAAGATTTGCGCCGCCATCAAGGACTTTGAGGGCATTTCCGTACCGGGCGTCTCCGAGGGCGGCCGCCACACCTACTGGTTCCTGCCACTGCTCGTGGACCAGCAGAAGCTGGGGATCGAGACCAGCAAGCTCGCCCAGGCGCTGGGCAAGGAGGGCGCCCCGGCCGGCGCGCACTACATCGGCCAGCCGATCTTCATGTACGACCTGCTGCGCCAGAAGAAGATCTACGGCGACTCGACCTTCCCCTTCTGCCTGCAGCCCGAGGGCCAGCAGGTGCGCTATGAGAAGGGCGAGACCCCCGAGACCGAGCGCATTCTCGATGACCTCCTCCAGATCTCGATCAACGAGAAGATGACCGATCAGGACGTTGACGACATCATCGCCTGCTTCGTCAAGGTCTGGGACAATCTCGACGAACTGCGTTCCTAACCTCTCTGTCGCGACAGACGGGGGCCGGAGGCATCCTCCGGCCCCCGTTTCCACTCCCCTTGAGGCTCCGTTGAACCATGCCCCTCCAAGTCTTGCGATACCCTTGACGCCCAACACCATATCCACGCGCTAAACTTCGCCAGACCTCAAGCCGCATCCAGACGGGGGCCTGGTTAACGCTGGAGGTGAGGGTTTCTATATGTCACTGCCCGCTGTTGAGCCGGGGACGCCCCCGGCACTGACTGCACCGCAGCGTCTTTGGGTCTGGCGCCCATACCGGGTTCTGACGCTGCGTCTGAAGACTTTGCTCCTATCCGCGCTGGTAGGGGGCTTGATCCTCGCGGCGTTATACGGCCTCACCCGCAGTTTCCTGGTCAACACGGTGCTGGAGCTTGAGCGCACCTATATCCTCCAGGACATCGGCCGAGTCCAAGCGGCGCTCGGGAGCGAGACCGAGCGCCTCGTCAGCGTCACCAGGGACTACGCGAACTGGGACGAGACCCTGCGCTTCATCGAGACGCACAACCGCCGGTACATTCAGGATAACCTTCAGCCCCAGTCGACCAGTAATCTGCGCCTTGACCTGATGCTGTTTCTCGACGAGCGCGGCCGCCTTGTGCATGAGGTGCGCTCGGAGGGAGCGGCAGGGAACTCCAGGGTCCGGGACGCCGATTTGTCCGAACTCGCGCGCGAATATCCGGATCTGCTACGGCAGTCACCTTTTGGCAGCGGCGCGTCGGGTCTCGTACTGCTCTCGGGCGGGCCGGTGCTTCTGACCGCGCAGCCGGTGCGCGACAGCAGTGGCGCTCATCCCGGCCGCGGCACCCTGGTCTGCGGACGGTTTGTGGACCCCGACGACATCGCTCGCATGGCCAAGCTCAGCCACCAGAAGGTGCAGCTAGGGCGAGCCACGGAAATCGCGCCCGCCACTGGTGTTGACCAATCACCCGTCAGCCTCACCTATCTGTCACCCACTCACATCTCGGCTGCCTGCGTTCTGCCTGATGTAGAGGGGCAGCGCACCATCCTGATGCGCCTCGATGCCGGCCGCCCTGTCTACCAGCAGGTGCTGCACATGGCGTACCGCCTCCTGCTACTGATCCTTCTGGGCGGGCTCGGGCTGTTGCTCACAATGCTGCTCTCTCAGGAGCGCCTCGTCTTCCAGCGCCTCAGCGCCCTCTCCGCCAGCCTGCACGCCATTGGCCGCGAACCTGACCCCGCCGCCCGTGTGCCTGTGCAGGGCCACGATGAGCTCTCAGTCGTTGCCTCCGCAGTCAACGAGACTCTGGCCGCTCTCGAGGTGTCACAGCGCGAGGCCCGCGTCTCGGCAGAGCGCTTCCGGCAGATGACCAACCTGCTGCCCGACATCCTCTTTGAGGCCGACGCCAAGGGTCGCTTCACCTATGCCAACAGCGCTGCTTTCGAGAGCTGTGGCTACACCCTCGCAGACCTTCAGCGCGGCGTTTCTCTACACGAGTTGGTTGCCCCGGAGGAGCTGCCGGCGCTGAAGCGTGACCTCGAGGCTGTCGTCGTGAACCTCAAGCGCCGCATTGCCACCTACCACGTCAGGCGTAAAGATGGCACAAGCTTCTTGTGCGAAATCAATGTAACGCCCATAATAGAGAGCAACGGCACTTGTGGCGGCGTGCGCGGCGTGGGCCGTGACGTAAGCGAGCGGGAAGAAATCGAGCAGGCCCAGCGCATGGCGACGGTCGGCCAACTGGCCGCCGGCGTCGCGCACGAGTTCAACAACATCCTGGGCGGGATGCTCGGTCAGGCTGAGATGAACGGCAACGGCTGCGCCCGGTGTCACAAGCTCTCCGACGCCGTCATCCGGGGCGTTGAGCATGGCTCGCTGATCTGCCGTGATCTCCTGCGCTTTGCGCGCCCGCGCCCACTCACGCGGCAGTCGCTTCCGGTCGAGGAGCCGCTCGAAGCCGCTCTGCAGATGGCCGAGCGTGAGTTGCGCAATGCCGACATCACGGTGCAGCGCCGCTATGAGACGCGTGGCTGGCATGTTTCGGCTGATGCGGCCCAGCTCGAGCAGGTCTTTCTCAACCTGATCATCAACGCGTGCCACGCCATGCCCGACGGAGGCACCCTGGCCGTCGAAACCCGCTACGGCGGGCGCGGGCAGATGGTCATCCGCGTGCAGGACACCGGCGTTGGCATTGCACCGGAGAACCTGCAGCGCGTTTTTGAGCCATTCTTTACAACGAAACACGAGGCCGGGGCACGTGTTGTTAGCGGTGCGGGGCTGGGCCTCTCGGTCACGATGGGCATCGTCCACGCGCACGGCGGCGCCTTGCAGGCGGAGAGCCGGCTGGGGGAGGGGAGCTGCTTCACCATCCGCCTCGCAGCCTGCCCGGCTGATGAAGCCGTGAGTGTTAATGAGGAGGAATCACCTTTGACTAGCGAAGACATCCTGGCACCGAACTACCTGGTGCTGTTGGCCGAGGACGATGAGGCAATCCGCAGCACTCTGCAGTCGCTGCTGGAACTCAAGGGCTATAGGGTCCAGATCGCCGAAAACACTGCCGAGACTCTGGCTCTCCTTGATAAGCAGGAGTTTGACCTGGTGATTTCGGACTACCTGATGCCCGGCGGAGGTGGTCGCGAGATCATCAAGGCTCTGCGAGACCGCGAGAAGCGCCCCAAGATGATTATGATCACCGGCCTGGCCGACGAGGAACTCTTCCGCGAACTGACACAAAGCGGCGTAGACCGCTGCCTGAGCAAACCCTTCCGCCTGGCGGTACTGCTGGAGACGATCGAAGAGATCCTGGGTCGCCGCAACTGATTGCAGTCGGTGTTTCAGGCCAAAGGACGGGCTACGGGTCGTCCTTTGGCCTGAAACGCACCTTGCTGATGTTTCTGCCTCGGAGGTCAGACTTGATGCCCACCCGCCTCTCGCTCCTCCTCATTGCCACTCTCTGCGCCGCCGTCGCCTTGGCCCAACCCCCCACTCCCCAGACTGTCACTCCCACCCTCTCTTCCGATCCGCTGTTCAACCCCGGCATGGGCCTCTACCTGCAGTACCCTCCGCTGGATGCCAAGCCCGATGAGTGGTTCATGCGCATCGCTGACATCGCTTACTACCGTCTCGACTGGAGCGATGTAAACCCCGAAAAGAACGTCTATACCTTCGACCAGTACTTCGGGCCGCTCTTTGACTTCTGGGTCAAGCAGCAGGGCAAGCGCGTCGCCTTCCGCGTCATGTGCCAGAACATGCACTC
>JBDKRC010000107.1:0-5629 GCA_039683575.1 Armatimonadia bacterium | reverse complement strand
CAGCGTCCCCATCTGGGCCTTCGCCGTCTCGGTTTTGAGCGCTGCGTCATACCGCGCCGCGGCCAGTGGGGTCCAGTCATAGGCCCGTAGCGCCTCAAGCGTCTGCGGCATCACCCCCGCCAGTTTGGTCAGCGCCGCCTGGTTGCCGACCTTGTTGAAATCCCAGAAGACCAGCTTGATCGCCCGGGTCTGGGGCTTGAGCTTCAGTTCGCTGATACAGGCGTAGCCGCCCACGTCCACCTTGATCTCCTCGACCTGGTCGGGCAGATAAGCCACGGCGCACCCGCCGTCGCCCTCGCCCTTGTCAGGGTCGAAAACCGTATCATAGAAGGCCATCCACTGCTGCTGCGCCGGATTCAGGACGGGCTTCTCGCCCTGCTTGTAGGTTTGCGTCGCAGTCAGTAGCCTCCGATCCCCCTCGCGCTTGTTGTAGTAGGTAAAGTAGCTCGGATAGCACACCAGCCGCAGATCGAGAGACTTGATCTCCTCCTTGGGATTGAGCAGCAACCCCATAAACAGCCGGTCGTCGCCGGCCTGCGCGGCCGCGGTGACTGTGACCCCAGCCTGCGGGCTGTCAAAGTACAGCTTCACCGTACCACGTTCGCCCTGTTCAGCCACCCAGATGTCGCTCATGCGAGTCGCGCCCAGGTCGATGCCGTTGATCTTGAGACCGAGGAACCCACTATGGTACCAGTTTGCCGAAGTGGGCCATGGCATCCCGAGGTAGCCTTCGAGGTACCCCGCCCCGGCGTCATGCGCCTTGTCCCAGCAGGCGTTGTACTTCAGGCCGTACCGGATCGTCCCGGTGTTTATGGTCGCCTCCTGGGTCACAAGGTCATGGCCGTTGTGTACGCCATAGTCGCCCTTGCTGTGGTATACCTGCCCGACGGTCGCGGTGGCCTGCGGGGCCGCTCGCAACATGCTCATCGGAGCCGCCAGCGCCACCAGCAGTACTATCTTCGCCATGTGTTTCATGGTCTCGTTCCTCCTGGGCTTCCGAGGCTGCTTCGTCCCGTTCAGGCCCGATTCCTGCCGTCTCACCGCCCTCGTGGTTTGCTTGACACCCCTACAGCCTTATCCTATAATCGCGCATACCGCGCCGCTGGCGCCAGCCTTGCCCTTTTCACGCGCAATTTCCCTACCCGGGGGCTCGATGCTCCCTCTCCGGAGGCATGGCAGTGACTGACGACGATCTGGATCTCGAACTGGACGAAGAGCCAGTGCGGCCGCGCAAACCCGCGCCCAAGCCTCAGCCTGCCCCGACAGCGCCTCCAGCAGCACCTGCGGCGCGCGCTGCAGGCGCTCCCCCCGCCGAGCCGGCCAAGGTGGCCGGTGTCCGCAAGCCCGGCATCTTCCAACGCGTCAGCGACCAGGTGAGCACCCGTCGCCCGACTTGGAACTGGAAGACTTTCCTTTTGATCCTTGTCGCGCTCCTCATTCTCGTCGCCTTCGCCGAGAACTGGGCGCCCGTGCGCTTCTACTGCTTCGGCCTGCGGCTTGAACTGCCCAAGGCCGTGGCCTTTATTCTCAACGCCGCCGTCGGCGCGCTGGTGATGTGGTTTTGGCTCCGGCGGCCCGTCGGGGATGGGGAGAGTGGCAGATGAGACGGCCCCAGGGGGCGTTCGCAAGTAACCTGCGGCAGCGTTTCGTGCTTCCGCGCCTGCTCACGCTCTTCACGGCGATTCCCTTCGCCTTGATGAGCAATACCTGGCAGGTACACATGGCCCTGCGCGTGGAGAATGACGGGTCGGCGCTGCGGCAGATCACGGCCGACGCCTCGCCTTACTTCCGTTCTTCCCGTTCCGACGAGGGTCTGCCCAAGTGGGTCAACGACGTCCAGGCCGGCGGCCAGTGGGACATGGAGTGGCGTACCGACACGCCTACCAGCTTCCACTATGCCCGCGACATGCGTCTTCCGTCCGTCGACCGCGCCAGCGACAGCGGGCAGTTGAGCATCGTGGACGTGGTCAGCAATCCCCTGTCATTGTACACGACCTATACGTGGCACGAAGAGGTCAACTTCGTCTATCATTCTGAGACCGACCCCAGCGCCGCAGGCGCTACGGGCAAGGAACTCATCTATCGCGTAGAGATGCCGGGCACCGTGACCGACGCCTCAATCGAGGGCGGTGGGTCTTCGGAAACCGAGGCCAACTACGCAGTGTTCAAGGTTTCGGCGGACACGGCGGAGCACGCAATCACGGTGACCGCCCAGCGGCTGCGCTGGGGTTACCTGCTGCTCGTGCTGTACATTGTGGCCTTCATCGCCTATCAGGTACTAACCGCGTTAGGCCGGGCCGCGAGTCGCCGTCCACGCAAGATCTAGGGAGCGGGGCCGTGTGGGTGCGAGACGCACCCACCTACGCGGGGTGGGCGAGGCGATACGGGTCGTAGATGACGACAGGGCCGGCTGAAGCGCGGCCCCTCCGTTCGGAGCAGGCGAGACGCCTTCCTGTGGGTGCGAGACGCACCCACCTACGCGGGGTGGGCGGGGCGATACGGGTCGTAGATAACGACAGGGCCGGCTGAAGCTCGGCCCCTCCGGTCGGAGCGTCGGGTCCACGCGGGATGCCGACGATTACCAACCGTCAACCGTCACACAGCGAGCCGTGAGCCTTGCTCGCGGCTTGCTTTTTTGTGGGTAGACACTAACCATCCGCGAGGCTCCCATGATAGACCTTCGCAGCGACACCAAGACGCTTCCTTCTCCTGAGATGCGGCAGGCAATCGCCAATGCCGATCTCGGCGATGACGTGATGGGCGAGGACCCGACTGTCAACGCGCTTGAGGCGCGTTGCGCGGCTCTGCTCGGCAAGGAGGCCGCCCTGCTCGTCAACGGCGGGACGATGGGCAACCTCGTTTCCATCTACGCGCAGACCCGGCCCGGGCAGGAACTCGTCTGCCACGACAAAGCCCATATCTACCACTACGAGCGTGGAGGCTTTGCGGCGGTCTGCGGGCTGCTGGCGCGACCGCTGGCAGGGGACTATGGCGTGCTGTCCGCCGAAGACGTAGCCGGGATGTATGGCAAGAAGGACCTGCACCGTCAGGACATCGGCCTGGTGTGCCTCGAGAATACGCACAACAACTGTGGCGGCACCTGTCTATCGGCCGCTCAGACCGCCGCCGTGGCCGAAGTTGCCCACAGCCACGGGACACCGCTGCACATTGACGGCGCGCGGCTGTTCAACGCCGCCGTGGCGCTGGGTGTGCCTGCACGCGACCTCGCCGCTCCCGCCGATACCGTCACCTTCTGCTTCAGCAAGGGCCTCGGCGCCCCGGTCGGCTCCGTGGTCTGCGGCCCGGCCGACACGATCCAGCGCGCCCGGGAGGCTCGCAAGCTGTTCGGTGGTGGTATGCGCCAGTCGGGCATCATCGCGGCAGGCTGCCTGTATGCCCTTGATCACAACATCGACCGCCTTGCGGAGGACCATGCGCACGCCCGACAGATTGCAGAGACGTTAGCGGAATGCCCCGGTATCACCATCGACCTGGCGAGTGTGCAGACCAATATCATGTACTTCGATGTCCATAGGGACGACATGACCGCGCCGCATCTGTGCCGTCATCTGGAGAGCCACGGCATCGCAGCGGGTGCGCGCACGGATCACAACATCCGGTTCGTGACCCATCTCGATATCAGTCAGGCCGACACGGACCTGATCTGCGAAGTGCTGCGCGATGTGCTGGCCTGACGGCGAGGGTGGTTGGTGAGCGGGCGAGACGCTTGCGCTGCGCGGAGTGGGGGAGGCGGTGTAGGGGTCGTGGATAACGGCTGGCGGGGTACGGAGCCCCCGCCCTACAGCGAGATGCGGGCGAGACGTCGGTACTACGCGGGGTTGGGGGAGGCAATGCGTGGTCGTAGATGACGGCAGGGCCGGCTGAAGCGCGGCCCATTTTTCCCGAAACCAGTCCATCATGCTTGAGAATACTTTTGTCCATATCCCCGGGATCGCCTATCTCACCGAACGCCGGCTTTGGCAGCGCGGCATTCGCTGCTGGGCGGATGCCCTTGAGTGTGAGAAGCCGCCGGGCAGTTTCTCGCCGGCTCGCTGGCAGCTTGTCCGCGACCACTCACGCGACTCGATGACCAGCCTTGCCGCGCGGGACCACCGCTTCTTCTCCGGCTGCCTCTCCGCCCGTGACCATTGGCGGGCCTATCCCGAGTTTCGTGACCGTATTGCGTACGTCGATATCGAGACTGACGGCAGCTACTATGGGCAGGCGATCACCGTCGTCGGCGTCTACGACGGCACGAGCACCAGGAGCTTCGTCAAGGGCGATAACCTCGAGGACTTCGCCGAAGAGATTGAGAAGTACGCGATGCTGGTGACCTTCAACGGCTCGACCTTCGATCTGCCGATTTTGCGGCGTGCGTTCCGCGGAGTGGACTGGAGCCATCTGCACCTGGATCTGCGCTTTCTCATGTCACGCCTCGGCTATCGTGGGGGCCTGAAGCAGATCGAGAAAGAAGTGGGGCTTTGCCGGGCTCCCGAGCTCACCGGCATCGGGGGCGAGGATGCCATCTATCTTTGGAATGAGTACCGCCGCGGCAGCAGCGACGCTCTGGAGCTGCTACTGGCTTACAATGCCGCCGATGTCGAAAACCTCAAGTGCCTGCTGGAAATGGCGTTTCCTCGACTGCAGGCCGAATTGGAAAGCTGCCTGACCCCATGACCGATCCTCAGCAGTCGGAATCGCTTGAGGCGGAGACGTCGCCAGCCTCGTCTGCCTCTTCTCTCTCGGCGCGTCTCGGCGCTCCCGTCATGCGCCTGATGGTTGTGGCCTTCCTGGTAGACTTCGGAGTCGCGTGTCTGTCAATCGGCGTCCAGTGGCGGGCCATAGACATGGGCGCTTCGGCCATGGTCTGCGGACTGCTGGGCACGGTCAGTTCCGCCGCCTATGCGATCGTCTGCTTCTTTTCAGGCGGCCTGTCTGACACCTGGGGGCGCCGCAAGCCCGCTGTCATCGCCTGTTCGGTGTCCGCAACCGTGTGGCTGGCGCTGCTCTTGACGAAGAACCCGTACCAACTGCTGGCCCTGATGCCGCTCTCGGGCGCGGCGCTGGCGCTTCTGTGGCCGTCCTTGCAGGCCTGGCTGGCCGAGTTCTCCGGGGGCAGTCGTCACCGCCTCAACCGCACTATCTCTCTTTTCAACATCTGTTGGACCAGTGGCATCGCGCTCGGGCCGCTGGCCGGAGGTCTGCTGTCGAGGCAGCCATACCTGCTGTTCCTGCTGCCAGCCGCTGTGACTTACCTTAGCATCTGGGCGCTGTACGCCACCCCTTCGGCGGTCAAAGATGGCGATGCCGTGCCACAACTGGACACGAAGGTGCACCCGGACAAGATCCGGGTCTTTCTCTTCCTGGCGTGGATCGGCAACTTCGCAAGCTGGTACTGCCGGGGCACCGTCTCGGCTATGTTCCCGAAGCTGGGGGATGAACTGCTCTTCTCGCATCTGACCGTTGGCGTGCTCGTTTTCACGATCAGTGCCGCGCAGGTGTTCGCTTTTGGTCTGGCGCGGCTAAGCCATCGCTGGCACTATCATCTGCGCGCGCTGATCGGCGCCGAGATAGTCGGGATCGTCGGGATGCTGATTGCAGGCCTCACCTCCAACCAGTACGTGTTTGC
>JBDKRC010000106.1:0-5097 GCA_039683575.1 Armatimonadia bacterium | reverse complement strand
AGAGCGCGCGCGCCGCACTGCCAGGTCAGCTTGCTCCCCTCAAGCTTGACGCCGACCTGGGCCGCCGCAATCGAGGCGCAAAGGCTGAGTAGAACCATCACAAGGAGAGTGTTGCGGCTGAGGTGGCTGAACATGATGTTCCTCCGTGAGGTGAGGCAACGGTGTCGGCCACAGGGTTCGCCAGCCATGTATGGTATACCTGTGCGCCAAAGAGGGGGCCGAGGGGACAGCGGCGAAGTCACGCGCAACTTAGCAGGGAGGTCTGCTTGTGTCATCCCTACAGAGCAAAGCCTGGACGTGGGGCTATGTCATTGACGGCGCGGTGCCCGGCGAGGTGCCGTTTGTCGGGCGCAGCTATTGCAGCCTGGAGACCGCTGCCAGCTATCTCGGAACCCCCAATGTCGTCTTCATGAACAGCAACCACGACCGCGCGACTCTCACACCGCAGTTCCTGGACCATGTCGCGGGGCGCGAGCAGGTCATCTGCGGTCTGGAGCATGGCCACTATGCCGAGGCAGCGCGGCAGGTCAGCCAGTTGTCGCTGACCCGCCCGAACATCACCGGCGGGCTCATTGACGACTACCTGGACTTCCACGGCCCCAGCGCCAGGATGACGCCCGAGGACACGCGAGAGGTCTACGAGGGGCTCAAGAGCCAGAATGACGCCCTGCGCCTGTATGTGGTGCGCTACACCTGGCAGGATCAGGCCGACCTTCTCCCCTATCTCCCCTACTTCGATGTCCTCAACCTGTGGGTCTGGGTCGCCAATACCTATGACTGGCAGGTGCGGCTCAGCGCCGAGCTTGAGAAGATCAAACAGATCACCGGCAAGCCGATTCTGCTGGGCCTGTTCCTGCACGACTATGGCGGCTCGGGCGGGCCGATGCCGATGGACGTGCTGGAGGTCCAGTTCCAGAAGGCCGTCGCCTTCGCGCGCAGCGGCCTAATCGAGGGGTTTGTAATCCTGCAAAGTGGGTGGCTTGACCGGGAGGACCACCGCCCCCAGGCGCAGTGGGTACAGC
This sequence comes from Armatimonadia bacterium, assembly GCA_039683575.1. Taxonomy (GTDB): domain Bacteria; phylum Armatimonadota; class Zipacnadia; order Zipacnadales; family UBA11051; genus JAJFUB01. Next base: position 4,075 of record JBDKRC010000106.1, on the reverse strand, counting down.
AATATCTACAATGGGCTTTCGGAACGACGACGGCGCGCTGAGGAGTGCCCCCGAAAAGGCCTACGCGTCCAGCGGTCGCAGATACCCCAATCTCGCCATCATCCGCCCGTACAGCGTCCCCGGCAGGATTGACAACCCGAGCAAGACCGCGTCCGGGCCCCGTGACAGTGCTTTGGTAGCCTTCTGCCCAAGCTTCCACTCCCGACCAATGACCACGTCCGTATACCCCGCCCAGAAAGCCCGCCTCACGATGTATGACAGGCGCATGCGGCTGCCTGGTACCTTGTGCAGGACCGCCGCCTGCGGCTCAAACCATATTTCGTGCCCCGCGCGGTTCAGTCGCATGCCGAGTGCTATGTCGCCCCCGCCGACCAGCGAACGCTTGCTGGTGAGCGAGCTATAGGTCCCGAAGTAGGACGCATCCTGAAGCGCCTTGCGCGTGTAGAGGGCGTTGCCCCCGAGCAGCCACTCTACCGGCCGGCGGGTCGCACCGAAGTCCATGAAGCTCAAGGTCTCCTGCAGGCAGCGCGAGCGCTCCAGCCAGCGTGGCGGCGGTGTCTCCCACAGCGGCTGGTAGGGACCTCCCACGCCTCCTCCGCCCGTTTCTTGCCACGCCCGCACCAGCGAGGACAGCCACTGCGGCGGCGCCAGTTCGTCGTCGTCGAGAAAGGCCAGCAACTGGGCACAAGCCTCCTGGCAGCCACGGTTGCGGGCATGGCCCAGGCCAGGGGTGGGCTCGGCGACGCAACGCAGGCGATGGTCTTCGGCCGCCAGCCTCTGCATCGTCTCGCTCGTGCCGTCGCTGCAGTTGTTGGCGACGACGACAACCTCAAAATCCGGATAATCCTGAGCCAGCAATGACCGCGCCGCCTCGACCACGTCGGCGCAGCGGTTGTGGGTGGGGACGACGACGCTCACGAACGGGTTGCTCGCCATGGTTCGCCCTCCCGCCGGTAATCTGCATGCTCTGAAGGAGCTGTGGGCTCGAGGGTACGGGCAGGCACCCCTGCTACTGTCTCACCCGCAGGTACGTCGCGAGTGACCACGGCACCCGCGCCTACCACGGCTCCCTCGCCGATGCGTATGTCATTGAGGATCGTGCTTCCGGCCCCGATGAGGACGAAGTCCTCAGTGGAGGCCCGGCCCGTCAGGGTGGCATTGGGGCCGATGGTGTTGGCAAAACCGATGTCAACGTAGTGGCTGATCACGGCCCCGGCATTGATCCGCGCCAGGTCACCCACCCGGGCCATTGGCAGCACCTGCACCCCGGCGCCGATGAAGCATCCCTCACCGATCCGCGCCAGAGGCGACACGTAGGCTGCGGGGTGGATGAGGGTCGGGCTCTCCAGGTCTAGCTCCCGGCAGCCCGCGGCCAGACGCGCGCGGGCTCGCGGGTCCCCAACCGCCACAAAGGCCGCCCGCAGTCCCAGCTCGTCTGCTTTCTCGGCAAGGGTCTCCATGCCGCCGATCACCGGCAGGCCCAGCACTTTCTCCCCCCACAGCGACTCGTCATCATCCACCAGTGCGACCGGCTTGTACCCCCTCGTCGAGTGGATTACCTCATACGCCACCGGCATCTGCCCGTCGAGGCGGGCGCCGACGATCACCAGGCGCTCTAGGCTGGACATAGGGACCTCACTGGCAAACCGATTATCTGCCGCGCTTCATCCGGAGTAGCGGGCCGCCGGCCCAGCTCTGCCCCCAGGCGCACCATGCGGTCGATGAGCTCGCAGTTGGTGGCAAGGCTGCGGTCCTGCCATTCATAGTGGATGTTGTCTTCGAGGCCGACCCGGATGTTGCCGCCCATCGCCAGGGCCATGGCATTGACCGGCAACTGGTAGCGGCCAATGCCCGCTGCCGACCAGATGGTGCCCTCGGGCAGGCTGTTGACCATCCAGGCCAGATCGCAACCGCCCGCCGGGCAAGTGCCGAGGTTGCCCAGGAGGATGTTGACATACAGCGGCTCCTCCAGCAGCCCCTTGCGCACCAGGTACCGCGCGGTGTTTATCATCCCGGGCTCAAAGACCTCGACTTCAGCCTTGATGCCGCGGTCCAGCATGCGGCGGGCAAGTTCGGCTATCGTCTCGGGCTCGTTCACTGAAGCCTGTTTGGGGAAGTTCAGGGAGCCGCAGGTGAGGCTGCCCAGGTCGGGCCGCAGGTCGCCCTCGAGGTCCAGGGCGACGGCTCGCTCGTCCACGCTGCGGGCCAGGCGGCCGCTGCAGGTGGCGCTGATGAGGAGGTCGGGGGCGCTTTCCCGGACGGCGGCGATCAGGCGGCGGTAGAGGTCAGGGTCGGTGCTGGGGAGGCCGGTGGTCTCGTCACGGGGGTGCAGATGCACGATGGCCGCTCCAGCTTCCAGCGCGGCGGCGGCATCTGCAGCTATTTCCTCGACGGTCAGGGGAACGTAGGGAGTATCAGCCCGCGTCGGGACCATGCCCGTCAGGCAGGCGTTGATGATGAACACGTCCGGCAAGACGCTTTCTGAAGCCACTCCCACACCTCCGGTTACCTCACGCCTGAGCAACAGCTTCTTCCCCGTTAGGGTAACAGGGAATTGGAGCGCGAAGGTATCAGGAGATGGTGGATTTGTCGCGGCCAAAAGGTGGAAAAGCTGCCCCGGCTATATGTACACCCAGCCCATACCATCACCATGATGGAAAAAACGCATAATGATTACATCGGTTAACTTCGTTTGGCGAGAAAGGGGCCTGTTTTGTGGAGTCTGGGGCGCTGTTTCAGTCGAGTTCGCGGCCCATGATGAGGAGCAAACCGTGGATCAGACTCCACGGGTGGGGAGGGTCGCCGGGGATGAAACAGGAGACGGGGAGAAGGTCGCCCACGCCGTCGGCCTCGGCATACCCGCCAGCGTGGAGGCCGCCGGAAATGGCGTCGGTGCCGGCGGCGATGACCAGGCGCGGTTCGCTCATCGCGCCATAGCAGCGGCGCAGAGGCTCCTGCATGGCTTTCCCGACCGGTCCGGTGACCAGCAGGACGTCGGCGAAGCGGGGCGAGGCGACGTAATGGATGCCGAAGCGGGCCACGTCGAAGATGGCGTTGGTGGTGGCGAGGACTTCGAGGTCAGTGGCGTTTGAGCCAGTGGAGACCTCGCGGACGTGGAGCGAGCGGTGAAAGAGCTTTTGCCCTACAGGGGCCGTAGAGGGCTCTGTGGGGCGATTGGTGAGGATTAGCTCTTCCCGGGTGCGGACGGCGGTGCGGGTGGAGCGGTCGGTTACTATGGTCTTGGAAGGGCAGGCTTCGATGCAGGCCTGACAGCCGATGCAGCGGCCGCGGTCGAGGGCGACGAGGGGGCCGTGCTCGTCGGAGGTGACGCTGATGGCGCGGGTCGGGCAGACGGCGGCGCATTGGGCGCAGGAGGGGCCGGCGCAGGGCGCAGACGTGACCGTGGGGAGACCGGTGGCGTCTTCCGGAAGGTCGGGGCAGACGTCGGGGTTAGTGAGACGTCCGCGGGTTAGAATGGCCCAGAGTGGGTTGTGCATGGGACTTTTCCAGTCAAGCAAAGGTGTGGCGGGCGGTTGTCGGTGATAACGGCGGGGCCTGATGACCATGGTGAGGCTATGGTAATTCAGCCCGTCCGGGTGTCAGAACTGGTCGGTGATAACGACAGGGCCGGCTGAAGCTCGGCCCCTCCGAACGGCGAGAGCAGCCCCGGCGAACGGGCTAGAGGTCGTTGCCGGAGTAGGACAGGTTGAAGCTTTTGTTGCAGAGCGGGAAGTCGGCTACCAGGTTGCCGCGGACGGCTATGGCGAGGCCGGTCCAGTTGTTCAGGCTGGGGGCTTTGATGGCGTAGCGGGCGATCTCGCCGGACTCGTTGGTGGTGATCCAGTGGATTAGCTCGCCGCGCCAGGCCTCGACCAGGCCCACTCCTACCGCGTTGGGCGGGAGGGTGGCGGTGTCGCAGTCGAGTTGGACGGGGCCTTCGGGAAGGTTGTCCAGTAGCGACTCAATGATCTGGAAGCTGGATTGCAGTTCGTCGGCTTTGATCTGGGCGCGGGCCAGCACGTCGCCGGTTTCGCGGGTGGCGGGAGTTGGCGCGTGGGTCGGGTAGACGCCGTGG
>JBDKRC010000105.1:0-2114 GCA_039683575.1 Armatimonadia bacterium | reverse complement strand
CGAGGGCATTCTCCAAGCTGTCCGCGGCCTGCAAATGGGCAACGAGAAGGTCTGGGAGGTGTCTGCCGACTTCTTCGTGGACGCCACCGGCGACGGCTCAATCGGCACAGCCGCGGGCGTCCCCTTCCGCATCGGCCAGGAAAGCCGCGACGAGTACCACGAGAGCCTCGCCCCCGAGCAGCCCGAGAACTGGACCCTCGGCAGTTCCCTTGTCTTCCGCTCCCGCGACTGCGGCCAGCCCATGCCCTACGAGCCCCCGCCGTGGGCCGCCACCTACCCGGACGAAGCAAGCCTCCAGGGCCGCCCGCATGGCTACTTCGAGGGCGGCTACTGGTGGATCGAGGTCGGCTATCCCTTCGACAGCCTCACCGACAATGAGGCCCTTCGCGACGAAGCCCTGCGCCACGTTCTGGGCGTCTGGGATCATATCAAGAACCGCTGCGAGCACCGCGACCGCGCCGCCAATCGCATCCTCGAATGGGTCGGCATGCTCCCGGCCAAGCGCGAGTCCCGCCGCTTCATCGGCGCCCACGTCCTCACCCAAGACGAGATCAAGCGCCGCGAGCTATTCCCCGACCGCGTCTCCTACGGCGGCTGGATCATCGACGATCACACCAAGGGCGGCATCCTCGCCACCGGGCAGGCCCCGTCCTTTCACGGCACCGGCTTCGCCCCGTTCTACGTCGCCCCCTACAGCGTCCCCCTGCGCAGCCTCTACACCCGCGAAGTCAAGAACCTCTTCCTCGCCGGCCGCTGTATGAGCGCCTCCCGCGTCGCCTTCAACTCCCTGCGCGTCCAGCGCACCCTGGCCGTCGCCGCGCAAGCCGTCGGCGTCGCCGCCTCTCACTGTGCCCAAACCCAAAGGCTCCCCGCCGCCCTCCAACCCGACGACCTCCACGCCATCCAGCAAACCCTCCTGCGCGATGACTGCTATATCCCTCGCGTCCGCAACCAGGATGAGCAGGACCTCGCCCGCCACGCCACCATCACCGCCTCCAGCACCCGCGCCTACGAAGCCACACCAACCACCACCGGCCTGCCACTCACGACCCCGCTGGCCACACTGGTGCCGATCTCCGGCCCGGTGGAGCAGGTCCGCATCCATCTACGAAATGAGGGAAAAGCAGGGGAACTACGGGGAACGCTGCATCGCGCCGACGACCTCTGGGACCTCCCGGCGCTCGACAGCGCCCCGGTCGCCGAGGTCGTCCTCACAGTGCCTTCCGGCCACACCGGCCCACTCACCGCCGAACTCGGGGAATCGCTTGCAAGGGGTCTCTACTGGCTAAGGCTGCCCGCCGGCGACCAGCTGACGTGGCTCCAGCAAGCCGACCGCCTCCCCGGCATCACTTCGGCGCGCTGTGAGAACGGCCAATGGGTCTTCGCGCCAGGCCAGTTCTCCGATTGGCGCCCCCTCGCCGCCGACGTCCTGCCCCTCACCGCCGCCTTCGAGCCGCAGAACGTCACCAACGGCGTCGCCCGCCCCGAACAGTGGACCAACGTCTGGGTCTCAGACGGCCCCGCCCCCCAGTGGCTCCGTCTCGAACTCGCCGCCCCGGCCGCCCTCAGCCTCGTCCAGATCGCCTGGGGCCTCGACTTCCACCGCTCCTACTTCCAGATGCCGGGCAGCTTTCGCCCCGCCGAATGCGCGCGCGACTACCAAATCATCGCCGAACTGCCCGACGGCACCGACCACCTCTGGGCCGAAGTCCAAAGCAACCTCCACCGCCTGCGCCGCCACCCGCGTCCGCAGGACCTGTCCGGCCCCATCAAAGCCATCCGCATAGAAATCACCGCCACAAACGGAGCGGACCTCGTCGAAATCGACGAGGTCCGCCTCTATCAATGAAAAAACGGGGACTGACACCATTTTCGCAACCTTCCCACGCTCCTCCACTTTCCCCCAATGTACGCCCGACATTCCTGTCGGGCTCTCGCCGTCATCCCCGACCACCCACTGCCCAAAATGGGGACGGAGACTTAGCGCGCCACAACCCCTCGCCAGAACCCACCTTCCCAACCTTCGCGCCAAGTCTCCGTCCCCATTGTGACCACTCACCTTCTCCTCTCCCCCTCTCAGTCTCTCATCCTCCCCATCCTTGCCTTTATCCTGC
>JBDKRC010000104.1:0-6859 GCA_039683575.1 Armatimonadia bacterium | reverse complement strand
GCCGCGTCCAGTGCCCGGCGTCGATGACCACGGCCACTGCCAACATCCAGATCAGCGAGGATGCCTCGCGCTGGGATGACGTCTACGACACGACCGGCACCAAGCTGACGTTCACGGCTGTCCAGGGCACCAGCGTGGCGCTGAACCCGGCGAACTGGAGCATCATGCCAAAGTACATCCGCATCAAGCTGGGCGCGAACAACGCCTCCGGCTCCAGCATCGCCTTCAAGATCTTCGCCCGGGCGGTGTGACATGAGCCTGCTGACGGTACTGGGGTCGCCGCCGTTCACTCCGAGGAGCCTTTTCCGCTCCACGTCCACCATCGGCGCCATCTACGACTACGACGACTTCTCCTACCTGTACCAGAAGGCAGATGGGAGTGTTCCCATCACTGCGCTTGAGCAGCCGGTGGGGCTGGTGGTGGACCAGCGGTGGGGTGGGGTGCTTGGCTCGGAACTGTTGGCGACCGGCACGACCGGGCTTGTCGGCACGTCTACGGCGGCGAGCTACAAAACTTCGACGGGCGCGGGGTCGGTGACTCGCGTTGACGTTAGCAATCAGAGTTACGTCAAGTTTGGCGTAACGGCTAGCCGCTGGTACCGCATCAGCGTGACCAATACTGGCCCCGCTCAACTTCTTATCCGAGACATTTCCGGTACGACCATCCTCTCGACGTTCGCCACCATTGCCTCGGGGGCATCGTTCACCGGCTACATTCCCGCCATTTCCGGCATCTGCTTCTGTGCCAACGCAGGTTCGCTGTCGTTCACGCTGACCAGCATCCGCGAACTCCCCGGCCTCCACGCCTACCAGTCTACGGACGCGGCTCGGCCGGTGCTGAGTGCGCGGTATAACCTGCTGGTCGGCACCGCCACTCTTGCCACGCAGTCTGTGACCACGCTTGCGGCCTCGTACACGCTGACCTTCACCGGCTCGGGCACGGTTACGCTGTCGGGCACGGCGACGGGCGTCAAGAGCGCGGGCACCAACGTATTCACCGCCACGGCCGGGACGCTGACGCTGACGGTATCGGGCTCTGTGAGGCGGGCGGATTTGCGCCTCACCGCCGACGCCAACAGCCGCATTCCCGCCTACCAGAGGGTGGATACCTCCACCTCCTACGACAGCGCAGGCTTCCCGCGATTCCTCCGCATCGACGCGACCGACGACTTCTTGCAGACGGCGAGCGTGGACCCCGGCACGGATAAGGTGTTCGTCTGCGCGGGCGTGACGAAGGTGAGTGATGCGGCAACGCAAATAGTTGTGGAGTTGTCATCTAACACAGCTACCAAAACAAATGCCTTTTTGCTCATTTCGACCACCGCGCCAGCCATCGCTTTCGGCAGCAAGGGTACGACGTATAAGGAATCCACTAAGGCCGTCCCAGCTGGTCCTGTAACTGCGGTCGCTTCCCTGCTGGGTGACATTGGTGCCCCCAGCGTTAGCGGTCGAGTTAACGGAGATGCGTCTACTCCTACAACTACTACGCAGGGCACGGCTGCCAATTACGGCCCGCACCCAATCTATATCGGCGCTCGCGCCGGTACGTCGCTGCGCCTCAACAACGGCCGCATCTACCCGATGGTAATCTGCTTCAAGGCCGTCACGGCGGGCGAGATTGCGGCGACGGAAGCATGGGTTAACGCACGGACGAGGGCCTACTGATGGACATTCTCCGCACCTTCACCGCCACCCCGGCGCAGGTCGAAGCCGCCCGAGCCGCTGCCGAATCCATCCCCGGCGGTTCCGGCATGTTCGTCGCGCAGGATGAGCAGGGTAACTACGTCAGCAGCGGCTACGTCAGCCAGGAATTGGCCGACGCGCTGGAGGGGCTGTGCGCCATCTCCTGATGGTCGCATCCCTCCTGCTACCGGGCTGTGCCATGTTCGACGGCCCGGACATTACGCCCGTCCGCGACACCGTGAGCATCCAGTTCACGCTAACCGAGGACATCCCCGCCGGCCGGGACGGGCAGGCAACCAGCTTCGGCGACTTTTGCATCATTCAACTGCGGCCCTCCGTCTACCCTCGCTGCGTCACCCACGAGGTCGCGCATTGCTTCGGGTGGGTGCATGACGGGCGGCCGAATGGCGATTACTGCGACTATTGAGATAAGGAAATGAGCAACATGGCAGCAGAAACCGGAGCGGGGGGTGCCGCGCTCATAAAGTGGATCGGAGTCCCTGTAATCGCGGCCTCCCTCGCCTCGGCACTGACCTTCGTGTTCATGCCGCCCCAGAGCCACCGGGAGTTCATCTACCGGCTGTTCGTCACCTTCATCGGCTCTTTCACCCTCGGCCCGATCCTCTACTTCGCCTTCATGTCGCACTTCCCCGGCGTCCTCTCGCTCGCCGTGCAGGAGCTGTCCGGCGTGGCGGGGATGGATGCGGGCATGGTCAAGATGTCCCTGTCCGTCCCCTTCCTCATCACCGGGGGCCTCCCTGGTTGGTACGTCCTCGGCGCCGCTTTCCGCTACCTCGACAAGCGCAAGGGGAAGGACTTGGGAGAACTGGTGCGGGACATCAAGCAGGACTTCACGCCGTAACAAAACAAGGAGATCAGCGTGGTCGCAACCATCCAGCCGTTACCGGAAAACGAAGTGGAGGCGATGCTGGCGGTCGCCACGGAATGGGAGAAGGAGCTGCTGCTTCTCCGCCAGGAGCATGGCGTGGCAGCCGCCACCCTGCTCGGCCTTGGCATCACACCCACCATCCACTGAGGACACCATGAGACCCATCGTCATCACCGCCGGCCACTCCACCGCAGATCCGGGCGCCGTGGGTGGCGGCCTGACCGAAGCCGACATCTGCGCCGACTTCCGCAACCTGGTGGCGCACTACCTCAGGGCGGCCGGCGTCCCGTTCACCACGGACGGCAAGGACGGCGAGAACCTGCCGCTGGCCCGCGCCATTGCGCTGGTGAAGGCTGCCGGCCCGGGCGTGATCGCCGTGGAGTTCCACTGCAACGCGGCCGCCAGTCCGGCGGCGACCGGCGTTGAGTCGCTGTCCAGCGAGAAGGGCAAGGCCCTGGGCGCGGCCATGTGCAAGGCCATAGCCGACACCATCGGCATCAAGAACCGCGGGGCGAAGGGGGAGGCATCCGGGCAGCACAGCCGCCTCGGCTTCGTGCAGGCCGGGGGCGTGATCCTCGAGCTCTTCTTCATCAGCAACCCAGACGACCGCCGCCGCTACCTCGACCGCAAGTGGTTGGTGGCCAAGGCCGTGGCCGGCGTGCTGGCTGCAGCCGCGAATGGAGCCTGACATGCGCGCCATCATCATCGCCCTGGTCTCCGGCCTGATCGCCGGCATCATCCTGGGCCTCGCCGCCTACCACCACATCGTGCGCTGGGAGCCGCACCAGACCACCACCGCCACCTTCCGCCCGGGCCACCTGCAGGCCGACGGCAGCGCCGACCTGACCCGCATCCCGACCGCGCCCAAGGACGCCGGCCCGCCGCCGCACATGCTGCCGCCCAAGGCCAAGGAGACCGACCGTGCGCGCATCGTAGTGAAGCCGAAGCCGCGGCCGCCGGTGGCCGACCCCGTCCCCGATTCGCGGACAGCGGACGCCATGACTTGTTCCTGCGAGCCCGTCGTGGTTGACATCAGCCGCTACCTCGGCCCGGACGGCGCCGGCGTCATCGCCAGCAGCCCGGACGGCGAGGTCGATGTCCAGCAGAGCACCTACACGCCCATGCTCGAGCAGCGCCCGCCGCCCCGGCACTTCGCCCTGGTGACGCACGAGCTCGGGACCGATAACTACAGCGGGCTGGTCGGCAAGAGGTGGGGTCGCCTTGGCGTCGGCCTGGGGCCGGTGAAGCGCGCCGATGACATTGGCGGCCAAGTTGGCATAGAGGTGAGCTGGTAGGTCAGCCGCGGAGCCAGCGCCATCCGAGCCAGACTAGGCAGTAGCTGGCGACGAGCAGAATCAGGGTCATGGGGCCTCCAATTCACTACCAAAAAAAGCGGCTAAACCCACGCCGAAGCACTGCACAAACGGGCAGTCTTTTTGGTAGTGAAACACCGCAAGCCGTTGATTTCTATACGCTGCGTGACTGGCTACGAACCAGAGGGTCGGGGGTTCGAATCCCTCCCAGCGCGCCATATAAGACAAGGGCTTGCAGCGATGCAGGCCCTTTTCTTTTGGGCTCCTACCAAATCGCCTACCAAAATTACCGGGTCGGCTTCACCACGTCCGGCAGGCGTACATAGACCGCCTTCATGCGCTCGGACTTGTGCCCGGCGGCATGCTCCGTGTGGTCGGTCACGCCCTTCGCCTTGATGTCGTGGAAGGGGAACGGCACACCCCCGGCGGCCTTCACCTTCTCCATCAGCCGGCGCCATGCGGAATTGAACGCAGGGCCGCCTATCTGCTCTCCGTCCGCCCCATGCAGTAGGTAGGGGCTGATCACGTCCCGATTGTGGCTCCTGGCCCGCTCCACGGCCGCCCTGAGCCGCTCCGACCACTCCGTAACCTCCGACTCGCTGCCCTTGGTGCGCTTGAGGTAGACCCCCTTCTCCAGCAGGTGCTCCCGGGGCTTCAGCGCCAGGATCTCCCCGCGCCGCCCGCGGCACAGGTACGCCAGCTCCATGGCGGCCCCCAGCCACTCGGGCGCCAGGTCATAGCCCAGCCAGTAGTCATTGTCCTCGACGTAGTGCGTTCGGGGCGGCTGGCGGTTCTTCTCCACCCCCGTCACCGGGTTCTGGCTGACGTACTCCCGCTCCAGTGCAAAGCTGAACACCGCCCCCAGGAACTGCAGGTGGCGGTTCGCCTGGATCGGCGCCGCGGCCATGCTGTCCCGGTACTTGGCGATTACCCCCCGGGTGATCTTCTCCAGCGGCACGTCCCCGAAGCGCTTCCCGTTCGACAGGTCTTTGCCCTCGATGGCCGTCCGGTAGTGGTCGTAATGCTTCCGGGTGGCCGGCATCAGGCGGGCGTAGCGCGGGCTGGCGACGTACTCCCCAAGCAGCCATGACAGGGTGCGGGCTTGCTTTTCCTCGCCGGTGACCTTCGCATAGGCCTTGAAGATGGCGTCACGGCTGGCGGTGAAGGGCAGGGGCTGGCCGTCGGCGTCCTTGAGGTAGACCGACTTCCCGAACTTCCCGCCCCCCAGATAGGGCCGGTACTCGACCAGGTTCAGCTTGGCCTTCCGGTAGACGTAGGGAGGCAAGCGCTCCCCGTCCCTAGTGCTGCGCTTCCGTCCCATTGCTCACGAACTCGAATTCATCGAAGGATGCCGCGTTGGCCGCCCGGGCGCGGGCGTCGTTGATGGCCTCCACGGTGGTGCAGATCCTGCCGCCCTTGCCGGTGACGTACCAGACGCCCTTGTCGTCCAGCCATGCCTTGATGTCGGCCTGCCGCTCGTACTGGAGCCATGCGCGGAGGTCGTCCTCGCTCACCAGGTGCGCGTTCATCAGTTCCCCTCCAGTAGCACCTTTCGCGCTCTCAGCAGATGCTTCGTTTTCGGCTTGATGACCTTCACGATGCGGGCCTTCTCGCATTGCCAGGACAGGCCCGGCATCGTGCAGTCAGGGTCTGGCTCTATGTCGCCGACGGGCATGCACTGGTAGACCACTCCGCGATCCTGTCCCGCCGCATAGAGCAGTGCGGCTTCCGGGCTCGGCGTGATGTACACGCGGTCATTGCGGTGAACGCCAGCGCCACCGAACTCCGAACATGACCTTGCGCCCGTACTATCGGGCGGCAGCAGATAGTCGCCAACCCGCAGGCCACGCACTCCGCCATGGAAATACGTCATCCCCCCACCCCCGTCCCCTCGTCAGTCGTCGCGGAAGCTGCTGCGGAGAGCATGTCTGCCGCCATAGTGGCGTCGATGGCTTCCCGCAGTCCGCGAATGACCGTCCCCGGGCGCAGGCCGATGCCGCACCTTCCGGTTTCGCTACCGTCATGCAGGAGAATGCCGCCCATCTGGTTGGCCATGCGCTCAAGCGCGTCCAGTCGTGCAGAGTCGGTCGCCTTATGCGTCGGCACCGCCACAAACCCATCCGGCAGGGCGCGGCGGGTGGCGGCTTGCCACGACAGCCATGCGCGCTGCACTGACGCATCCCGGTATTCGCCTCGCTCATCGGGCTGGCTCACGATCCCGCAGTCCTTGAGTAGCCACGCCTCAAACTCGCGCCGCATCTCGTCGTTGTTCATTTCGTCACCTGCTGAAATGCGGCGTGCAGATACTGTTCTGCCTTCTCGCTCGCGTCCTCAACCGCATTTCGCAGGCTAAGGGCGAGCACGGCATCCCGCGCTGCTCCGCTGATAATTCTGTAGTCCTGTTCGAGCAAATCCAGCTTGCGCTCCAGAAGGTCGATGTAAACTGCTGCCTCTCGCATAAGGGCTGTGTCGCTTCCCCACTGGATGCGCTCTCCTATCTCCATGACGCCGGCCTTGATCTCCAGCCGGCGCACGATGTCATCCTTGCGCTTGTGCCTGCCGCATCCCGCCTTGCATGTGGCCGGAGTGTTGTCGCAGTCCACCTCAAGGCATCCGGTCTGTCCTTGGCTATTCATCACTCCCCCACCATTCCCGGCCAGCCCGTAGCCCTCGCCACCGCCTCCAGCGCCGCAGCGCGGACGCCTTCGGGGGTGTTGTCGTTTTCTACCGCGCACGGGTAGTCCTTGCCTGTCGGCCAGACGCGCACGATGCCTTGGCTCAGGTCAGGCTCCAGCCCATTCACCGCCGCCCACTCGATGACCTCCATGCACTGTGCGCGGTCGTGGCGGGGGTCGAAGATTCTTGCCAAGTCTCGGCTTGTTGTGTATAGGACGACTGGTCCGCAACGGTCTTTGCCTGTCTCAACGTCGCGCAGCCCAATCACCTTTGCCAGATGCAGCGCGATGCTCACGTT
>JBDKRC010000103.1:0-16131 GCA_039683575.1 Armatimonadia bacterium | reverse complement strand
ACGAGAGCAGTTCCATCCCCATCGAGGCGACCTCGGCCATCTCCATGCCGCAGTGCCGGTAGTTGAGCAGCGGCTCGTCGCGGCAGGCCACGGCGTGGAAGGCGTGGCCGCCCTCGTGGAGCAGGGTCTCGACGTCGCCGTGCAGGCCGACGGCGTTCATGAAGATGAACGGGTGACGCGTCTCGTCGAACGTGGCCTGGTAGCCGCCCGGGGCCTTACCCTTTCGCGACTCGAGGTCAAGCCAGCGGGCCTGGACCATCGCATCAAAGGTCGCCCCGAAAAGAACGTCTATACCTTCGACCAGTACTTCGGGCCGCTCTTTGACTTCTGGGTCAAGCAGCAGGGCAAGCGCGTCGCCTTCCGCGTCATGTGCCAGAACATGCACTCGGCCAAGGAGTACGTCACGCCCAAGTGGGTCTTCGACGAAGGGGTGCCCGGCGTCAAGCATGTAGCCCTCAATGGCAAAATCCAGACCGATCCCGCCTTCTGGGACGAGCGGTACCTGTCCCTGCAGGCCGAGTTCGTCCGCAAGCTCGGCGAGTACCTCGGCGACAAGCCTGGGCTCGAGTTTGTGGACATCGGCAGCATTGGCGAATGGGGCGAGATGCACCTGGCCCGCTGGACCCCGCAGGACTTCGCCGCCACCGGCTATACCCACACCCGCTACGTCATGGCATATCGCCGCATGATTGACGAGTATGTCCGGGCCTTCCCCCACACTCGCGTCTTTCTCAACGTCGGCGGCCCGGACAACCAGACCATCAATGACTACGCCGCCCTCCGCGGCTGCCACTTCCGCCAGGACGGCCTGAACCCCGCCGGCGCCAGCTACGACGTCGGCGAGTGGCTCTACAAGCCCTATTCCCGTCGCGGCGTCATCTGCAACTTCGAGTTCCATAGCGGCTATGACGACATGGTGAAGAAGAACTGGGACGTCAAGCAGACCCTCGAGAAGGGTCTGTCCGCCCCGATCAGCTACCTCAACACCAACCTCTTCGGCGGCGGCGGCTACCGCAAGGCCACGCCTGAGGTTCAGGAACTCCTCCGTGACGCCGCGCGGCGGATTGGTTACCGCTTCGTCATCACAAAGCTGCAATGCCCCACCGCGCTGCGCCTGAGCCAGAAGTACCCGACCCGCCTTCCACTCGAAGTCACATGGGCCAACAACGGCCTTGCCCCCTGCTACCAGAGCCATGCGCTCCGCTGGCGGCTTCTGGGCGCCGATGACAAGCCCGTAGCCGACGAAGTGGTATTCCCGCGAGTTCCGACCACTATGTGGATGCCGGGGCAGGAGCAAGTGGACACGCTCGTTCTGCGCGTGCCGGCTGGCTTGCCACAGGGCCGCTATCGTCTCACAGTCGCCATGTTCGCACCGGAGACCAATCAGACCATCATGCTTGGCATGGAGGGGAAACGCACTGAGGGGGATTACGAACTGACGGCACTATCGACCGTACAGGCCCCGGACGTGCAGGGCGACGTCTTCTCCGAGGACTTCGAGAAGCTCGCCAACACGTGGGATGCTCCCGCTGGCCTCACCGCCACCCTCGCCACGGGCAACGCCCACTCGGGGGACAAGAGCCTTGCCATAGAGGGCTCAATCGCAAAATCGTGGAACTACGCCGGCTATCGCGTACCGACACCGGTTACGCCCTTCGCCCTGTATCGCCTGACGGGCTGGATGCTTGTCGAGCGGCTGGAGGCCCTGCGCCAGGCCCCGTTTCTCAAGCTCGGCGTGAACGCCGCCGACGGCAAATGGATCACCAACGTCACCAGCAACCACTACGACACCACGAAACTCGGCACCTGGCAGAAGCTTGAGGCCATCGGCGAGATGCCTTCAAACGCTGCCACTGTAGACATTGCCATCGAAAAGGGCGACAACTCCACGCCAGTGACGGTCAACCTGCGCCTCGACGACCTAAGAATCGAACTCCTCGAAGGCCTCTAGCCTTACTCTGCCTTCATCCTCCCCATCCTTCTATCCTTACATCCTGTAAATCGCCGTCTCCATCCTGTCCATCCTGTAAAGCCCCTACCCTCCCACGTTCTCCCTAACGACCTCCACCGCCCTCTCCACCTCGTCCGCGTCGTTGTAGAAGTGCGGTGAGAACCTTACCGCTCCGCCACGCTCCACGCACACCACGCCCTCCGCCGTGAGCCGCTCCGCCAGCGTCGTCGCCTCCGCCCTGGGGTGCGTGAACGTCACGATGCCCGATTTCTCGCCTTCCCCTCGTGGTGAGGTGATCGTGCAGCCGATGCTCTGCAGCCGCTCGCACAGGTCGTCGGTCAGCGCCAGGATCTCCCTCTCCACTTGTGCCGGGCCCGCCTCCAGAAACAGCCCTGCCGCCGCTCCCAGCGCGTGAATGCCTGCTACGTTCTGGCTACCTTCCTCAAACCTCCGTGCCTCGGCCACCGGACGTATGTTGTAATTCAGGAAATCAAAGGGGTCTTCCATTCCCAGCCATCCCAGCGCGTGGGGCTGCAACTCCCCGAGAATCTGCCGCCGCACATACAACAGCCCGGCCCCCTCCGCCGACAGCAGGAACTTGTGCCCATCGGCAGCCAGGAAATCAATGCTGTACCGGCCCAGGTCGATCTGCAGCGCCCCCAATCCCTGAATTGCATCCACCACCAGGTAGCAATTCTTGTCCCGTCGAAGCTGGGACAGCTTCCCCAGGTCAATCCGGTACCCGCTGGTGAACTGCACCCAGCTTACCGCGATGGCCCGCGTCCGCCGATCCATCGCTGCCCGCAGGTCATCCACCTGTACGCGGCCATTCCGAGCCCCGACAAACCGTGTCTCTACCCCGTAGCGCTCCAGCCCCAGCCACGGGTACACATTCGCCGGAAACTCGATGGCAGTCGTGACGACGTTGTCTCCGGCCTCGAAGGGGATGCTCCCCGCGGCGATCATCAGTCCGTGGGTGGTGTTCTTGACGAAGGCAATCTCCTCGCTCCCCGCCCGCGTCAGCTTCGCGAGGTTCTCCCGCGCCTCGTGGATTCCCCGCAGCCACCGGTCATACTTCACGCCGCCGGTCGCCATCTGCTCCTCGAACACGCCCTGCGCCGCCGCCGCGACGCGCCGCGGCAGGGGGCAGACCCCTGCATGGTTGAAGTAGATGTGCTCCCGCTTCACCGGGAACTCATCATGGTATCTATCCGCCAGTGTCTCGCTCATTGCGCTGTGAAATCCCCTGTATGGCGTAGTAGAACGAGTACTCGCCCTGCCCGGGCACTACCCCGTTCCCGATGTACGAGAGGGTTTGCAAGGGCTCAATCCCCAGCCCTACTCCCTCGCCTCTCCCCAGTAGGACGGGCGGCTCGCCCGTCGCCCCTGCCCCTCTACGCAATGCGGCCGTCCCGTGTTCCCCGTTCCCGCCTCTCTCACCCATATATCTCCACGGACTTCTTGCCATACTTCCAGTTCACCACCGTGCACACGAAGATGATCACAAACAGCACCATGGCCAGCGCGCAGGCGTAGCCCATCTTCTGGTGGTCGAAGGCTGATTGGTAGATGTAATACAAGAGGTTTGTGGTGGCCCCGGCCGGTCCGCCGCGGGTGAGGATATGAATGGCGACGAAGTGTCCCTGAAACCCAGAGATGAGCGACATCACGAGGATGAAGAAGGTGGTTGGGGCCAGCATGGGCCACGTGATGTGCCGCACCCGCTCCCACCAGCCCGCCCCGTCAATTTCCGCCGCCTCGTACAGCTCCTGTGGGATGCCCTGCAGCCCCGCCAGATATAGCACGCAGTTGTACCCTCCGATACCGATCCAGAGCCCCATCAGGATCAGTGCCGGCTTGGCCCACGACGGGTCCACAAGCCATCCCGGAGGGCTATCCACTCCCGCCAGCCTGAGGCCCTGGTTCAAAAGCCCCCAATCCGCGTCATAGACCCACCGCCAGACCACGGCCACCGCCACCGACGAGCAGACCGTCGGCAGGAAGTACATGGCCCGGTAGAGCGTGATTCCCCGCAAGCGCTGGTTCATCAGGAGGGCCGTGAAGAACGATAGCGCCATCCCCAGTGGTATACCGAGCATGAGGAAGACAGTGTTGTACATGTAGTACCAGAACTGCTCATCCGTGGCGCGAAGGCCGCCGGGGGTGCGCACAAAACCCAGTATCTCCCGGTAGTTGGCCAGCCCGGCGAAGTGCAACCCCTGCCAGCTTTCGACGGCATCCCACCTGGTGAAGGACAGCAGGAAGGCCGCCAGCACGGGCAGCAGAGTGAAGGTCACAAAGCCCAAAGCGTTGGGCAGCAGGAACCAGAAGGCTCCCCAGTCATGATTGGATCGTTTTCGGGTCTTCATCGTGTCATGTTTCTCCAAGCTGGCCAAGCCTCCCTCTCTCATTCCACTCCGCAGACCGTCCGGCAGGGCGCAAAGCCACACGAAACGGCCTGCTCCGAAACTGATGAGCAGACCGCCAGTGGTCGCAAGAGCGGCGAGATGGTCCTACAGAGGCGCCCCTTCGAGGGTTGGGCCTTCATTGGTGGCCATCGTCAGCACCTCGGCCCAGGTGGGGAGGCAGTTCATGTCAGCGGTGCGGCAGATGCGCAGGGCCGCGGCGGCCGAGGCAAGGGAGGCGGCCTCTACCGGATCGTAGCCGTGAAGGAGTGCGGCCAGGAGACCGGCATGGAACGTGTCCCCCGCACCGATGTCATACCGGACTTCGACCTCGCGCGGCGGGATGAACGTCAACTTGCCCTCGTGGTATACATGTGCGCCCTCTGCGCCGGCGGTGATGGCCAGCAGGCGCGGGCCGAGGGCCGCGAGGCTCTCGGGGCGAATCTCGTCGTCGCCAGTGATGAGGGCGGCTTCCTCGCGGTTCATCAGGGCAAGATCAGCGAGGGCGAGAGCCTGACGCTGAACTGCGACAATCTGCTCCACCGGCTCGCGCCACGCGCCGGGGCGGTAGTTCACAGCATACGCGACCTGCAGGCCCAGCTCCCGAGCGCGGCGGGCCGTGTCGAGGCTGACCGAGCGTAGCGGCTCAGCGCGCACGGTGGCTTCGCTGAAGTCAAACAGCCGGGCCTGGCGCAATTCGTCATCGGTCAGGGGCTCAGCGGCGAACTCGAGCATGGGATCGCTGTAGCCGGGGAAGCGGTAGAAATAGAAGGTCTTGGCCCCATCCTGATTCATCCAGGCGAAGGAGACCGGAGTGTATTGCCCGGCGACGGCGCGCGTGGGCGAGGTGTCCACTCCGAAGTGCTGGAGCTTGTGCAGGAGCCATTTCCCCAACTCGTCTTCCCCGATGCGAGTCGCGAGCGAGACCCGGATGCCCAGCCGGGCCAGGGCGAGGCAGAAGTTGGTGGTGGCCCCGGAGGGGAGGGCGTCATAAGCGTCAGCGGCGGCCACTGACGCGCCCAGATGCTGGGGGGTGAACTCGACAAGCGCGGTGCCGAGAGCGAGAACGTCGGTCTGTTTCATGGGTATAGCTCCGGGGGTGCGAATCGAGTTGCGACTGCAGGCAGCCGCATGGTACCAGAGTTCCACAGAGACAGCGAAAAGCCCTCCCGTGGCAGCGGGAGGGCTCATTGCTGTAAGCAGGCCGTCTCTATCGCTTCAGCTTTGGATAGTAGGCTGCAACGGGCTGGCGATAGGGGCCGGCGCCGAGTGCTGCGGCTATGGCTTCGCTGAACTCATTGTACGAGAAGTAAGCCACGCCATTGGCCCCGTAGGAGCGACAGAGGGCTTCCTGCGACAGAACGAGTTCCGGCGGTCGAGAGGAGTCGCCTGCCGTCCCGCGCTGGTACACGCTCAGGCCGGGGATAATCCGCTCCATCTTCGGGTCAAAAGCCTTGTACTCCTGGAGCATCCCTTCAAGGGCGGGGTTGGGCATCACATACGCCATTGGGATTACATAGTCCAGCAGGCCGGCGTCCAGCCATGCGTACCAGTCCTGGCATACTGCGTCAGCAGATGCCTTGGTCTCAAACACCGCCGCGCTCAGCTTCGCCTGGGGCTTGACCTTGAGGGCCGCCTCACGGACCGAGCGGACGAGGTCGGTGACGGTGGCCTTGCGGTATTCGATCCACTTAGCGGCACGCTGCCGCTCCTTCTCGAGATCCAGAGCGGGGCCGGACGGGATCAGGTCCTGGCCAGGCGCCGGGCTAACGAGGCGCAGGGCCAGGAAGTACTTGCCCGACCCCTTGAGGCCAATGACATGCTGAAGATCGGGGTACTTGATCGCAAAGACCGGGCCATCGATGAAGAGGCAGTGCCCGCCCGCAGTGACGAACTGCCGCAGCCAGGCAGCGGTCTCCTCGGGTATGTAGTACTGTGCCGGGAGAATGACGGTGCCACCCGCCGGAAGCTGCCCCACCTGTGTCTCATCCACAAGCTTGGACTCATACCCCAGCCGCCTCAGCCATTCACGCGCCTGGCCCTGACTCTCCGCACCATACCTGGCACGGGTTTCGTTGGTGCCGAGTACAAAGAGATTGTCCTTGCTCGCGCCAAACCGGACCAGCATGCGCTTTACGAAATCATCGACGCCCGGAACGCTGCCCCGCTGGGCGGTCCAGTTGACCAGCGCCGCTTCTCCCTGTCCGAGGCTATTGAGCGTGATAGCAGGCTGCCCGTCATCGAAGGTGGCAAGCACGCGAGCGGTAGTGACCTCAGCGAGGGGGTTACCGTTAGAGGATATGGAGGCGGGAAGACCACCAGCCGGTGAAAGCAGAGAGAAGCCATAGCGGGCCGAAAACTCTGTCTGGCAGTGGTTACAGTAGCAGTACTCCTGCCCGTCGTAGCGGATGTAGTCGAAGTGCAGGCCGTCCACGTCGTAGTTCTTCAGGCAGTCAATCATGACGTCGGTCTCAAACTTGCGCACCTCAGGTTTGGCGAGGTCATACCACATCGCCGGACCTTGAGCGGACTGCAAGGCCCAGTCCGGGTGCTCTTTGAAGACCACACCGTTCTTCGGGTCCCCATAGCTCCCCGACACGAACCAGGCGTGGACATCCATACCACGGGCGTGCGCGATCTTGATCAGGTAGCCGAGGGGGTCGTAGTTGGGGGCCACAGTGGCGGCTTTCGGGGAGATGTTACTGTTGTACCAGGCTTGCCCGCCGTTGTACCAGACAAGCGGATAGAGGACGTTGAGGTTCGCGGCAGCGGCGCGGGCGACCACAGCCTCGGCTTCAGCCGGCGTGTCATAGCTGAAGTTGCCCACCCAGAGCCCCCGGTGTTCGGGCGTCTGGGCGCAGGCGGGAACGACAAGAGCCAACAGGACAAGAGCGAAGAAACCACGATGCATTGTTCTCCTCCAGTAGCTGGATGCTACAGTAGTGTCCGTCACAACACCACACGAATAAACCAAGATTCGGCTGAAATACCGTAACTTTGCCACAAAAGTGGAAGGAAATCGCAAGACTGTTGCGGAAGTGACGCCGGCCCAGTCGTTTCATCTACATCAGGCAGGTGTGTCTATGCGCAGAGGTTTCACGCTGATTGAGCTGCTGGTGGTCATTGCGATCATCGCGATTCTGGCGGCGATCCTGTTCCCGGTGTTTGCCAAGGCGCGCGAGAAGGCGAGGCAGAGCAGTTGTTTGTCGAATGTGAAGCAGCTTGGGCTGGCCTTCATCCAGTACGCTCAGGACTATGACGAGATAAACGTGAAGTGCTACAACGGCCCGACTTACCAGTACCGGTGGTACTACAACGGCACCACCAACGTCGGCATGTTGTACCCGTACATCAACAACTGGCAGGTATTCCAGTGCCCCAGCGGGGGCGCCTACGGGGCCAACCGCAACATCATCTGGAGCAACAACCATGGAACCGGCCGGGCGATGGCCGACATTGCCTACCCCTCAGAGACCATCGCGTTCGGGGACGTGACCTTGCAGAACTGTGACCCCGTGACGGGTCTGGGCGGAACGACCGCATGGGGCAAGGGCATGAGCCCGTGGTCGCGGTTTGCTACTTACCTCGCGACGCCTTGCGCAGGCGCCGGAGTCCTGGTCGGCCGGCACAACGAGATGGCCAACGTCAACTTCTGCGATGGCCACGCCAAGGCCATGAAGCCCAGCACCACTGAGACGCCCGTCAACATGTGGGACAACCTATAGTTCAACCCCTGTAGGGGCGCACCGTGGTGCGCCCGCGGTGAGCGAGTAGTGCACGGGCCGGAGCGCATGCGCTCCGGCCCATTCATTTCCTGACTACCTCTCTACCCACTGCACCAGAACTCGTCTTCCCATGCCAGTTGCTCTGTCTGCCCACTCGCCGAGGACTTCTCAGCCGCCTCAAACACGCCTATGACCCGGCGTCCGAACTCGCCCCTGACTGGCACCGGGCCGCCGCGCAGCAGGTGGTCCGCCACGTTCTGCCAGTATGTCGGCCAGTCCGAATCCAGGTAAGGCACTTCCCGTTCCTGCCGGCCTTCGTCGCCAATCGTCACGAGCTTGAGGCTGCCTCCGGGAGGGCCGCTGATCTGCTTCTCATAGCCAACATTGCCTCCTGCCCCGGTGTCAGAGATGCCCCCCCTGGTCCCGAGGATGCGCCACAGCGGCTTGCCAATGGTGGAGATGGTGGACCAGGTTATGTCGGCCACGCAACCGTTCCCAAAGCGGATGATCGCGCGGGTCTGATCCTCGTTGGTCATCTCGTGCCAGACGAGCTTGTGGAAGAAGCCGTTGACGCCCATGACGCGCTCGGGGATCAGGTTCAGCACCCAGTCAATGGCATGGGGACCCCAGTAGAAGAACCCGCCGCCGGACTTGGCCTTTTCAGTGTACCAGGCCAGGTTGGGCTTGCCGAAGCCACCCGCGGTGAGCTCGATATGGAAGACCTCCCCGATCTGACCCGACTTGACGATCTCCTCAATGCGGCGGTAGTTGCCGTCGTGGCGGCGATTGTGGTGGATGGACAGCATCTTCCCCGCCGCTCGCCCGGCCTCTACCATGGCAGTTGCCTCGGCGACGTTCAGGCACATGGCCTTCTCAACCACGACGTTCTTCCCGGCAGCGAAGGCCTGGACCGTCAGCGGGCAGTGCGTGAAGTGCGGGGTTACGATCGAGACCAGTTCAATCTCAGGATCGGCCCACACGTCCTCAACCCGGTTGTAGGTCTTGATCGCCGGGAACATCTCTTTGGCGGCGGCGGTGCGGGCGGGGTCGAGGTCGCAGACTGCGGCAAGGCGGAGTTCGGGGGTGGCGTCAATCCAGGCGGAATGGGCCCAGCCGAAGTTGTGCTGCGGTCCGTAGCCGATTACGGCGCAGCCGATTGGGGCGGTCATAGTCACAGGCTCCTTACTGAGACTTGAGAAGGTATGATACGGTCGGGGTCGGTGACCCCTTCCACAAGGATCATCTCACTCGGGCTATGGCAACAAGCGCGACTATGGACAGGGCCGCCGTCTCCCCCCACGCCGCAGCCATCACCGGCAGCACACCGCTTTCCCCCAACATGCGAGTCCAGAGCATCACCACGTAGAAGATGAATACCACGATGATCGTAGCCAGTACGCCTACGAGGCTCTGGCCTCGGCTAAAGCGCAGTGTGACCGGGCCGGCTAACAGGGCGAAGACCAGGCAGGCGAACGCCATGGACAGGCGCGAGTGGAACTCAAGCGAGGCGCTCCGGTCACCGCCAGCACCCCGAACGTGGGCCCGTTGCCACAGTGCGCGCAGGCTCTGATCTTCAAGGCCACGGGACCGGTGCGACGATCCGGCGCCAACTTGCGTCAGGTCTATGTCAATGCTGTCAGAGTCCCCGTAGGTGAGCGCCCCGTTGGTGTCGAGGGCATAGAACCGTGGCTGAGGCACGAGGAGCGTCGTGGCGCCGAATTGCGCTTTTGGGGCCCAGAGCAGCATTGGCGGGCCCTCGGGCCGCAGACAAAAGACGTGCAGCCCGCTGACCTCGTCCTTCGCCTCGTCGGCGCCCTCGACATAGAGGTTCAGGCCGCGGCCGGTATCGAGGAACTGGTGGGGCTTGAAGACCAGCGCGCGCTGTTGCAAAACCACGTCGCGCATCAGGTCGCTGGCTGCTTGTTTGGAGCGCGGAGCGAGGCTGCCACTGAGCCAGATTGAGCCGCCTGCGGCGATCAGGCCGAGCACCAGACCCGGAATGATCAGGCGCCACGTGCTCATCCCGCCAGAGCGCAGGGCGATGAGTTCGTGGTCGCGAGCAAGCCGGTTGAAGGCCAGGGACGCGGCTAGCAGCGTGGCAACGGGCAAGGCCATGATCAGAGCGCCCGGGACCTGGTACGAGACATAGCGCAGGACGCCGGAGAGGGGCACGTGGTGGTCTACCATGGTCTCGATGGCCAGAAACAGCATATGGCCGGTGATCAGGACCACGAACGTCAAAACGCCCCCCACGAAGGGCCAGAGCATTTCGGCGAAGAGGTAGCGATCAAGTCGAGCCATGGTGTGCAAAAGGGGTTCGCTAATGAGGGGCTATGGACCTGCCGAAGCGCCAGTGCTGAGGCAACCGGCGCTGAACTGCGACAGAGGAGCAAAATGCGGACCGGCCCGCGGGCGGGCCGGTCCGTGTGGTCAAGTGGTCCGTCATCTGCGCGCGAGGGTTAGCGCGCGCATAGCTTGAGACTACGGGTTGGAGCCGGTGTACAGACCGTTCCAGTAGCGGCTGTTGGCGCCGTAGACGGGGAGCGCGGAGCGCTGCATCCACTTGGCGTGGCCGTCAATGAAGGTGTTGTTGAGTCCGTCATTGTGGATGCCGCCCATTTCCTCGTTGGCACCAAGCGTGTCGCCATCTAGGTTGTAGGGGTCTCCGCCCTGGGCCTCGGCGAGAATCATGGCTTCAGACGGGAAGTTGAAGGCGCCGAGCGAAAGGCCATCGTTGAAGGTGTTGAGCCCATAGCCAGTGCCGCCGCTGTAGTTGCCGGTCCACCGGTTCGTGCCGCTGGGGCAGTTGAAGATCTGGACGTTCTTGGCGTAGGGGAAGATGGCGAAGTGCCAGAGATTATTGGGGCCGGCGTACGCGGCGCCATTGGGCAAAGTAATGGGACCACAGACGGTGTACATGTAGGGAAGCTGCTCGTCGTAGTCCTGGGCGTACGACAGGATGGCGGTGCCAAGCTGGCGTAGGTTGGAAAGACATGAGGCTTGACGGGCCTTTTCACGGGCCTTGGCGAAGACAGGGAACAGGATGGCAGCAAGAATCGCGATAATGGCGATGACTACCAGCAGTTCGATAAGGGTGAAACCACGGCGAGACCTGAGCATACGGACCTCCGAGTGGATAGTGTGGTCACAATAATAACACATTTATGACTCTTTTATGACATCAAGGTTCCAGTTGGCGTTGATGTTCAACTCAGAGCCACCACGGCGCAGATGACGATGGACAAACCGGGTGGTGAGTAGGGGAGCGAACCACAATGCAGCCGCATGCCTTGTTGCCCTTGTATCTTGACTCCGGGGGCTGAAACTGGTATGTTCCGCTTGGAGCAAGATGATGATGTCCTTGTTTTCGGTCTACACAGTGCAGATTGTTGGCTTCCCCGGCCGCGCCAGGCGTGGGTAAGTACAATCTGTGACGTGTACTCGAAGGCAAGCCTTTGCATTGCCGCCCGCAGTCTGGGTGGCTTTTTTCGTATCTGGTTGGGGGGCGAACGGCGTGAACGCGAGAGGCGGGAACGCCGGGTTTGAGGCACATCTGGGAGGGTCATTGTGACTAAGGTAGCGATATTCGGGGCTTCGGGATACGGCGGCGCGGAACTGGCGCGAATGGTGCTGGGGCACCCGCAGTTCGAGCTGGTTTACCTCGCCGGGCACTCAACCGCCGGCAAGACGTTTGGCGAGGTCTACTCGCACCTGCCGCAGATCGCCGACATGGTGATCGAAGCCGGTGACTTCGAGACCGCCGCGAGCAAGGCCGACGTGCTGGTATTCGCGCTGCACCCCGGCGATGGCACCGCAATGGTGGCCCAGTCAGTGGCTGCGGGCAAAAAGACCCTCGACTTTTCGGCGGACTTCCGGCTCAAGAACCTCGCTGACTATGAGCGGTACTACGGCACCCACCCGATGCCTGAGCTAATCGGCAAGGCAGTATACGGCCTGCCTGAGCTGCACCGGGCAGACGTCGCGGCAACCAATTTCGTCGCGGTTCCGGGCTGTTACCCCACCAGCGGCACCCTGGCGCTGGCGCCAGCCGTGGCAGGGGGCTTGGTGGAGACAAAGGGCCTGATCGTCGATTCGCTGTCCGGAGTATCCGGCGCGGGCCGCAAGCTGGCTCTCGGCAGCCACTTCTCCGAGGTCAACGAGTCGCTGACCGCCTACAAGGTCGCCAGCCACCGGCACACCCCCGAGATGAACCAGGAGCTTAGCTTCGCCAGTTGCGCGTGCCGCACCGCAGCCGAGGTCAAGGTGACCTTCACCCCGCACCTGATCCCCATCAGCCGCGGCATCCTCTCCACGGCCTACGGCAACCTGGTCAAGCCAATGACTGCCGGCGAGGTGTGGGAGGTCTACCAGGAGTACTATGACGGCGAGCCCTGCGTGCGCGTGCTGCCGCTAGGCGCGATGCCCTTCACCAAGGCCGTGGCAGGCACAAACCGCTGCGACATCGGCGTGGCAGTGGACGAGGACAACGGTCGCCTGATAGTGGTAGCCGCCATTGACAACCTCATCAAGGGCCTCTCCGGCGCGGCGCTGCAGTGCATGAACCTGATGTGCGGCTTCGACGAGACGCTGGGCGTGCCGATGATGGCCATGTGGCCGTAAGGCAGGGATTAGAGGACCGGTCTCAGGGGTCAGGAATGAGTTGCCGGGTGTAGAGCATCAGGGAGGGGAGAATGCGGCGAACACTGCTGGGACTGTTGGTACCGCTGGTGCTGTGCCTGTGTGGCTGCGGCACAAAAAGCACGGTCGTGCCGCAAGCGACACCGCCGCCACAGGCCCCACAGCCTGCAGTCGAACCGGCTGTGACGACTCCAGAGTCGCAGCCCGTGCCCACACCGGGCTCTGTCAAGCCAACGGACCCGAAGCATCTGCACAAGGACAAGGGCCACGACGTGCGCACTTACGTGCACCCGGTCATTGAGAGGATCATCGAAAAGCAGTGCGAAGGTGTCAAGCACGCCTATTGCTCGCTTGACATCGTTGGAGAGTACACTGCCGTAGGAATGGCCTATGTGGCGGACGGCGGGCACTTCGCAGACAGCGTGATATTCCGACGGGTGGCTCCCAATCGCTACCAGTACTTGGGCGAACTGGATGAGAACGGAGAGGGCATGCAGAAGCCGAAAGGCCTCACCGCAGCGCAGTGGCAGCAGCTTACAGGCATCACCCAAGGGAAATAGCACAAACACCATGCCAATTACCTACCAGATAAATGGCCGCCCCTGTGCTGAGGGAGTTCGGCGCCTTGCACTATCCGTCGGCTGGGTCGATCCCGAGCGGCATGGGCTGGATAGGGTGCAGCGCGTATGGGATAATGCGCCCTGCACTGTCCTGGCCTACGACGGCGACCGTCTCGTGGGCATGTGCCGGGCGATGTGGGACGGTCACATCCTCGCGGAAATCCGCTATGTCGTCGTCCATCCCGAGTACCAGCGGCGCGGCATCGGCGGCGAGTTGGTGCGGTTGCTCGTCGAGGAACTCGACAAGCTCGGCGTGGCGCACCTGACCCTGGTGACCGCCCATGGCAATCTCAAATTCTACGAGAAGTTTGGTTTCAAGGTGCGTGAGGGGCTGACACCGATGATCAGAACCCGCTTGACGGGACAAAACCCGGAGGAGGGCGACGAATGCTGTTCGAGATAACCGAAGGTGGCGTATTGGCGGCTAAGGACTTCGTGGCGGCGGCCACTGCGGCGGGCATCAAGAAGGACGGCAGCCTCGACATGGTGCTGATCCATTCCATCCGTCCGGCAGCGGCAGCAGCCACCTTGACCCAGAATGTCTTCCGCGCGGCTTCGACTTACGTGACCCAGGAGGCCGTAGCCGACGGCCAGGCCAGCACCATCGTGGTCAACAGCGGCAACGCGAACTGCGCCACCGGCTCGCAGGGCATGGCGGACTCGCGCCGGATGGGCGAGTTGGCTGCCAAGTTGACCGGCGTGGACGCCAAGGACTGCATCGTGTGCTCCACGGGCCGCATCGGCGTCTTCCTGCCCATGGAGAAAGTCGAGGCGGGCATCGAGGACATGGCCGGTGAGCTTTCCCGCGAGGACCCCGTCCGGATCGCCAGGGGCATCCTGACCACCGACACGGTCGAGAAGATCTCAACAACGAAGTTCATCATCCCATCGCGTAGTGCGGGCGTCTCGCCCGCTCCGGCCTCCGCTGTAGGGCCGGGGCTCGTACCCGGCCGGCCGTTGTCACCGACCCCTTCCGCCGGCACCACCGTACACCTCGGCGCGATCTGCAAGGGCGCGGGCATGATCTGCCCCAACATGGCCACGATGCTCTGCTTCATCACCACCGACCTCGCCATCGAGCCCGGCCTGCTCAAGCGCACCCTGCAGGAGGCCGTCAAGTACAGCTTCAACTGCATCAGCGTGGACGGCGACATGAGCACCAACGACACGGTCGCCATCCTCGCCAACGGAGCCGCCGAGAACGAGCCCCTCAAGAGCGAGAGCGATGAGGGCTTCGAGTCCTTCAAGGCTGCGCTCAACCACGTCTGCCAGGACCTCGCCAAGCAGATCGTCCGCGACGGCGAGGAGGTCAGCAAGTTCCTTGAGATCGTGGTCAAGGGCGCGCCCGACTATGAGACGGCCCACGAACTGGCCCGCAAGCTGGCCACCTACACCCTGTTCAAGACCTGCCTGTTCGGCGGGGACTTCAACTGGGGCCGCATCGCCGCCGCCCTCGGCTCAAGCCTGCTCCCGTTCGACATCAGCAAGATGAGCCTGCAGTGGCAGAGCATCACGGCCTGGGAAGACGGCGAGCCGCAGGAGTTCGACGTGGCCGAGGCCGAAGCGGCGCTCATGGAAGGCGACCAGCAGGTGGTCATAGACCTCAAGAGCGGCGATGCCACCTGCACCTACTGGACCAGCGACATCACGCCGGGGTACGTCGAGTACAACGCGCATTAGAGGCAGGCGCTCGAGGAGGTAGGGAGATGGCCCGTCGTCGTCGCGTAGCGGTACCGGACCCCTATGGTCCGGCGCGCAGGGAGCGGCGGTTCTGGCAACTCTATGAGATGTGGAACCTGACTCCCTGGTGGCGAGTTGAGGCCCGTGACAGGCCGGTCATGTGGCAGGTTTTCTGGTTTCGTGTGGCGACGACCTCAGCGGCCATCGCCATGGTTGTGCTGTTGGTGCTTCTGGCTAACCCTATCGTGCATGCTTGGCAGGCAGTTACCCGCCTTGTCGGCATGCCAGTGGGACGCAGTGCGGAACCGTACCTAGTGCTGTCGACGGTCTTAACGATCGTGACACCAATCGCCATTGTATTACTGACATGGTATCTTGTGCGTCGTCATATCCGACGACGCCGCGGACTGGACATCTAGCCCGCGCCTCACCCCCTGCCCCTCTCCTGCGGACCTAGAAAGGAGAGTGGAGAAAGGCAACGACATGCTCGACGACTCCTATCGCGAACGAATGCACATCCTCAGCGAGGCCCTGCCATATATCCGCGAGTGGCAGAACAAGACCGTCGTCGTCAAATACGGCGGCGCGGCCATGGATGATCCTGCGCTGCGCAATTCGGTCGCCCGGGACCTCGCCCTTCTGCACTACGTCGGTATTCGCGTCGTAGTCGTGCATGGCGGCGGGCCGCAAGTCAATGACATGATGAAGCGCCTCGGCCTCGAGCCAAAGTTCGTTGGTGGCCTGCGCGTTACTGACCCCGCCACCATGGAAGTCGCGCAGATGGTGCTCGTGGGCACCGTGAACAAGGAACTGGTCTCGCTGATCCAGACCCACGGCGGCAAAGCCGTCGGCCTCTCCGGCAAGGATGCCGGCCTCATCCGGGCCTGCAAGCTGGAGTCGCCCGAGGGCGATCTGGGTTGCGTAGGCGACATCGTGTCAGTCGACACCGGCGTCGTGGACGTGCTCACCGATGCTGGCTATGTGGTAGTCATCTCCACCATCGGCATCGGCGAAGAGGGCCAGAGCTATAACATCAACGCAGACACCGCCGCGGGAGCCGTAGCCGCGGCCCTCGGCGCGGAAAAGCTGATCGTCCTTAGCGATATCCCCGG
>JBDKRC010000102.1:0-25824 GCA_039683575.1 Armatimonadia bacterium | reverse complement strand
TCAATCATCAACCATCAACCATCAACCATCAACCATCAACCATCAACCATCAACGCCTCACAACGCCGTCCTTCCCAATCCCCGTCGCCTCGCCGCCCTCATATGCCACTGCCCGCAGCCAGGTGCTCTTGACCTCACCCGGCTCCATGACCATCTGGTTGCCCCACTTCATGACCTCGGTCAGGGTCCCCGGGTAGCTGCTGAAGGGCTCCATCGCCATCACGTAATGCCGCCCCCAACTCGGGCCGCCCATGGTCCCGCCTAGCGATAGCCAGTACCACAAATGCTTGAAAACATTGGTGTCAAACGCCATCCCAAACCCGACTCCGCGGTTGTGATTGGTGACCCCATACCACCCCTCGGACAGGTTGGTAAGGAACAACATATCGGACACGCCCTGCTCTGGCGGAGTGATGATACTGACGTCTACGGGGCTCCCAGCGGTCCCTGGGCCGATTGGCCACTGGAACTCGCTGCCGGGCTCGAAGCGGGCCGCGTCGCCGCGATTCGCGTCGCAGTAGACCGTGCTGGCGGGGGCATAGACCCGGCAACTGTCATCGAGGAACGGGGGGCCGAAGGCCGGGTGGTGGCCCCACATGAGGTCCATGGGTACCCGGCCCTCGTTGGTGAGAGTCTCCTCGATCTCGAGGGCTCCGGAGCCGGAGCGGAGAGTCAGTGTCTTCTCGAGCAGGAACGGAGTGCGGATGGTGCGGACCCACGTTTTGACACTGATTACCTCGGGACTGTTTTCGATGATCTGGTGCTTCCAGGGCAAACCATGCACCTCTCCGTGCATTCCAAGCTCCATGCCGCCATACTCGCACTTACCTCCGCCCTGGGGGCAAAGCTCCTGCCAGCCACCCTCGTAGATGTCCAGGAAGGACCCGCCCGCGGCGTAGCTGCTGGGGGCGAAGTCGCCGAACTTGCGGACCCCGCCGGGGGTGCGCCACATGAAATCCGTGTCGCTGGGCTTGTGAAGGAACTCAAAGATATCGGTACCCTGATCGAGGAGGATGGAGACCCTGATCAACTCGTTTTCAAGCACCAGGATCCGCAGCCCGCGGTATACCAACTCATCATTCAGACGGCAGCCATAGTTACGCTCATGAGTGTAGAACATCGTGACACCTGCACATGGGATATTGACCCGAGAGACTTCCTGTTTGGCGCTCACAAACCTCTGTCTGGAGCCATACTCCTTAGATGATATGCTCCAGTTTGTCCCAAAACAGAGAGAATCGCGGGCTGCCTTCGGGCCGGGCCCGCCAGCCCGAAGGGGGCGGGTGAATCGCGCCAGCGCGCTCCTGCGGGCCGCAGAGGCCTGATTGCGCTATTTAAGGAATCCGTTGAATAGTGCCATTTTGGGGCTGCCAGAGCCCCGAAAAATCTGCGAATCGTCGCAAATGGCCCTAACAGCCACGCAGAGGCCATTTTCCGCCATTTTGGGGTTCTCAGTGAATCACGAAATGCACAGTCTGCGGTCGGGCCGAGGGGGCACGATCTTGCTCGAATCTTCCGATCCGCGGTCTTTACATCGTAGCAGGTGGCTGCTATCATCTGATACACTCTGATATGGTTTGAAGGAAGCTATTCCATGGCTGAAGATCTCCTCACTCTCGCCGAAGCCGCCGAAGCACTCGGCGTCAGCGAAATAACCGCCAAACGGTATATTTACGCTGCAAAGATGACCTCCATCAAGCTTCCCGGAGGCCAGCACCGCGTCCCGCGCTCCGAGGTCGACCGCCTCCTCTCCGGCGGCGCCCAACCCGCCGCCGAGGACGTCATGGAGGGCCTCGAGAATCGCATCGGAGAACTCGAAGGCGCGCTCGAACACGTGACCGCCGAGCTACAAGTCCTCGCCGCCTGGTGCGCCCGGCGGCAGGCCGAGTTGCCCGAGCTGTGTGACACCCCGGCGGTCCAGACCCACACCCTCGAAGTCCTTGGCCCCGGCTGCCGCAAGTGCGAGAAGCTCTATGAGATCGTACAGGAAGTAACCGACGCCGAGTGCCCCGGCCGCTTCACCATCACCCATGTGAAAGACCTCAACCAGATCACGGCGTACGGCCCAATCCTGACCCCGGCGCTGGTGATAGATGGGTCGGTGGTATCGGCCGGGCGAGTGCCGATCAAAGAGGAAGTCCAGCGCCTGCTCAAGGCCGCGTTGTCCGAGTAATCACAGTGACGCGAGCGGCTCGCCCGCGCCGGGCAGGCGAGCCGCCTGCCCTACTGTGGTATGAGAGAGGCAGGACCAGGAGAACCCATGAATCAACCCGCTGTGGCAGTGCTGGGATGCTGTGGAATCGGGCAACTGATGTCCACTATCGTCCGCCGCGCGGTGCATCAGGTGATGGAACAGAGGCCGGAGGCGGCCTCGATCCTGAGCGTTGGGGCCCTGATCGCAGACGTGCCCGAGGAGCTTGAGAAGGCTGCTGACAGGCCGCTGGTGGTCATCAATGGCTGCCGCGAGAAGTGCGGCACGGTGATCGCCGAGGGCAAGAGTCTCTGCCCTTCGGCGACCATCAATGCTCTGCAGGTTGTGGGGCAGTCCGGCATCTCGATCTACAATCAGGACCGCGAGGGTCTGACCGAAAACGGCCTCGCGGTGGCGGAGAAGCTGGCCGAGGCGATCATCGCCGAGATTGACAGACTGTCGGGGTCAGCGACCCCTCCCACAGGGGCGACCCCGGCCACCTGTGCAGAGCCCACTCCCACCCTTCTGGAAGGATCCGCCGGAGTCGCGCGGGATCATGTCTGCCTGCAGCCGTGCCTCGGCACCACCTCCGCCGCGAGCATGATCGGGCGGCAGGCCTCGTACGCCGCGCGGCTGCAACTCGGGCCGAAGCGAGCCGACCTCGGCTGCGCTCCGGCGCTGTATGCCGACGTGCCCGAGGATGTCATTTTCGTCCAGCAGGACCATGTGATTGCGATCGAGAGTTGCGAAAAATCATGCGCGGCGCGGCTGGTGGAAATGAAGGGCTGCGCGGCCCATGCCACGGTGCGGGTGGATGAGGTGCTGGCGCGTGAGGGGTTCGACGTGAAGGACCTGCCGGCGGATCATCTGCCGCTGGAGCACCCGGCGGTGCAGGCGGTGGCGGCGGAGATTGTGCGGGTGGCGGAGGGATTGCTGGGGGAGGGGACGGCGAAAACAGAAAACGGAAAACAGAAAACAGTCGGAGGGGAAGCCGCCACTTAGTGGCGAGCGGGTCGGGGTCAGAGACCCCTCCCACGAGTTGGATGAGTGGGGCGTCGGGGCCAGTGGCCCCTCCCACAAGAGAGATGAGCGGGGCGTCGGGGCCAGTGGCCCCTCCCACAGGAGAGGCGGGTAAGCGCAGTGAATGGCCGGCGGCGGGAATTTGTGGCTGAGGCTTGCGGGTCGTTCGTCCTCGTGTTCATCGGGGTCGGCGCTGTGGCCATGGCGGTGGCTCCGGACCATCCGCTCGGTCTCGGTGCAGTGGCGGCCTGCTGGGGTCTGGGGGTGGCGCTGGGGATTTTGGTGGCCGCCCCCGCGAGCGAGGCGCATCTCAATCCCGCAGTCACTCTGGCCATGGCTGCCATTCGCCGCAGCGATTTCCCACTGGGGCGGATTGTGCTGTACCTGGGGTCCCAACTACTGGGAGGGCTGGCCGCCGCGGCAGTGCTGGCGGTCTTTACCAGCGGCTTCGTGCCCTCGGTGGAATGGCTGATCGAGCATCCCTCGACTGAGCTGACCCTGTGGCAGTTCGGCCTAGCGGAGGCCGTCGGTACTGGGCTGCTGATGCTGGTCATCCTCAAGGTGAGCGGGAGGAATTCGGCGGTTCCGGCCGGGCTGGCGCCGGTGGTGATTGGCGCCACCGTGGCGGCTGTCATCATGGTTATCGGGCCCATGACGGCGGCGGCGCTGAACCCCATGCGCGATCTGGCCCCGCGGCTGATCGCCACGATCCTGCACGAGGGAACGGCGTTTTCCGGGGAGCATGGGGCGTGGTGGATTTACCTGCTGGCGCCGACGGCGGGAGCCCTGCTGGGGGCGCTGGTGCATGAGTTGGGGCTGGGGGAGGAGAGGACGGCGAAAACAGAAAACCGGGAACAGAAAACGGGGACAGAGGCGGTTTGAGGGGAAGGTGGAGAGGCGAGGGGTTGGTCGGTGATAACGACTGGGCCGGCTGAAGCTCGGCCCCTCCGGTCCTTGACGGCACAAGTTACAGCCACATCCTGTTTGCGGGATGTGGTTTGTTGTTTGGTGGGGGATAGAGGCGAAAACAGAAGGCAGAAAACGGAAAACAGGGGGAGGGGTCGCGGCGTGCGAACAATGGCTATGAGTGGGCGTCAGTTGTCAGTTGTCAGTTGTCAGTTGTCAGTTGTCAGTTGCCAGTTGCCAGTTGCCAGTTGCCAGTTGCCAGTTGCCAGTTGCCAGTTGCCAGTTGCCAGTTGCCAGTTGCCAGTTGCCAGTTGCCAGTTTGGAGGCGGAGTATGGCTAAGGGTGCGGGGACGTTGGAGGAATACCGCGAGAAGCGGGACTTTGCCAGGACGCCGGAGCCGGCTCCGGTGTCGGCGGAGCGGGAGGCGGAGCTTGAGGAGGAGAAGCGGCCGCGGGTGTTTGTGATCCAGAAGCATGACGCGCGGGCTTTGCACTATGACTTCCGGCTGGAAGTGGATGGGGTGCTGAAGTCGTGGGCTGTTCCCAAAGGCCCATCCATGGACCCGAAGGACAAGCATCTGGCAGTGCCGACCGAAGACCATCCGCTGGAGTACGCGGCGTTTGAGGGCATCATCCCGGAGGGGGAGTATGGGGCGGGTGAGGTGATCGTGTGGGATGGGGGAGTGTACCGAAACCTCAAGCAGGAGGACCCCAAGCACGAGCCGCAGACGATGGCGGAAGGGCTTGAGGGCGGGCATGCTACGGTGTGGTTGCAGGGCAAGAAGCTGACCGGGGGGTTTGCGCTGATCCGCACCAAGCGGGACGAGAAGAAGCCATCGTGGCTGCTCATCAAGATGGATGACGCGGAGGCCAGGCCGGGGAGCAAGATCGTGGAGGAGAGGCCGGAGTCGATCCTGAGCGGGCGGAAGATTGAAGAGTTGGCGACCGGGAACGAGAAGGAGTGGCATTCGGACCGGGAGTGAGGTTGGCGGCGGGCGGACCGCGGTCCGCTTGCCGAAGGCTGTTAGCTCGTCCAGGTTGGCATGCGGCCCCTCCCGACAGCTCGCGCGTGTATGCCGTGCACGGTGGCGATCATGTGGATGTGTTTGATGCGACCACTTTCTTGCGCGTGGGCAGCATCAAGGTCAAGGGCGAGGTCAGCAACATGGTAGTCACCGATGATGGGCTGCTGGCGCTGGCATTTCCCAATGGGCTGTGGTTGCTGGATTTGGAGCAGACGGCGCTGGAGCCTGCCAAGTGAACGGTAGAGGTGCGGGTCGGGGGTCAGTGCCCATTGGCGCTAACTGGCGGGCGAGCCGCCCGCCCTACTGGTTAGTTGAGCCCTGAGTTAGCGCGTATGGGTCAGTGCCCCCCACAGGACTAGACAGTGTTGAGGGAGACCTATGACTAATCGCGAGCGGGTTGTTGCCAGCTTGCGGCATGAGCGGGAGACGCGCGGCCTGAGAATATCATGGCGCTGATCGAGGCGGTGAATGAGTAGGAGAGGCGGCAGGAAGTGGCTGGGATGGTGCCGAATGCTACAATGAGGGGATTGTAAACGACACAAGGAGGCCATCATGCGACGCGGATTTACTTTGATTGAGCTTCTGGTAGTCATCGCCATCATCGCCATTCTCGCGGCCATTTTGTTCCCTGTCTTTGCCAAGGCGCGTGAGAAAGCGCGGCAGTCGTCGTGTCTGAGTAATGTAAAGCAGCTTGCTAACGCGGCGCTGATGTACAGCCAGGACTATGACGACACGGTGATGCCGTCATATTGCGCGCCGTACTACTGGACGACGCTGGCGGTACCGTACATCAAGAATTCGCAGATTTTCGTCTGCCCGAGCGCGACCACCACCACCGTGGGCTATGGGCACAACCACTGCAACCTGGGGTATGCGGGGTGTGTGGCGATGGCCAAGGTGGCTTTTCCGGCGGAGACTGTGATCCTCAATGATAACGGGTTCATCACCAATCCCACCGCCGCGCCCTCGCAATGGCGCGAGAGCGGGGCCGGCGCGCCTTACACGCGGTGGCCGAACAACACGCCTTACTACGATAATGAGCCCTTCCGGGCGGTGCCGCGGCACAATGGGCTGTGCAACTGCGCGTTTCTGGATGGCCATGCGAAGGCGATGACGATGGACGCGCTGATCTCGCAGACGCACGGGCAGCCGGGGTGTCTGTGGGATACGCTGTAGGGGGTTGAGGCGGGCGGACCACGGTTCGCCGATACGGGTGAGAAGCTCCATGCAGGGGGCGGACCACGGTCCGCCCCCACTTGACTTCTGGGTGGTTTATGGTCTATTAAAGGTGGGTACGAACCTAGTAAGAGGTGAGCAAGATGAAACGAAGTGGGTTCACGCTAATCGAGCTTTTGGTCGTCATTGCGATCATCGCGATCCTCGCCGCAATCCTCTTCCCCGTATTTGCCAAAGCGCGCGAGAAGGCGCGGCAGTCGTCGTGTTTGTCGAATTGCAAGCAGATCGGGCTGGGGCTGCTGTCGTATGCGCAGGACTACGATGAGCGGTTCCCGTGGCATTGTGGGTTCCTGGCGGGCGCCCCGCAGGACTCCAACAACGGCTGGCAGAACCAGATCGTACCCTACATCAAGAACACGCAGATCTTCACATGTCCCAGCTACACGGCAGGCGGCGGCTACTGCGGCGGCTATGGCTACAACCTGAGCCGAGACGCTGCCGCCACGCAGGTTGGGTGTGACTACATGGCCCTGGGGCAGTGCGCATACCCCGCTGAAACGATCATCATTGGCGACAGCGACGGGACGAAGTGGATCGGGTACTGGAACTATCCCACGATGGAGCAGATTGACCGGCCGGGGCGGCACAACGAGGGCGGCAACTTCTGCATGGTTGACGGTCATGCCAAGTGGTACAAGACCTCCTACATTGACCGCACGGGCGGGCTTTGGGACAGGAACCAGCCCGGCTGGTAGGTATAGGACGGAAATGCCACCATCATCAAGACGCCGCCGGACTGACCCGGCGGCGTCTTCTTGTTTTCCGGTAACAGGTAAGGGGCGGCGCAGCCCAAAATCGGGTAAAAACCGATATTCCCGCGGCCCTCGGATGGGTATCCTAACAGTGCCAGTAGCCATTTGCGGAAGCACTTACTATGGCATTATTGGGAGTACTTGCAGCGTTGGCCGTGTCAGGACCAGTGGCTCTGCGGAGCCCTCCAGCCGGTTCTGAAACGGCAGTTGGAGGTGATAACAATGAAACCCATCCTCGAGTGGCAGTATGACCAACTGGTCAAGGAGTTGATTCTGCTCCAGGAGCACCAGGCCGATCCGCACTGCCCGTGCGAGACGGCCGGTGAGATGTGCGTACGCAAGCATCTGATGACGATCGAAGCGTACGCGGAGGAGACATTGGCCATCGAGGAGGACAAGCACTGGCGCGATAGGCTCATGCAGCTTGCAACCGAGGCCAGAGAGCACCGCGAGACGGAGGAAAAGTCACTGTGTGGTGAGGGGGAGAGTGTGCAAGTTCTGGACTGGTCGCGGTACTGGCGCAAGGAGTTCGAGATGTACAGCCTTGCGTGTGAGGTCCCGGAGGAGCGAAAGGCGCCTGAGCCTGAGCAGCGCAAAACTACGCAGCATGGGGACGCGCTGACTTGTCCCGTCGCAGTCGAGTGATAAACTAGTGTGCTGTCCCGGTGACATCTGCAGGGTGCCAGTAGGACAGGCGGCTCGCCTGCCCATGCGGGCTAGCCGCCCGCGCTACTGGCATAGTCAATTGCGGGACACTGCAATAGCAGGTGCCAGAGGGCGCTGCGGAGAAGGTGTCGTCAAGCTGAAGGTTCTTTGACCTGTCAGTGTGGTTATGATAGTATGCAGACGGCGGCCTGTCGTGCTTTGCATGCCAGAAGAGGGAGAGAGAGATAACATGCGGCGCAACACCATGCTGTTGTTGATCGTCGTCGCCGTTTGCGGAAGCAGCGCCCTCTGGGCCGATAGTCTGACTTTGGCGGGTGAAACGGGGCTGGCTCTGCAGTTGACCGCGGATTCGATGCTGCGCAACTCCGGGGCGGGTGCAGTGGTCAAAGGCTCAGTGTCGCTTACTCCGGTAGAGCCGGTCAAGGGCGGGCTAACCTGCACGTTCTATGTTGACGACACCGTCAAGCTCGTCAGCGCGCGGCCACGGCCGGAACTGACGGTTAACACGAGGGAGCTTGGCGACGGCCTGCACGCCGTGCGCGTGGACGTGCTCGACGGCACCAAGCTGGCGCTGAGTACCGGGCAGTTGCCCCTGCACGTAGTGAACGATGCGTTGCTGAACCCGCTGCTCAAGCAGGGAGACGGGGGCGAGAATGCCGGCCTGGTGAAGCTGCGCCGCAAGGTGCTTTTGCACGAGGCGGTATTCTTCGACAATCGCGAGGCGGACCTGGAGAAGCATGCGTGGATGAGCGGCGGACGCCTGAACATCACGCTGACGGACCTGGTGCGCCACACCGGTGGCACCATCATCTGGGGGCCAAGCGAGCAGTACATCCGCGTGGAGCGCAACGGCATCACCATCCGGGTGATCCCGGGCAGCGCTCGGGTGTATGTGAATGGCCAGAAGCGGAGCCTCGGGCAGGCGGCGCGGCGGATCGACGGACGCACGTACGTGCCCATCCGGCCGATGCTGGCGCTGCTGGGGGTCGAGAAGACGCACTGGAACCGGATCCAGCACCGGGCCTACGTTTCTACGAAGTAGTCAGTTATCAGTTGTCAGTTACCAGCTATCAGTTGTCAGTTACGGCTCACGGCTAAGAGCGGATAGGTACAATTGGTCTTTCCCTGCCGGGCCCCGCATCTGGGCAGGCTAACGTACTGGAGCGCCCCGGTCAATTCATGATCAGGGCGCTTTTCGTATGGGCAGCAAGGCAGAATATCATCGCAGCCACATGCCCGCCGCCATGGAGCAATCCCCGGCCGTTGCCCGCGCACTGGCCCTTCCCCAGGCACGCCCCGCGATCTTCCTCTGCTCGTTGATCATCCTCATCCTGACTGTCGCGCTGGTGCTACAGCCGGTGCGGGCACGCATTGACGGCGCGAGGATTGCCTTCCCGCGCGGCGTTACCGTGGCCGAGGCGCTGCGGCAGGCGGGCTTTTCCCCTGAGACGGGGGATCAGGTCGATGTCGCGGGCCGGGTGCTGCGGGCCGGGGCCGGGGCGGCGACTTTGTGCCTGCGCGACGGCCAGCCTGTGCCCCTGGAGAGCCGCTTGCGGCCGGGGGACACGCTGAGCGTCATTCCGGGCTATGACCGGAGGGAGCCATGTCGCGAGCGGGCGCAGTTGCTGTCGCCTTCGCAGATGACGCAGCCGGGGTTCGCGGAGCCGGCGGTGGCGGGGGTAATGCGGACGCGGGTGGGGCTGGTCTCGGGGCTGACGGCGGTTGAGCGGAGTTATGTGATACCGACGGTGCGGGCAGTGGCGCCCGCGAAGCATGAGAAGCTGGTGGCGCTGACGTTTGACGACGGGCCGTGGCCGGGACAGACGCTGAAGATCCTGGCGACGCTGCGCAAGCACCGGGCGCGGGCGACGTTCTTTGTGCTGGGCAAGCTGGCGCGGGCGCACCCGGACGTGGCGCGGCAGATCGTGGCGGATGACTGCGAGATCGGGATACATAGCTGGGGCCACGCGAATCTGGCGCGGCAGGCACCGGGAACGGTCATCTCCGACATGGCACGGTGTCAGCGGGAGCTTGAGAAGATCACAGACCAGTCGGTGCGGATCATGCGCCCGCCGTATGGGGCGCTGTCCTCGCGGACCTCGGCGGCAATTCGGGGGACGGGGCTGCGGATTGTGCTCTGGTCGGCCGACACTAACGACTGGCGGCGGCCGGGGGCGAATGTGATCTATTCGCGGATCATGCGAGGGGCGCGCAATGGCGCGATCATCCTGTGCCACGACGGGGGAGGATCGCGGTCGGGGACGATTGAGGCGGTTGCGCGGGCGGTGCCGGCTTTGCAGGCGCGGGGGTACAAGCTGGTGACGGTGTCGGAGCTGCTGGGCCTGCACCCGCTGCCGGAGGGCGGGGCGGTCATCGCCGAGGGGCAGCGGTTTGAGGTAACGCCGTTGGTGGCGGGGCTGACGGTGCTGGTGGATGGCGAGGTCGCCGCGCTGCAGGAAACGCCCGCGGAGGTGGGAGGGCAACTGTCCATCCCCATCAAGCCACTGCTGCACGCGCTCGGCGTGCAGTGGACCTTCAGCCAGCGCGAGCAGAAGCTGACCATGAAGGGGCCGGGCGGGGAACTGACGGTGCGGCTGAACAGTGGCACCGTGGAGCGGCCGGGCCAGGTGCCGGAGAAGCTCGCGACGCCGCCGGTACTGTATCGCAACAACCTGATGATCCCGCTGTGGGTGGCGCTGCACGTGGGGCAGGCGACGGCGGAGTATGATGCAGACAGCCACACGCTGCGGCTGATCAGCCAGGCGGAGAGTCTGCGGACGGGGAAGCTGGGCCGGGGCGCGCCGCCGGCGTGGGGCGTGGGGACGAACTGGCGGGAGTATTTGGAGGCAGTGACGGTGCCGTGAAGGGGCTGAAGCGGAAGCTATACGGGCCTCGCTAGCTCCTCGAGCAGTTCCGACAGGCGGCGGTTGAGGGTGGGCGCGTCGTACTGCTGCGCGACCCACTCGCGGCCCGCAGCGCCCATCTGTGGCCACGCGTCTTGCTTGCTCAGTAGGGCCGCCAGCGCCCCGTAGAGGGCCTCAGCGTCGCCTGCGGGCACTATGAGCCCGCTCCGGCCGTCGCGGACGACCTCGCGCACGGCGCCCACGTCAGTGGCCACCACCGGCAGCCCGGCGGCCTGGGCCTCCATGAGTACCACGGGCGTCACCTCGGCCACGCTGGGCAGCATGAACAGGTCCGCCGCGGCCAGTTCGGCCAAGACGCGATCGGCGGCGCATCCCCCGCGAAATACTACCTCTTTCTCGACACCCAGCTCGCGCACGAGGGCCTGCAGGTCGTCCGCCAGCGGGCCATCTCCAATGATAGTGTACTGCACCGTGGGTGCGTCTGGCTGGTCTACGAGCCGCGCAACGGCCCGCAGGCCGTATTCATAGCCCTTCACCGCCGCCAGCCTCCCGACGGTGAGGAGGCGGAGGGTCCCGTCTTCACCGGGGACCCTCGGCTGGGCCGCGAACCGCGCCGTGTCTATGCCAACATGGTGCAGGCGTATCTTCTCGGGCGGGAAGCCGAGCTCGCGCAGCAGGCGGACCGAGTAGTCGCTGATGGCCAGGAAGAGCCCTCCGAGGCGCGGCAGGGCCCCGAAGGCGTCCGGTCCTTGCCGCTGGGCCCGGCGCAGGTCCGCGCCATGGAACATGACCGCCAGCGGCGCGCCGACGATGAGGGCTCCGGGCAGGGCTCGCCGCGCGACGTCGCCGAAGTGGCAGTAGACCACGTCACAGCCCTGCAGCGCGGGGGCCATGCGGTCGGCGAAGGCGGCGTCGCGGGGGCGAGGCAGGCCATGCGCCGCGCGCGTGATGGCCACTGCCCGCCAGCCTCGCTTGCCGTAGCGCGCCACAAGCCGCGCCATGCTGAGGAGCCAGTCAGCCATGCCCGCTACTCGCCCGCGCGGCAGGTCGAGGTAGGTGGTCTTGGCGAGCAGGCCGTAGTCCTTGACCGTCGGATGCACCGGGTCGCCCGCCGGAGGGCGGCTCAGGCTGATGACCCGCACGTCGTGGCCGAGGTCGATCAGGCCGGTGATCTGGCTGAGGACGAAGGTCTCGGAGAGCGCGGGGAAGACGGGGGCGACGACTGCGATGTTCATTGGTCCATCACGGCCCGCAGGACCTCGGCATTGCGCAGCGCCCCGGCCCGCGCCTCCGGCAGCCGCTCGGCGATCTGCCGCGCAATCGCCTCCCGGTTGTCATAGGCCAGTTGCGCCTTCTCGAGGAGGTTGTCGGCGGTGAGGTCGGCAACTTCGAGCACGTATTCCTGCAGCCCGAAGGCCTCGAACAGGCCATGGATCTTCGGCTCATAGGCCACGGCGACCACGGGGACGCCTGCCAGCAGCGCCAGCACATCCGAGTGCATCCTCATACCCACATGCAGCGCGGAGTGCTCCCGAAGCATCCCGACGAGCTCGTAGGGGTTGTAGTCGGCCCACACGACCTTCGGCGAGGCCTCGCAGCGCCGCGCCACCGCCGTCGCCGTGATCCGGTCGTCCATGGTATAGCTGCCCAGGCCCGTGCAGGTGGAGAGGAAGGTCGGCTCCAGCCCCGGTAGGGTCGCCGCCCAGTTGGCGAGGGCGACGAAGGCCTCGGCACAGCGCTCGCCGTGCCGCCCCTTGGAGAGGCGGCGGATGGACATGGTGAGCATCGTCTTGCTCGCCTGCGTGGCGGGCGGGACCTCCCAGCGCGGCAGGGACGGCAGGTCGGGACGGCGGTCGGGCATGGCGAAGGCGGCGTCGGCGGTGCGCTCGATCACCGGCCCGTTCAGGCGCAGGCCGCGCACGATCTCCAGCGAGGCGTTGTCGCGAACGGTGATGAGCCTGGCGCGCCCGAGTACGCGCCGGGCCAGCCGTCGCAGCGCGGGCTGTTCAAAGGGCCCGAGGCTCTGGGCATACAGGCACACGGGCGTGCCCAGCGTCTGGGCCAGCTCAAACGACAGCAGCCGCGCCTTGACGTCGACGTAGTAGTCATGAAGGAAGCCGCCGCCCTTGGAGACGAGCAGGTCGGCCTCGGCGTAGTGGCGCAGGGTCTGGTTGATGCCCTCGCCCGGCAGTCGCAAGTCACGCCCAAGGCGGCGGGCGCGCACCCAGGCCCGGACGCCGGCCTCGCGCAGCGGCGCGCCGGTGCGGCGCAGCCAGTCGGACAGGTCGCGCCCCGCCTCCAGGTCCTGGCCATGCATCAGCGGCACCAACTCGGGGTCGGAGGAATGGACGACGAAGGAGGCCTCGGGGAAGACGCCCCGCAAGGCGTGCAGCATCCCCTCCAGAATGGCGGCGTCGCCCCGGTTGGCCGGGCTGTAGTAGTCGGTGATCAGTATCCGCTTGATCGCGCCGCTGTCAGGCACCGCCTGCTCAACTCCTTCTTGCCCTCAGGGGCCCTACTTGCCGAGTACGCGGTCGCGCAGGCCGCGCAGCTCGCTTCTGGCCTCTCGCGCCGTCTGAAGCTGCGAGCCAAAGACGACCGCCGCCATCGCCGCCAGCGCCGCCGCCAGCGAGACGACGAGGATGATTGTCTGGTTGTCGGTATGCAGGAGCGTCAGGTAGCGGGCCGCCACCGTAGCCGCGCCGACCACGCCGCCGCCCAGAAACGAGGCGGCCAGTGCCCGCAACCACGCCCTGAACCCAAAGCCGGTGACGGAGTACACGATCCAGGCGCTGAGGGCGTATGAGATGGTCGTAGTGACCACCAAGACCCAGGAGACGGCCTGGATGCCCCACGGCACGACCAGCCAGGCGCCCACACCGAGGAGCGCCCCGCGCACCATCTGCTGCGCCATCTCCCGATACACATGCCCGGTCGCCCTGATGATCGCCCCGGCCGCCGGGCCCAGGAGCTTGAGCAGCCCCACGACGGTCATGATCTGCAGCGGCACGATAATGCCGTTCCAGCGGGGGCCCAGCACCACGGGCACCGCCTCGGGCGCCACGATGGCCAGCACGACCATGCCCGGGAAGCCGACGAAGCTCACCAGCCCCAGGATCCGCCCATAGGTCTCGCGAAGCCGCGGGGGGTCGTCGCGCAGGGCCGCGAGCGACGGGAACAAGACGGGCGTGAGGACCCGCCCGAAGGCATTGGTGGGCGTCTCCGTTAGCTGGAAGGCCTTCGTGTACAGCCCCAGCGCGGTGCTATCCATCCGGCGCCCGACCACGAAGTAGTCTATCTGCGCGGCGATGTAGCCAAATACCCCCGAGAGCGTGACGCCCATGCCGAAGCTCCAGAGGTCCTTGATGCCTCGGAAGCAGGGGACGAGCGGCGGCAGGTGGCGGGTCAGCAGGCAGGTCGTGACCGTCGTGGCCAGGGTGGAGCCGAGCAGGGCGTACACCAGGCTCCAGTGGCTGTAGCCGCTCAGGGCCATCGGGATGCCCACGGCGCCATACACCAGGCTGCCACTGACTGCCGCGTAGAACTGCAGCTTGAAGTCGAGCTTGCGCTGCAGCATGGCCGTGGGGATGGTGCTGAAGGGGGTGATGATGAAGGTGAAGGAAATCGCCTGCAGAACCGGCACCATGCGCGGCTCGTGAAAAAACACCCCGGCCAGGGGGGCGAGGGCGAAGGTGATGGCGGTCAGGAGCGCCCCCATGGCCATCGTGCCCCAGTGAGCCGAGGCGAGGTGGGTTTCCTCGACTTCGCGCCGCTGGATCAGGGCCTGCCCCAGCCCGAGATCGCGGAAGACCGACGCCAGGCCGGTGACCATGGTCGCCATGCTGACCACGCCGAAGTCCTTGGGCATGAGCAAGCGGGCCAGCAGGATCCCGGTGATGACCTGCAGCGCAGTCGTGGAGCCCTGCGACAGGAGTTTCCAGACCATGGCGCTACGGGTACGACTACCCAGGTTCTCTGTATCTGGCGCTTTGGCGTGGCTGATGACGGGTTCATTCATAGTCAGAAGGCAATCTGGCGAGGCTCGAAGGGGAACATGGAGGGAAGTATAGACAATTATGGGGATTTTGGCCAATCCGAAAGTGGCGGAGGGGGGCGAGACGCCCGCATTAATAGGGTGGCCCGGTGCCGGTTCGGGACGAACCGGCCTACGCGGATGTGGGCAGGGGCGGGCGCGACGCCCGCATTATGCGGTGGTTGGTCGTAGACAACGGCCGGCGGGGTACGAGCCCCCGCCCTACAGCGCTAGCACTACAGCGGAGGTCGCAGATGACGGCTTGGGCCGGATGCCGACTGTGAGGCTGCCGGCCTTCGGCCCCTCCGGGTGAAGCGCCTCCCGTTGACATCCCTCTCGCTCCGATTTACACTGGCCTCTCTTGTCTATTGCCTCACAAAGGAGCCTCATTATGTCCAAATACCAGATCCCCGGCCCGAAATCGGCCGAATATCTCGCCATGTCCGCCGAGTATGAGAAGGGCTGCACCAGCGGGCAGTCTCCGATCATCTGGGAGTCCGCCGAGGGTTGTGTCGTCCGCGATGTGGACGGCAATGAGTACCTCGACTGGACCTCCGGCGTGCTTGTGACCAACATTGGCCACTGCCACCCCAAGCAGGTTAAGGCGGTTCAGGACCAGGTTGCCAAGCTGATGTGCCCGTATGACTACCGGACCTCCATCCGCTCAGAGTTTGCCAAGCGGATGGTCGAGTCGATGCCCGCGAGCGCCAAGAACCTCGACACCTGCTTTCTGCTCAGCACCGGCGCGGAGGCCACTGAGGCCGCCATGCGTGTGGCCAAGCGCTTCACCGGACGCCATGAAATGATCTCCTTCTGGGGCGGTTTCCATGGCCGCACGTGGGGCTCGATGTCCATGGCCGGCAAGCAGTCCACCAAGAAGCAGTGGGGCCCGCTCATGCCCGGCTGCCTGTACAGCCCCTACGCGTACTGCTACCGCTGCCCCTTCGGCAAGACCTGCGATAGCTGCGGCATGATGTGCCTCGACTGGCTCGACCACACGGTCGCGACGGCGTCGGTTGGCGACATTGCCGGCCTGATCCTCGAACCCTACCAGGGCGGCTCGGGCTTCATCTTCCCGCCCGATGGCTGGCTGACCCAGGTGCAGAAGTGGTGCCGCGAGAACGACA
This sequence comes from Armatimonadia bacterium, assembly GCA_039683575.1. Classification (GTDB taxonomy): domain Bacteria; phylum Armatimonadota; class Zipacnadia; order Zipacnadales; family UBA11051; genus JAJFUB01. Next base: position 10,004 of record JBDKRC010000102.1, on the reverse strand, counting down.
TCCTGTTCATCGTGGACGAGGTCCAGGCGAGCTTCGGGCGCACGGGTAAGATGTACTGCATCGAGCACGAGGGCCTAAGCCCGAACATGCTGTGCGTCGGCAAGGGCATCGGCAGCGGCATTCCGACCGCGGCGACGATGTTCGAGAGCCACATGCTCGAGGGCATCGGCGAGATGTCGTCCACGAGCGGCGGCAACCCGGTCTCCTGCGCCAGCGGCCTGGCGGTTCTGGACATCATCGCAGAAGAGAACCTGCTGGAGAACTGCAACAAGGTCGGCGGGTACATGCTTGGTCGGCTCAAGCAGATGGTGGACAAGTACGAGGTCTGCGGCGACGCGCGCGGCAAGGGCCTGGTAATCGGGCTGGAGCTGGTGAAGGACAAGCAGAGCAAGGAGCCCGCAGGCGACCTGTGCAGGGATATCTGCGACAAGCTCGTGGCCAACGGCGTAGTGTGCGGGCGGGTTGGGTGGTACGGATCGGTGATCCGGATTGCGCCGCCGCTGGTGATCACGATGGAGCAGGCGGAGCAGAGCCTGGATGCTTTGGAGACGGTGTTGGGGGAGATTTAGTGGGAGGGGCCACTGGCCCCGACGGGGGACCCGATGAAGCCAGAGAAGGGCTATCACAGGCTGCGGAAGCACCGGCTGTCAGTCGCTGGCGAAACCTACTTCATCACCACATGCTGCATGGGCCGCGAGCCCCTGCTCACATCTTCCCCGGTGCTGGAGTTGGTCAAGGAAGCCATACATGGGATGCTTGGACGTGGTCTGGCGCGGCTGGACGGGTACGTGATCATGCCGGACCATCTCCACCTCGTCTTCGCGCTTGAGCCTTCGGCTCTCTTGCCAGCCGTGATGATGAGGTTCAAGACCTACACTTCTCTGAGGGCGAACCGCCTGCTGGGGCGGCGGGGACCATTCTGGCAAGATGGCTACTACGACCACATGACGCGCAGCGAGACCGACTGGTGCGCCCGCATGGAGTACATGCTACTCAATCCGGTCAGAGCAGGATTGGCCAAGTCTCCGGAAGAGTATCCATGGGCCCGGACCGGTCCATGGTGGCAGGACCAGTCGGGGCCGGCTATCGAAGCTAAGGGGCGCAAGCCCCTGGTACTCGGCCACGAACGTCTAGAGCCCCGAAGGGGCGGCAGCAACCGCGTGAACCATTACCGGGCAGAGGAGTGTGAACGTATGACTGCCTCAGAGCAACTCTGGCTGGAGTACTGGACGGATTTTGCGCGGAGAGCCAAAGCCAGCGACGTTGTTAGCTCCCACAAACCAGGCGCTGCCTACTGGTACCGTTCGCCCGTCGGCCGCTCCGGCTTCAATCTCTATGCGGCCGCGAGAATACATGAGCGGAAGATCGGTGTCGCTCTCGAAATCCGTGGCAGGAACCGCTTGGAGTGCTTTAGGCAGCTTCAGGCGCGCAAGCAGAGCGTCGAGCGCGAGCTCGGAGCCTCGCTGGAATGGCGCGAATTGGCGGACAGACGCATCAGCCGCATTCTGCTGCACAAGGTCGATGTTGACGTCAGAGACAGAGGGCAGTGGCCTGAACAGCACCGATGGCTGCTGGAGCACCTCTCCGCTTTCCATGCTGTGTTCTCACCTCTCGTCCGGCATCTCAATGCCGACTTACGTTAGCGAAACACGACGGGGGCAACTATGGACATCCAACTCGGGCGTCTCGAACGCGTAGACCTGCGCACCGCCTGGCAGACTGAAGACGGCGACTTCACCAATTGGCTGGCGCAGGAAGAAAACCTCGCCCTCCTGGCCGAAACGCTTGGCCTCGAACTCGAATGCGAGGGCACCGAGCAGGGCGTCGGCCCCTTCCGCGCCGACATTCTCTGCAAGGACACCCTCACCGATGCCTGGGTTCTCATTGAAAACCAGCTCGAGAGAACAGACCATGGCCATCTCGGACAACTCTTGACCTATGCCGCTGGCCTTGAGGCTGTTACAATCGTCTGGATTGCCAGCCGCTTCACCGACGAGCACAGGGCGGCACTTGACTGGCTGAACGAAATCACGGATGAGCGCTTCAACTTCTTCGGGCTCGAGATAGAGCTGTGGAAGATTGGCCAATCGCTCGCCGCACCCAAGTTCAACGTGATCAGCAAGCCCAATTCGTGGTCTAAGGCTGTCGGTGGAACCAGTCGTGGCATGGTCAACCAGAACGGTCAGTCTTACCTCGATTACTGGACGGCGTTCCAAGCTCACATGCAGGAGCATCCAGGGGAGGTTAGGCCAAAGGAGCCAGGTACGCGATACTGGCTCAACTTCTCTGTCGGCAAAGGCGGCTTCTTGGTGAGAACCTGGGCGAGCAGAAGAGACTCCCGCATGGGAGTATGTCTGGCCATAAGGGACCGAGTCTACGCAAAGTCGTTCTTCCAGCAACTCAAGGGCATGAAGAACGACATCGAGAACGAAATTGGCGAGGAACTCGATTGGAGGTTCCTGCCAAACAATCTCGAGAGCCAGGTAGCCATAATGAGAACTGGCGTCGACATCAACAACCCTGACGAGTGGCCCGAGCAACACCAGTGGATGGCAGAGCGATTGTATGGCTTTCACAGAGCCTTCAGCGGCCGCATTCAGACGTTAGCGGAAGTGCCATATGACGAAGGCTCTACCGATGGTTTCCAAGAAGATGACGTAATTGAGCTCATAGAGGACCCCAATGCCTGACCTAACCACCTACCTCCAACAACTGAAACCCGAAATCACCCAAACCCTCTCCGACCTCATTGCCTTCCCCTCCACTGCTGGCAACGAGAAGCCTGTCGCCGAATACCTCCACTCCCACATGGCCGCCTTCACCGACGAATGCGCCTTTGTGCCCAATGACAACTCGCTCAAGGCCGACCCGGACTACTCCTCCCCCGTCAAGGACCTCGACTATACCGACCGGCCCAACGTCCGCGTCGCGCTTAAGGGCTCTGGCGGCGGGAAGTCGCTGCTTATGAATACTCACATGGACGTCGTCCCGCCCTCTTCGATGCAGGAGAAGCCCTTTGAGCCGCAGCTTCGCGATGGCGTGCTCTTTGGGCGCGGGGCTTGCGATGCCAAGGGGCAGATTGCGACCATGTACTTTTTGATGAAGGCGTTGCATGACCTGAAGCCTGAGCTTAAGGGTGACGTTATTGGGCACCTTGTGATCGAGGAAGAGGTCGGCGGGAATGGGACCGTTACCATGGTCCGCAAGACCGGCGATACTGCCGATGCTGCCCTGTGTCTTGAGCCCTCGGACTTCACGCTCTTCCCGCAGATTCGCGGGGCGGTGTGGTTCGAGGCTACTGTCTATGGCCAGTCGGGGCACTCCGGCAAGCCCGGCGGGACCGTTTCCGCGCTGTTCAAGGCGATCAAGGCGATTGAGGTCTTCACTGAGTACCACGACCGCTGCATCGCCGAGAGCCGCGGGAAGTACCCGCTCTTTGACCAGTTCGAGAACCCCGCGCCGCTGACCATTGGGCAGCTTGAAGCCGGGGACTGGCCCGCGCAGGCCCCGCAGAAGTGCGTCTTCCGTGGCGTGCTGGGCATCCTGCCCGACCGGACCAAGGAACAGGTCATGCAGGAGCTGCGCGACGCGATCAAGAACTGCGGCGACGAGTGGCTGGCCGACAACTTCGAGATTGGTTTCACTTACCGGCACGACGCCAGCGTGATCGAGGCCGACCATCCGCTCGTGGAGGCACTGGGCAGGGCTGTGGTGGCCTCCGGTCAGGAGAAGAAGGTCTCCGCGATGACTGCCTCCGCCGATGCGTGGATGTACAACAACCAGCTCAAGATCCCGACCTGCTGGATTGGGCCGGGGACGCTGTCAGTGGCTCACAGCAATCAGGAGCAGATTGCGGTGGATGATGTTCTGAAGGGTGTGGAGGTTCTGTACCGGGTCGTTTGCGAGTGGTGCGGTTAGCCGCCTCGCGTAGGTGGGTTCATCCTTGAACCCACACCCCCTCGGCGCGGGTTCGAGACGAACCCGCCTATGCGCTATGGGTCCGAGCGGGCGAGACGCCCGCACTACGCGGTATAGGGTAGCCCGGGGCCGGTTCGAGACGAACCCGCCTACGCGCTATGGGTCCGAGCGGGCGAGACGCCCGCACTACGCGGTATAGGGTAGCCCGGGGCCGGTTCGGGACGAACCGGCCTACGCGCAACATGCCAGACGCCCGGCCCAACAGGCCGGGCGTCATCCTAACCCCCTCCCCGTCTTCATCCTCCCCATCCTCGCCTCTATCCTCCTCATCCTTTGAATGCCTTTGCCCCTCCCTCCCCCTCTCCCATCCTGTCCATCCCGCCGTTCATCCTGCCCATCCTGTATGCCGTGCTCTCCTCCCCCTCCAAACCTCCCGCGAAGGTCTCGCGTCCTTCAAGAGCGAACAATCCCCCTCGCATGCCAGCGCGCGCCGCGCGCGCAGTGAAGGAGTGGTGACAGTTGCCCAGGTCTCTGGTCGTACTCGCCGTATTGTTGCTCGTTGTCTCGTTGACGTACGCCGCGCCCGTGAAGAATGCGGAGTTCGTCGATCGGGCGGCCGCCAACGCCAACTGGCCCGCCGAATGGACGGCTGCCAAGCCGGATCTGGCGTTCTATGCCGCCGTTAACGACGACGGCGCGAAAGATAGTAACTCGCTGCACTACACGATGCCCGCGCCTGCGGTCCAGACCGCCGGCGTGGTGACCCAGACGGTTGCCCTGGTGAAGAACACCGACTATGTCTTCTCCGCCGCGCTCAAGAGCGACGGGTTGGTCAAGCCAGCCATTCGTCTGATGGGCCCGGCCGGGCAACTCGCCGTGCTCGCCTCTGATGGCAGCAAGGTCTGGAAGACCTTCACCGCGCGCTTCAACAGCGGGGCTGCCGAGACCGCCACCATCGAGATCTACGGCGATGGTGCACGGCTGGTTCACGAGCCGATCTCGGCTGGCTTTTCGGCAGTGGACGCCGTGCAGGTCTATCTGCCGAATGAAGTCCCCGCAGGCGTGGCCGTTGCAGCGGCCTTCACTCCGCCCGGGCCGAACATCGCGCTGGGCAAGAAGTACACGCTTCAGCCCGCCCCGAACTACGGCCTGAGCGCGGATGCCGGCGATGCCACCCAGCTTACCGATGGCCAGTACACTGTGGGCTACTTCTGGGCCCAGAAGACCACCGTTGGGTGGCAGAATACCAACCCGGCCATCATCACGATTGACCTCGGCAAGATCGAGCCCATCGCGGGCCTGTCCTTTGACACCGCCGCCGGGGTGGCGGGCGTCTCCTGGCCGTCTTCGATACTGGTACTCGTAAGCGATGACGGCAAGACGTGGGGATCAGCGGGCGAACTCATCAGCATGTCCACCAAGCAGGGCGCCCCGGCTTCCCAGCCGTACTCCACCTATCGCTTCGCCACCGGCGACATGAAGACCCACGGCCGCTGGGTCAAGCTCTTTGTGGACAACAGCCCCTACACGTTCGTGGACGAGGTTGAAGTCTACCAGGGCTCGCCCGACTTCCTGCAGATCGCCTATGCCGATATCGTGAGCGACCCGATGGCGATTTTCGAGGCCAAGCGCGTACACGCGGGCGTGTTGTGGCGGCTGCGCACTGATCTGGCTACCGCTCGCAATGCCATTGCCGCGGCGGAGAAGCTGCCGGCTGATCAGAAGCAGGCTCTCCTCGAGCGTGCCAGCCGCATCGAGCAGCAGATCGGTACCATACCCGAGAAGTACGACGCAAACTTCAAGACCATTCTGCCGCTCAACGAGATGCATGCCAACATCTATGCCCTCTACGCGCCGATCCATCGGTCGAACGGCATGACCTTCCTCAACGCGTGGCAGAACAACCGCTGGGACATGCTGCAGCCCACCCAGGGCCCGACGACCAACCCCTCCGTGGCCCCGGCGCTGTCGGTCAAGCTGATGCAGCGGGAGTATCGGGCCACGACCTTCAACCTTACCAACGCCAACGTCATGCCCGCCGATCTGACCGTCGAGGTCAAGGGTCTCCCCGGCGGTAGCAACCCGAGCTACCTCAGCGTCCGCGATATCCCGTGGACTGACACGCGCGAGCGCATTCCGATTGCGGCGGCGCTGCCCGAGGCGGCCAAGCAGGGGAATCTCTACCGGATCAACGTTCCGTCCGGCATGGTCCGGCAGATCTGGTTGGAGTTCCACCCGCTCGACGTCAAGCCCGGCACCTACCGCGGGCAAGTGGTCGTGACCGGCAGCAAGTCGTTCGGCCAGATCACGATGCCGCTGACCCTCGTGGTCTCGACCGTGAGCTTCCCGGCCATGCCCAGCATCCATGTCGGCGGCTGGGACTACACGCAGGGCAAGGGCCAGTACGAGGCCAAGGAAGCGATCATTCCGCAGCTGATCCAGACGCTCACGGCGAACTATGTTGACACCCCCTGGGCCAGTTCCGCAGTCCAGCCCGCAGGCATGACCTTCGACCCCGAGGGCAAGCTGGCCAAGCAGCCGACCTTTGCCGGTTGGGACGAATGGACCGCCAAGTGGCCCGGAGCGCGGCAGTACGCCGTGTTCCTGAGCGTTCCCGATAGCTTCGCCGGCGAGAAGATGGGCACCCCGCGTTTCAAGCAGATGGTCGGCGACTGGATCACCGCGTGGGTCGAGCACATGGCGACCCAGAACCTCAAGCCCGAACAACTCGTGCTGCTGCTGTTCGATGAGCCGCACGGCCCCGGCGGGGGCACCGACATCATCCGCGAATGGGCTAGGGCCATCAACGCCGTCCAGCCCGGCGTGACGCTGTTCGAGGACCCGACTTACAGTGACCCGACCGTGATCGAAAACGGCTTCTGGGAAGACGTGGATGTGCTGTGCCCGAACCTGCCGATGTGGCTCGCGGCGCCGCAGTCCTTCCGGGACTTCTACCTCGCGCAGCAGAAGGCGGGGCGGGAGTTGTGGTTCTACTCCTGCTCGGGCCCCTCGAAGCTCCTGGACCCGATCACCTACCATCGCAGCCAGTTCTGGCATGCGGTGGCCTACAACGCCAAGGGCTCGTTCTACTGGGCGTTTGGTGACGAGGCGGGCGCGAGTTCGTGGAACGCGTACCTGCAGAAGCGCGCCCAGTACTCGCCGCTGTATCTCGACGACACCAGCGTCACCGACGCCAAGCACATGGCCGCAATTCGCGAAGGGGCTCAGGACTTTGAGTACTTCGTGATGCTGCGCAGCCGCGTGGCGGAACTGGAGAAGAAGGGCGTCAAGAACCCGCTGGTCGAGCAGGCGAAGAAGCTGCTGGTTGATGGCCCGCAGCGGGTCATCAGCGGGGTCACGGACAAGAACCTCGCGTGGCCCGAGGAGAAGGATCGCGGGACGATGGACGAGGTCCGGCTGCAGGTGCTGGACATGCTCGAGAAGCTCGCGAAGCTATAGCCTCGTAACGCGTAGGTCGGTTCATCCTGAACCGACGATTGTTGGCAGGCGTGTCGGTTCGAGACGAACCGACCTACGCGGGTAGGATGCGCTTGTTGTGGTTCATCCTGAACCGACGATGGTTGGCAGACGTGTCGGTTCGAGACGAACCGACCTACGCGGGCAGGATGCGCTTGTTGTGGTATGGACGACCGTTGTGAACCAAGTGCGACTCTGGCGGCGCTTTTGAGCCCCTTTGGAGCCTTGTCAGGCATAATCACCTGAAGTGCCGAAAGGGCCGCCACGGCTGTCTCATGGGCCGTAGCGGCCTTTTTGGGCTCTGGCAGGGAATGTGCGGGCAGGCCAGTTGGGGAGTTGAAACGGTGGGAATGCGTCTCAGAGGCGCGCAGAGGGCTCTCACAGCCGTTTTGCCTCGTACCAGGGCGGTCAGTTGCACAAAACGGTGATTCTGGGGCGCGGTTGTGGACTGGCGCTCAGTGTTCGAGATGAGGTCTTCCGCGAGGGCCGAAAGGCCACCAGAGCGTCCGTGCAGCGCGTAGAGGCTACTTTCGACTATTTAAGGAATCCGTTGAATAGTGGGTCTTCAGGGGCTGCGAGGGGGCGCAGGCAGTTTGATCACCATGGAAAACGCACTGAGAGGCTCGTAGCGGGCCTTCTGAGCCATTTCGGGAGTTCCGCCCCAGGGGTAGTTGTGCAGATCACCAGGGGCGTTGGACTCGCAGGCGTTGCGAATCGCGGGCGGTTCGCGTAGCAGCATTGTTTAACGCAAGTATATCTTAAGAATTGGTCAAGTTGGCGCATTTGTACAATGACGTGGTGGCATTGACCAGAGTTGGAGGTCGGTGTGAGTGCGGAGGCAAAAGCGGAGGAATGAACAAGTTGACTGGCGGCAAGGGGCACCGGTTCTTCGGTGCCTGGGATGTCTGTTTGCCTTTTCGATTGCGATCGGAATCCTCGCGCTCATCATTGCGCCGCGCGACAAGAACGTGACGCCGAGCGTGCAGTGTCTGGCGAACCTGAAGGCCCTGCGGGTGGCGACCCTGGCGTACGCGACAGACCATGAGAATGTGCTGCCACCGGTGGCGCAGGTGACGACGCCGGCCATGCTGCGAAAGGCGGTCCTCAAGCCCGGGGAGCAGATCGAACCGTACTGGGCGCCGGATGACTGGCGGCGGCTGCTATTGGCCTATAACGTGCGGCCGGAGCAGTTCGTGTGCCCGAACGCCAACAGTGCGCTGAGCTATGACCTCGGGTCGCGGCCCAAGGGCCTGGACCAGGTGCTGATCTCGGACAAGCTCAACTATGCGCTGCTGTGGGATGTGGGTTTGCAGGAGGAGCCGGGCAAGGGACCCCACGCGGGGAAGTATGCGGTGGAGACTCTGGGTGAGGTGGGGTTTGCCACCACCGGCAAGGATGACCTCGCGGCGCGATTGAGGTTCCGGCCATGAGACTGCGGCTGCGGCCCGAGCACCTGTTCCCAATCGCGCTGCTCGCGTGCCTGTTCGCGTTTGTGAGCACCCATCCGATCCGGCCCCATGACTTCTGGTGGCACCTCGCCGCCGGGAAGCAGATCGTCACCACCGGCCATATCCCCACGACCGACAGCTATTCATACACGGCACCCGGTGCGCCGTATCCGTCTTACCAGGTGTACTGGCTGGCCGAGGCCATGCTGTACCTGGCATACGCGGCGGGCGGGGTGCAGATGAATATCTTCGCGCATGCGGTGCTCATCACGGCGACTTATGGATTGTTGTTGTTACTGTGTTTCAGGCTGAGCGGGAGCTGGAAGGTCGCGACGGTGTGCGGGGTGGCGGCGGCGGCGCTGGGATTTGAGAATTGGAACCTGCGGCCACAGGCGCTGGCGTATCTGTGCGGTGTGGTTTATCTGTGGTTGATCTACAGCGAGCGGAAGGCGGCAGCGGGCGAGACGCCCGCACTACGCGGGTTGGGGGCTACGGCGGGCGGACCACGGTCCGCCCCTACGGGTGAGAGGCGCGGGGGAGGGGCGAGGTGCGGGTCGTGGAACGTGGCGCTGTTTCCGTTGGTGATGGTGGTGTGGGTGAACTGCCACGGGTCGTTCCCGATTGGGCTGGTGTTGATTGCGCTGTGGCTGCTTGAGGGTGTGGTGCGGTACCGGCGGGATCGGGAGGTGCCGTTTGGGTCGGCGGCGGTGCCGGCGGTGGCGCTGCTGTCGGCGCTCGCTGCGGTGTGGTTCAACCCGCAGCATTTCGGAATCATTGCGTACCTGCGCGACATGCAGGCGAATACGGTGGTGCAGGGGTTGCCGGAGTGGGCGCCGGCGTCGCTGGCGACCAAGGATGGGATAGCGTTCTTCCTGGTGCTGGCGGCGAGTGTGGTGATGATGGCATGGGCGGGCAAGCGTGGGCGGGGGGGGATGTTTGAGGCGCTGACGTTCGTGCTGTTTGCGGCGCTGGCGTGGAAGACGGGGAGGGCGATTGTCTGGTTCGGGTTGGTGGTGGCGCCGGTTTGGGCGGGGATGGGGAGGCGGGAAGGGGGAATCGGGAATCGGGAATCGGGTGAGGCGGCGGACCGCGGGTTGGTCGGTGAGGTCGCGCGGCGGACGCTGCGTCCGCACGGTGATCGCTCGTACAGGGGGGAACAAG
>JBDKRC010000101.1:0-14522 GCA_039683575.1 Armatimonadia bacterium | reverse complement strand
GCCGCGTGACCGGTCTAAGAAATGTCTGGCTAAAACTGCGCGAACGGCTCTGGGAGCAGCCCACAAAGGCCCAGCTAAGGTGTCTAGGTTTTTTGTGAGGCACTACTGGCGAGCCGCCCGCCCTACTAGTGAAATTGGGACCTAAGTTAGCGCGTATGGGTTTCACCCCTGGCTATGGTCGGTGACCCCTTTGGGGTCAGACGGCGGCCATGCGGCGGGAATGCAAGCCGCTCGTACGACAAGAAGCGGGCGAGACGCCCGCACTACGCGGCTTGAGGTTGGGCCCAGGCCGCGGTGATGGCAACAGGGGCGACACCGAGTTGGTGTCGCCCCTTTAGGTTCGTCAGTAGTGGCAGCGGCTCCTGCTACTTGGCCATTTGGAACGCGCGCTGTATCAGTTGCTGCTGCTGGCGCTGCTTGGCCTGGTAGGTGGCCAGATCGCCCTGAGCCATGGCCTTCTGGGCTTCGGCATCCAGCGCGACGGCCTGCTGGAGGAGTTGCTTGAGGTTGGCGGACGGCATGGAACCTGTTGCCGACAGCGTGACCTCAGTCTCAGCCGCGGTGGCTTGCGCGGTGCCCTCGCCGAAGAGCTTGTTCAGCGCACCGTTGAGGGTCGGGGCGTTCACCACGCGGTCGTCGTAGGCGACGACCACGAGCTTGAGCTGCGGCAGCGGGTTGTTCTGCGCCTGCAGGTAGAAGGGCTCCACGTAGAGGAGCGCGTCGTCGACCGGGATCACGAGCAGGTTGCCGCGGATGATGTCCGAGCCTTCCTGTCCCCAGAGGGTGATGAGCTGGGAGATGTCGGCATCCTGTGTGATGCGTGACTCGACCTGCATCGGCCCCTGGACCAGCGCGGTCTTGGGGAATTCGTAGACGATAAGCTGACCGTAGTTCGGGGCGTCGCAGCGGGCGGCCATCCACGAGACCATGTTTTTGTCCTCGCGGCGGGCGAGCGCGAACGGCTGCATCAGCAGGAATTCCTCGCCGCCCTGCTTCTCGGTCGGAAGCTTCATGTTGACATAGAAGGATTCCACATCACGCCGACCCTTGCCGTAGACCTCCGGCGGGATGGCCCACATGTCTTCCTTCTGGAAGAACGTCTGCGGGTTTTCCATGTGGTACTTGGCGTAGATCTCGGCCTGGATGCGGAACATGAGCTGCGGATACCGGAGATGCTTCTTGAGGCCCTCGTCCATCTGCGCGTAGTCTTTGAACAGAGTCGGGAAGACGCGCTGCCAGCATTCGATGACCGGATCGGGCTTCTGGCCGGGCAGAGTCGGCATGACGTAGAACTCGGGGACGCCATCATAGGCATCGGTGACAACCTTAACCGAGTTGCGGACGTAGTTGGCCCCGAACCACGGCACGCGGGCCGAATAGGGGTACATGTTGGTCGCAGTGTAGGCGTCGCTGATCCACTTGAGCTGGCCCTTGTTGATAACCAGATAGGGGTCCGGATCGTAGCCCATGATGGGAGCAACGGTCATCAGACGCTCGGGCAGGCCACGGTTGAAGAGAATGCGGCTCTCGGGCGTGATGGACGTCGTCAGCATGATCTGCGGATGCCGGAAGCGCATGAAGAAGCAGAAGCGGCGGAAGAAGCTGGAAAGCTGGACGTCGCCTTTGCCAGCGTACCTGGTGGTCGCGTTGTACTGCTCGGTGGCAGCGCCAGCCACTGTGGCCTCATCGCCTCGCGGATAGTCAAACTCGGCTTCCTTGGTGTTGACGATGACGTACGGCACGTCCGGACCGAAGGTGCCGGGGCCGGCCGGGCTTGAGGGCGCAGCAGCCTCCTGGGCAGCAGGGCCGGGCGCTCCGGGCTCGGGTGGGCCACCGGGGCCGGCAGCGGGCTGCGTGGGCTGCACGGGCTCGTGCGGGCGCTCCTGGGGCGAAATGTACTCGATCAGACGCGGGTGGCGGCTGGTGTAGTAGTAGAGCTGCGGCCGAGAGACGGCCAACTCCGGCGCGGTTGACTGTGGCGGGAAGTCTTTGACCCAGTAATTGGGCAAGCCGTCGCCGACGATCTCATTGACCGGAGCGAGACAGAGGCCATAGCCGTGAGTGTAGAGCAGGTGCTGGTTGACCCAGGTGGGGCGTACGAGGCCGGTACGGTCGAGCAGACGACCGGCAAGCATGACCTGGCGCTCCTGGCCGTTGACCAGGTAGCGGTCTACGTCCACGTCGGTGAAGCGGTAGTAGCTGCGCAGGGCCTGCGTCTGCTGGAAAGTCGTCTCGAGCGGGCGGTGGTCCCACAGGCGGATGTTGTCGATCGTGGCGCGATTGTTGCGGATGGCCTGCTGATCAAGGTTTTCGCGCACAACGTGGCGCTCGGCCCTGATCGTGTCCAGGCCGTAGGCTTTCAGGGTCGCCTTGATGTTGTTGCTGATGTACTTGCTCTCCATGGTCAACTGGTTGGGCTTGACCACGAACTGCTGCAGCGCCGCCGGGTAGATCCAGCCGCCGAGCAGCGAGATGATGAGCACCGCCGCGAGAGCGCCGATGGGGACGTTGAGGCTGCGCAAGCGGGTGCTGACGAACATGACCAGGCCGGCGACGAGCGCGACGGCGATCAGGACGTAGAGCACGGGCAGGCGGCCATGAACATCGGCATAGGAGGGACCGAAGAATTCCTCGCCGCGGCTGGAGTAGAGCAGGTTGTACTGGGCGAGCCGGTAGGCGTAAGCCTTCACGAGCAGAGCCAGGCCCAGCAGGCCGAGGAGGTGGGTTTTGGCCTGCGGCACGGCGTGGACCGTGTTGCCGACGAGGCGCACCGACTCCTGGTAGATGTGCACGATGGCCGCGGATATGAAAGTGATGACTACCGCGAAGAAGAGGGACTGCCAGACGAAGTTGAGGAAGCTGAGGTCAAAGACGTAGAAGCCGAGGTCCTTGCCGAACAGGGCATCGGTCTCGCCGAAGGAGCCGCCGTTGCGGAGCTGCATCCACTGCAGCCAGCGGCCGGAAGCGACGATGCCGGCCATGACCGCGCCGGTAACCGCGAAGACCAGAAGCGCCTTGTCAGCATAGGCTTCGATCTGCTCGCGCTCTTCCTCGGGCAGCAGGCGCTTGCCGATGAGCTTGAGGTCCGACGGCAGGGGCTTGCGAGCGTACCGGAGGTTGCTGTAAAGCCAGGCAAAGAAGACCCCGCCCACAAGCAGGCCGAGCACGCAACGGGTGCCGAGGATCTTCGTGAACACCAACACCTGGCCCAGTGACTGGTACCAAAGGTAGTCGGTGTACATGATGAAGGCTTTTTGTAGCAGAATGAGGGCAAAGATGATCCCCATTCCGTAGATGAGCAGTCGACTCGATCTCGTCACTTAATCTCCTCCAGTTTGGCTGCCGTCGTCCCTGCTGCCCGCCGGGGCTTTAATGGATGCAGGCAAATAAGCCCTGGCAGCGGGCCAGGGCTGAGGCCGACTTCATAGTATACGTTTTCCGCGCGGTAGGTTTCAAGCGTCAGGTTCGGGCGGGAGGTCCAGATCGCTCTCCCCCAGCTCTGGCTCGATCCCCTGCAGGAGGTCCCTGAAGCGCTCTACCTCTTCATTGGCCTCGTGAAGCTCCAATACCTCTTCGGCGACGAAAATAGGTGCGCCGCAGCGGAGAGAGATAGCGATCGCGTCACTGGGCCGGCAGTCGATTTCGACGGTATGGGCACCACAGCGCAGGTGGAGGAGGGCATAGTAGGTGCTGTCCTCGATCCTGGTGACGCTGACTTCGGCAATCTCAAAACCCAGGCGAGTCACGACTGAACACAGGAGATCGTGGGTGAGAGGGCGCGGGAAGGTCTTGCCCTGCAGTTCGGTGGCGATGGCGTTGGCCTCGAAGGCGCCGATCCAGATCGGCAGCATACGCCGGCCTCCTTCGTCGCTCAGCAGCACGAACGGCACGCGCCTGGGGTCCAATCCGACCTTGGTAACCTGCATCCTGACCATGTGGTACTACTTCGACTTTCTGAGCAACATCCCTGCCCGAGGCAGCCACAAAAAAGGGGCAGCCGGAAGCGCTGCCCCTTTTTGCATGGTTAGCTACGCTTTACGCACGTCTTCGTAATCAAGGCCGGCAGCCTGCACGGCCTCGGCCCATGAGCCGAAGTTTTCGTCGCGGGTGGCGGCTTCCATCATGCCGCGATAGCCAAGGCGGCGCATGTTGCTGTTGCTTACCGATTCGCCCTGCTGGTGCAGTTCGTTGATGGTGTTGATGATCTTGTCGCGGGTCCAGCGGTTGATCTTGCGAATGCTGTCATAGTTCAGGCCTGCCGCACGGACTGCGGCGCCCCAACTGCCAAAGTACCGGGGGCTGCTGGCGGCGGAGACCAGGGCGCCGTGATAGCGCTTGGCATCCTCGTGACTGAGCGACTCGCCGGCGTCGTGTAGCTCGCGAATGCGGTCGCTGATCCGGTCCTTGCTCCAGTACTCGTGCTTGCTGACTTCCTCATAGTTGATCCCGGCGGCCTCGACGGCCTCGCGCCAACTGCCGAAGAAGCGGTTGTTGATGGCGACAACGACCAGATACTGGTGGTCCCGCTTGGCGGCGCTGTGCGAGAGGTCCTCCCCGGCCTTGTGGAGTTCCTGGATGTGGCCGAGAATGCGCTCCCGGGTCCACTTGCGCTTGCGGCGGCAGACGTCCTTCGGATCGTAGCCCGCGGCCACGATCGCGTTGCGCCAACTGCCGAAATACTCCGGCTTGTAAGACGTGGTCACCATTCCGCTATAGCCAAGCTCGGCCATGCTGCGGGTGCTGAGCGAATGACCGTCCGCCTGCAGTTGCTTAATGTTCTCAATGATCTTGTCCCGGGACCATTTTCGACGACTCATCTGAGACCTCCAGGAATCTGCCGCTTGGTGTCGTGCGGCGCGACGTGAAATCGTGCGGGGTGATGTGCGTGCTCAGACAGGGCTGGTAATTGGGCGACTGGTGGGAGGCACAGGGGGGCTCCCACGACGGGGTACGCTTTCTACTGCTCTACTATCGGCAGACAACAAGGCGATGGTAGCACAGCCATGACAGGGATGTCAACTTAGCTACAAAATCGTTGCTTTAGCGTGATTGGATTGTGTCACCCGCACAGAAGCGGGTGATAATGTGACAATACCGTCCTCGCCCAGGCCAAAATGCGGCGAAATTGCGTCTGCGGTCGTAAATACTACACGACCACAATCCAGCCAACCAACCGCCACAAGTAGTACAACACCCATGGAGATTGCCAGGTTCCAGTCAAGATAATCCGATACTGTTACAGACTTGGGAGACTATCCCAGAGGTAGCAGTTCGAGAGCATTGCGGCTGCCGATGAGGTCGATCGTCTCCTCACTGGCGCCCGCTTCGCGCAGGAACTTGACCATCGTTGCGACACGAGGGGGATACGGGTTCTCGTCCTCGGTCTTCACGCCGAAGATGCAGCCGTAGGGCAGGAAAGGCGGCCCGACGCGGGTGACCCAGTCGGTCCCGGCGATGATGCGGTTGTGAGGCACGCGAGCGAGGAGGCTGCGCACGCCGGGGGAGTTGAAGTCGCGAATTTCGGCGTAGAAGTTGTCAGGCCAGGTGCTGAACTCCTGATCGAGGCGGTCGAGGTACTGGTCCACCACCGGCGGGTCGTCGGGCATGCCGACGAAGTGGGCGAGAATGTAGTTGGCCTCGGGAACGCGCTGGGCAAGACCCAGCAGGTCCTCAAGGTGCTCCATCCCCCAACCGGCGTTGTCCCTGAAGGGCAGGGAGGTGGAGATGTGGACCTGCACGGGAACGCCAAACTCATTGGCGGCGCGGCGGACGAGCTTCTCCACCGGATCGCTGTTCATCTTATAGTCCATCATGTACTGCAGCATCTCCCCCAGCAGGACGAAACCCCACTCCCCGAAGCACAGGTCCATGGTGCGGTTGGCCTCGTCGAAGTAGTTGGGGTTGACCATGCAAGCGCCGAGGACGCGGCCGGGGGCGCCATCAACTACGCTTTTGATGAAGCGCGCGCCGTCGAGCTGCCCGTCGGGGTCGGTCTTCACCCGCGCCATCTCTGCACCGTCGGGGCTGATCACAAGGCGAAGATCATCGCCATCGCCGTCGAGCATCGCGAGAAGGTCTTTGACGAGGTTGTCGCGGTGGCTACCGTCGGAGTTGGTGGCGCTGACGTGGATGTGGGTGTCGAGCCAGAGGCGCCTGGACATGGATGGTCGCTCTCTTCCTGGGGAGTCGGTACAGAGGCATCTGGTCGCGTGGCAGGCACACTCCGTGTGCCGGATCCAGTTGCGATCACAGGTTCCGGCACACGGAGTGTGCCTGCCACGCGTACATTCATAGGTTCCACGCGTTGAGGTCGGGGCCTACCGCGTGGCCTTAGTTGCCGACGGCTTCGTGCCACCAGGGGCGGAAGTGCTCCACCAGCCACTTGTCCGGTTCGGCGATGATGGTGGCCATGATGGTGTCCACCATCTTGTGCGCGGAGATGGCGCGGATCGTGGCCGAGCCGATCTTGCCGAAACGGACGAGACCCAGGCTGGCGAGGTGCTCGCCCATGTCTTTGAAGCTGAAGCTCGGCCACACGAACTGGAGCGTGCGCGGGGGATTCTCGCGGCTGGCTTCGTAGTAGTCCACGATGCTCTGCCAGCGTGAGATGCGCGAGAGCAGGTCGTCGTGCTTTTCCGGCGGGGCCTGCTCGAGGGCCCACTCGATCAGGCGGCACTGGCAGTAGTGGCCCATGGTGTTGACCGTGAAGTCAACACCGAGGAAGCAGTAGTGCGCATCCCAGAGGTAGAACCGCTCCCACGGGCTCGCCTCGGCGAAGGCACCATCGCCGTACATGCAGGGGCGCAGGCCCCACTTGCCGTGATCGGCGGTGAGTTCGGCGGCGCGGGGGCCTATGGCCGAGACGGAGTGGGTGGGATTGTTGCTGCGGATGCTGTCCGGCCGCTGGCGGAAGGTCTCGGTGATGATGCCCGGATACGACGGGGAGTTGTCATAGTCCCAGTCCTTGAGGTCCTGGGTGCCATTCCACCATAGCGTCGGCACAGCGACGGTGCCATCGGGGGCGACGGCCTTCAGGAAGCCGTCGATGACCGTGTTGGGGCCGCCAACGACGTGGCCGAGGCTGGAAAGCGAGCTATGGAACATCACGAGGTCGCCGGGGCCGATGCCCACGGAGCGCACTCCGGCGGCGACGTCGTCTACGGTTACGTTGATGGTCTTGTCTCCGGTTTCGGGTCTCATCTGAAGCTCCTGGGCGAGAGCGGGCGGGACGCCCGCACTACGCGAGGTTGGGAGACGGGCGAGATGCCCGTCCTGCGAAGATATGAGTGGGCGAGATGTCCGCCACGGAATTTCGTCCCCACGCGCAACGGGCGCTACTTCGGCGCCGGAATGATCATGGCCTTCTCGACACCATCACCTGAATACGGCGTCGTGACATTCTCGAACTTGTTGTTGCGGAAAAGCACCCCGTTGGCCGCGGCGCGGATGTCTACGCCGATCTCGTTGTTCTTCACGACACAGTTCTCGGCGAGGGCATCGCTGATCGTGCCGCCGAAGCGGAGGCGGGCGTTGCTTTGCAGCACGTTGCGGCGAAGGATTATGGCGCGGGCGAGGGGACCGGGGTAGAGCTCGTTGTTGTTGCCGGTCACTGCCCCCAGGAAGGCGCTGCGGTAGCTGTAGCCATTGCCCTCTGTGATCTCATTGTCGAGGAACTGGCAGTTGAAGCACGGTTGCCAGCCCCAGTCATGGGGATTGAGCCCCCAGGCGAAGAAACCGTCCATGCGGGCGCCCTTGTTTCCGGCAACGATGGTGTCAAGCGCCGCACCGTAAAGTTGGAACGCGCCGCCGTCTTCGAAGCGATTGTTAACGAAGAGGTGCCGCCCACGATGGGGAGCGATGGAGATGAGCGAATTCGCGTCAGGCGGGAGGTCGAACGGCTTGTCTACCTCCCACTGACGGCCTTCGTTCCTGGTGACAAGGCGGTATTGCCCGGCGCCGGTGCCGTCGAGGATCATGAACGCCGCCCCGCTCCAGTCGGTGTGCGGAGTGGGCGCGTAGTCCTTGTAGGTAGGATCGGCGGCGAGGGTGAGCTTGTTGCCGTCAACAGCGGCGATTTTGCCGAAATACGCCCCGCCCCCGGCGTCGAGGGTCATCATCTCGCGGTCGAGACCATACATGTCGTGGATCACGTTGTTGGCGTAGTAGAGGTTGCGGGAGAAGTTGTTCCAGAAGGTGTTGATGCCATTGCCGCCCGCGCTGGTGCCGCGTCCGCGCACGTCGTTATGCTCGTAGACGAGGCCATCGAGGTTCTCGAAGACATGCGAGGTCGAGCCGTAGGCGACGGTGTTGCCGCTGATCACGCCGTGCCAGGGGCCCTTGGTGCCGGTGAAGCGGTGGGGGTCGATGCTGAAGACCGCGCCGGAGCCCCAGAGGTCGCAGTCCGTTATCTGGTAGTTTCGGCCGGAAAGGCGGAAGACATGGCCGTCCATCATCTTCGGGGGCGGGTTTTTGCCGCGGAAGGGCGCGCCGGGTTCCCCGAACATGAAGAAGGCGTTGGCGCGAATGCGGACCTTGTTCACGCGGAGGCGCTCGGATTCCGGATCGTTACGAATCACCACGCGGTGATTCTGGCAATAAAGGGTGAGATTCTCGATCGCGCAGTCGTTGGCGACAATCAGCGCGTCAGGGGGGGTCTCGAAATCAGGCCAGTACAGGGAAACGAGTGCCATTCCTTCGCCGCGCAGGGTCGTGCCGGGCGGGATGGTCAGAGATTCCTTGATCTGGTAGCGGCCACGGGGGATGTAGACCACCCCGCCACCATCTTCCGCGGCTTTGGCGAGAGCGGCCTGCATGGCCGTGGTGGGGTCGGTGCCGAAGTCGGCGAGGTTGAAGACGTCGGTCTTCCACTTGACCGGCGGGATGACGGTGAGCTTGCCGGCGGTGGCGGTGCCCCAGCCGCTGCTCAGGAGGACTTCATATTCTCCGGCAGGGAGACTGGCTGGTAGCCGCGCACGCAGGTTCCATTGATCGCCCTTCAGGTCGGCCAGTGGGGTGAGCTTGCCGGCGGCATCGCGCAGTGCGAGGACCGCCTTTGCGGACATGCTCACACACCGGCCGAACACCCGCACCCATCCGCTGGGAGTGGCTGCCCCGCCCTCGTCACCCTGCAGCCACCATGGGTCAGGGGCGTTCAGGAGGATCTGGGGAGAGACTTGGGCGCCGGAGCGGACGCGGCAGGCGTAGACGCCAGGGGCAGCGTGCTCGATGGGCCAGATGAACTTCAGGGCGTTAGGCGTGATCTGTAGGGGTTTGAACTGCTTCCACTGCCCGAGGGTCGGGGGCTGGGTGAACACCGCCGGGACAGCCAGAGGGCCCGAGAGCGGCGCTAACTCAACCACGGGGGCGTCGCCCCAGTTGCCGCCCATCAGGAGTACGGTTTCATCCGGGCCGACCGGGCTTGAGGCCCAGAAGGCGACGGGAGCGGCGCAGGCGGCCGAGACTGCGACGACAGAGAGTGCCAGTAGCCATAGCTTCATCGTAGCCTTCCTTAGTCGAAGAACCCCCTCATGAACTCGTCCAGCGGCCCGTCATAGACGGCTTCGGCGAGAAACTCCGTCCCTACCTGGTTCCCCCACGCGTAGTAGATGATGGTGCGGCCCTCGAACTCGCATAGGTCCATGTCCGAGTTGTTGCGGTTCTGGGCGGCTTCGATGTGCTTGAGGTCGGCGCAGCACAGGTTGCGGTTGGCGATGAGCTTGTCACCGGCGGAGTGCGCCAGCACCGGGTTCTTGGGGCTCAGTTCCCAGGTCTTCAGGTCCGGCGTGCGAGCCATGTACATCACGTACTCGGGCCCCGGGAGGGTCTCGAGGTAGAGCATGTAGTACTGGCCGTCGCTGAGGTAGCGAATCGTCGGGCACGCAGTGTAGCGGTCTTTGGCGAAGACATACTCCTCCGGCGGGAGGACCTGCCACTGTCTGAGGTCCAGGGAGGTGGCGAAGTAGTTGGTGAAGGGCCTGCCGATGTCGAAGGGCGCCTTACCCACCTCGAAGGCCATGACGTAGCCATCGGGCCCCTTGCAGACGCTGGTGTTGAAGAGACCCCAGCCGGGGAGGTGCAAGGCGGTCTGGGAGTCCCACGTCTCGAGGTCATGGGACCAAAAGACGCGGATTTCCTCGCCGTCCCAGATGTTCACGCCAAAGGCCCAGATGGTGTCACCCTCGGCATAGGCGCTGCCGAGGTGGTAGCCAGGCGCGAAGGCAGCGGTGGGCGTGCCAGCCGCGACGTCAACAAAGCGGAAGTAGGAGTCGCCGGTCTGGTTGGGGCGGTACTGCTGGCGGACGTACTCAAAGCGGTAGAGCTTGTCGTGGAAGACCACGGGAGTGGCCTCGACGAGGTCGCATTCCAGGGTGCCGAGCTTGCGGATCAGGGGCTTGTCGGGCATGGTTCGTCTCCAGATGCGGGCGAGACGCCCGCGCTACGCGATTTACAGGCTATTTCGGTGCGTCCACCGCCAGCGGCGGGCGGTAGGCGCGGAAGGCGGCTACCGGCACCGGGCCGTCGCCGTTGGGTATGATCTCGACGGTGTGCGTCCCGTTGCTGAGGCCCTGCGCCAGTGTGGTCGGGTATTCGCGGGACTTGTCGGGCGTCTCGGGAGCCTGGTAGGTGTCCACGAATAGCGGCTTGGTCTCCCAGGTGACGAGGTAGTCGTCGGGGAGCGGCAGCTTCTTGTATTTGAGCGCGCCGCAGACCCCGAACTTGCCCGGTTCGATGACCACGCGGCCGGAGTTGGACACGAAGCGCTGGGTCTGGTCACCCTCGCCGTCAGGGCCGGTGATCGAGCCGCTGACCGTGTACTTGAGGATGTTCTTCTCGGGGTCGCATTCGGTGATCTTGAGCGTCCACTTCTCCAGCAGCGGGGTCTTCTCAAAGCCGATCTTGTTGACCGCCGGCCACCACACGTGCGGGGCGGCGGTGGGGCGGCAGTGGTAGTAGAGTTCGGGGAACTGCGACGGAGCCTTGCCATCGATGAGCACCCGTGCGGTCCCGCGAGGGCCCTCGGCATGGGCGGCGATGAGGTCGATGCGGTTGCCCTCGAAGGTGAGCTTGAGGCTCCCGTCGGCCTTGCGCTCAACGCGCGGGTCGGTGGCGGGAATCTCCTTGACGAGGTCCTTCCACGGGTCCTGCGAGAACTTGGGGTCATAGCGCAGGTAGGGCCGCACGAGGGACTGCAGCAGGAAGTTGCCGAGCTTGTTGGGGTGGACGCTGTCGGCGAGGGTGTCCTTGGGATAGAGGTTGTTGTCCTTGAGATACTGCCGCAGCGCCTCGCGAACCTCGGCGATCTCGATGCCGTACTTGGGTGCAATGGAGCGGTACAGCGCCACGCGCTCTTCGTCGGAGGCGGTGATGGCCTGCACGGCGGGGTCGTCCCACGAAGCGTCGCGCGCCGCGTCCTTGGGCCAGCGGAAGTGCGTGGTCCAGATCAGGATCTCGGCGGTGGTGCGCTGGCGGACGCGGCGGATGATCTCTTCCTGCTCGCCAGTCTTCACTCCGCCCCAGACGTGAAAGATGAGCAAGTCCGGATAGAAGGGGTAGAGGTCATAGTCGGCCGTCTGGATGAGGGAGGGGGCCTCATAGCCGCCGATGGCGCGGTTCTCAATCAGGAGGTCGGCGTTGGGGTAGGCTTTCTTTATGTCTTCGGCGAGGGCATAGGTCCACGGGCCGGCGGTGACGGACTGCCCGTAGAACAGTATCCGCACCTTGTTACGCTTCTCGGGCGTACTGGAGGCCAGCAGCGTCATGGTGCGCTGGATGTTCTTGCCGATCTGGTCAAGGTTCTGGGGGAGCGGCGGGGCGATGAAGGGCGCTTCCTGTGCCATGGCGAGGCCTCCGACGATCAGGCTGGACACGATCAAAAGAGCGAGACGCTGCATGATCTTCACCTGCCGCAAGGTTGTCTACTGCTGAATCCACAGCACCTTCGTCCGCGGCGCCGTGCCCTGGTCGAACATCCCCGGCACGGTCTCGGTCACGAGTTCGGCCTGCCCAGCGCTCACCAGCCCCGCCACGAATTGATACACCAGCATCGCCGACTGCGCCAGAAAACCCTCGGGCCAGAGTGTCTCGGTCAGCTTGCACAGCCCGCCGATACTCTGTGGGCCCTCCCATAGCGCGGGCAGGAGGGTGTTCATGACATCGGTCGTCGCGGGGAAGTCGGCGACGGGTTTGGCCGTCGGCTTGAAGGGATAGAGGTCCACGTTCTCATGCGAGATGGCGGCCGCGGTGTTGGGCGGCATGGGCATCTGCCAGATCGTCCCGGCGGGGAAGGCGAGGCTGGTGGTGGCGGCGTAGACCGCCTCATGGCTGCGCCCGATTACGAGCGGCTGGTTGACGCGGGCGGCCACAAAGTGATCGTCGCTCTCCGCCTGCAAGCACAGCGCCACGATCTCGGAGGGCCACTCGTCGAACACGAGATGAGCCGCCTCGACCAAGTCGCCCTGTCTTTGTAGCGCGTCCTCGATCAGCAGGCACATGATCTCGCTGAAGTGTACCGAGTTGTTGTCGCTCAGCATGGGGTACTTGCCAACGGCCTCCGGCACCGCGGAGCGGAACTCATAGTCATGCGCGAGTAGTTCGTTGCCGGCGGCCGTGAAGTCAGTCTCGCCGTCAAACTTCCCCATCGCGCCATTGGCGACGTAGGCGAAGTTGCCCGCGTTGCCGATGAAGGGATGGCCCCACTCGCGGCCGCCGCCGCTGGGCGTGCGGCTGTGGGCGATGCCGATATTGCCGGGGAGGCTCTCGGCCCCCGTCTGCGTGCGCAGGGCGGCGACGTCGCCAACGATCTTCTCATAGCGCAGCGTCCCGTCAGAGACGGTTGCGACGCCGGTATAGTAGCCTCCGCCGAGGCCCTCGATGCGGGCGAGCATGCCGAGGAGGATAGGAGCGGCAGGTTCGGGGCCGAGATAGGCAGCTAGGACACACATAAGGCAGGTACCAGGTTTCAGGGATCAGGGTTCAGGTTTCGGAAACCGCCGGAGCGGCGGCATCAGCATGGACGGCACGGCCTAGTTGGAGGACGGCATCTTTGAACTGTTGGAGCGCATCAGAGTTTGGCGGGAAGATTGTTGCGATGTCGCGGAGAGGGAATTTGGTGAGGTCCTTCGGCAAGTCCTTCAGGGTGTCTATCGTCGTGAGCGCCTGACGAAATTGTTCAACGTGATCCGGGACGGCCTGAGATAGGTAGCCGAAGTTGATCCACAGCTTGCCGTCGGTCAAGAGGCTGAAGACAGAGACTGTAGTTCCGTTGCTGAGGTAGTGGAAGGTGGCCGAACCCGTTTGCTTCCCGTTGCCGTGGACGACGCGATCGGCATTCTGATGAGACCATTCGAGCAGGCTCTCGATAGTCTTAACCGTGTTTTCAGCGAGTCCTTGCCGGAGTGCCTCCAGAAACTCATCTTCAGTCCATCGCTTGTGTCCCCGCGAGACTTCTTCCGCCTGCTGGACATCGACGCCGTAAAGGTGTGGAACCAGTATCTCCACCTGATCGGTGCTGAATAGGCGCATCTCCAGCGCGCTCAGAGCAAAGCCTGCTCTGCCGCGCGAGTTTACGTACTCGATGATACGGGCGAGTTCCTCGTTGATGCCGTCAACTGCAATCACGAGATTGAAAGCGCCCTCCAAGAGTGCGCTGTTTACGTTTTGGCGGAAGGTCTCCTCATCCCAAGCCGGGCCGGGAGCGGCCTTGGCCACAGCTTCCGCGAGACTCTGGCCCAATCGCTGACTGACCTGACGGTCAACATCCTCATAGCTCATCTGCCAGAGGAACGCCGCGTACTCCAGCACCTGCCCGATCACTTTACGCTTGGCCTCAGCGTTTGTTGCCAGTTTGCACTCAATGATCGTGATGTCGCCTTCGGCGCTGAAGGCAATGATGTCGCTCTGCCCCGAACCCGGCAGTCCGAACTCCCTCACTGCGACCACCGGCGGCGCGCTCCCCGGGGCCTCCTCCGCCAATGGAAGCAGTGAAGGCGACTCTGCCAGCAGCTCCTGAAGCTCAGTCTCCATCGCGAAGGCGACCGAATTCATCGGCCGCCACTCACCGTTTCCCTTTGTGCGCATGACAATTCTCATAGATTCGCATCCCCCATTTAGGTCGCGCCGGCTTCCGGCGAGAAACAGCAAGCCTACAGCGGCAGGTGCTCCTGGATTGGCTCGTGGGGCAAGTGCCCCTGGAGGCGCTCTGCAAGGCGCGTGTAGCGTTCATTCTCGTCGGCGGTGCGGACGGCCTTCCATACGCCCTTGCGGTCGCCGATGATTATCGCAAGCTTTTCGGCACGGGTCAGGGCCGTGTAGAAGAGATTGCGCTTGAGCATGATGTAGTGCGTGCTGTGCATGACCATGACCACCGCCGGATACTCGCTGCCCTGGGACTTGTGGACCGTCAGGGCGTAGGCGAGTTCCAGTTCGTCGAGTTCGGAGAACTGGTACACGACCGGGCCCAGGTCAAACTGCACCACGAGGCTCTTGCTGGCGGTGTCGATGCGCTCGATCTGGCCGATGTCGCC